>JBGSQC010000282.1:0-6798 GCA_041738295.1 Zhengella sp. | reverse complement strand
GACAGGACGAGGTGCTGGAACAGGCGATGGCGCTGGTGCGTCGTGCGCGGCTGTGGACGGCCATGCCGGAGGCAGCCCTTCCCGATGCGCGCGAAGGGTTCCGCCAGGCGCTGCATCTGCATGCTGCCGCGCGTGGGCTGAACCGGGAACTGAAAACAGCGGAACTGGCGCTGGCAACCGATCCGAGCGAGACGAACTACCGCACACTTCTCGACATTCAGGTGCAACTGCGAAAGGCGCGCGCGGCAGAAGCCATCGTCGAAGGCTTCGGTTTGGCATCGGGACGCAGCCGGCAGGGCTGACGGCTCACAAATGTGGCACTGATTCGCTTTTTTCGCCCGAATCATGCGAAGGCGGGTTGACGCGCGGATGGAATGGCGGAATCAGACAGGTCTGCACCTGTTAATCTGGTAGTCAGACTTCAGGATGAGGGACTGGCGGGGATATCCAGGGTTAATCGGCCTTTAACGCGCCCTTGATAGGCGGTTCCAAAGTCCCATCTAGTGGGTACGGGAGCGCCGCTCCACAGGGTTTCAACCGAGGCAGGGCGATGTCGCCCGCCTTCCGGAGTACAGGACAAGCATGGCAAGCAAGGACAAGGAAGAGGTCGAGACCGAAACGAACGCGCCTGACGGGCCGTTGCTCGACCTGACCGACAGCGCTGTCAAGAAGATGATCAAGGCCGCCAAGAAGCGCGGCTATGTGACCATGGACGCGTTGAACGCCGTTCTGCCTTCCGAGGAGGTCACCTCCGAGCAGATCGAAGACACCATGTCGATGCTTTCCGACATGGGCATCACGGTCGTCGAGGATGACGAGCAGGGTGACGAGGACGCCGTCAAGGAAGATCCCGGCAATGACGACGACGACAATGGCGAAGTAACCACGTCGCAGTCGACGGCTGTCACAACGGCTGCAAAGCGCGAGCCGACCGACCGCACCGATGATCCGGTTCGCATGTATCTGCGCGAGATGGGCTCGGTGGAGCTTCTGTCGCGCGAAGGCGAAATCGCCATTGCCAAGCGCATCGAGGCTGGCCGCGAGACGATGATCGCGGGCTTGTGCGAAAGCCCGCTGACCTTCCAGGCGCTGATCATCTGGCGTGACGAACTGAACGAAGCCAAAATCCTGCTGCGCGAGATCATCGATCTTGAAGCCACCTATGCCGGCCCCGAGGCCAAGCAGGTGCCGAACGTTCCGACGCCCGACGAGATCGAGGCGGCAAAGAAGGAACGCGAGGAAAAGGAACGCCAGGCACGCATGCCGCGCCGGCGCGACGATGACGACATCACCAATGTCGGCGGCGATACGCGCCCGGAAGAGGAAGACGACGAAGAGGACGAGCAGAGCCTGTCGCTGGCCGCCATGGAAGGCGAGCTGCGCCCGCAGGTGATGGAAACGCTTGATGTCATCGCCGACACCTACAA
This sequence comes from Zhengella sp., assembly GCA_041738295.1. Taxonomy (GTDB): domain Bacteria; phylum Pseudomonadota; class Alphaproteobacteria; order Rhizobiales; family Rhizobiaceae; genus Zhengella. The sequence continues at coordinate 5,371 of JBGSQC010000282.1, read as the reverse complement.
GAAGCTGCGCAAGCTGCAGGACCAGCAGGTGGAAAACCGCATGGCGGCCGCCGGCACCCTGTCGCCCAGCCAGCAGCGCCGCTACAAGGAACTGAAGGACACGCTGATCACGGCAGTGAAGTCGCTGTCGCTGAACAACCAGCGCATCGAGGCCCTTGTCGAGCAGCTCTACGACATCAACAAGCGCCTCGTGCAGAACGAGGGCCGCCTGCTGCGCCTTGCCGAAAGCTATGGCGTGAAGCGCGACAGCTTCCTTGAGGAATACCAGGGCAACGAGCTTGATCCCAACTGGATGAAGCGCATTGCCAATCTTTCGGCCAAGGGCTGGAAGGAATTTGCCAAGAACGAGAAGGACACGATTGCCGACCTTCGCGCCGAGATCCAGAATCTGGCGCAGGAAACGGCCATCTCGATCCTCGAGTTCCGCAAGATCGTGAACCAGGTGCAGAAGGGCGAGCGCGAGGCAGCAATCGCCAAGAAGGAAATGGTGGAGGCCAACCTTCGCCTCGTCATTTCCATCGCCAAAAAATACACCAATCGCGGCCTGCAGTTCCTCGACCTGATCCAGGAAGGCAATATCGGCCTGATGAAGGCCGTCGACAAGTTCGAGTATCGCCGCGGCTACAAGTTCTCCACCTATGCGACGTGGTGGATCCGCCAGGCGATCACCCGTTCGATTGCCGATCAGGCGCGCACCATCCGCATTCCGGTCCACATGATCGAGACGATCAACAAGATCGTGCGGACCTCGCGCCAGATGCTGCACGAGATCGGCCGCGAGCCGACGCCGGAAGAACTGGCCGAGAAGCTCGCCATGCCGCTCGAAAAAGTGCGCAAGGTGCTGAAGATCGCCAAAGAGCCGATCAGCCTTGAAACGCCCGTGGGCGACGAGGAGGATTCACATCTCGGCGATTTCATCGAGGACAAGAACGCCATCCTGCCGATCGATGCGGCCATCCAGGCCAACCTGCGCGAGACAACGACGCGCGTGCTGGCCTCGCTGACGCCGCGCGAGGAGCGCGTGCTTCGCATGCGTTTCGGCATCGGCATGAACACCGACCACACGCTGGAAGAGGTTGGCCAGCAGTTCTCGGTGACGCGCGAGCGCATCCGCCAGATCGAAGCCAAGGCGCTGCGCAAGCTCAAGCACCCGAGCCGCAGCCGAAAGCTCCGCAGCTTCCTGGACCAGTAAGGTTCCAGACATTGGATAGACAGAAAAAACCCGGCGGAGACGCCGGGTTTTTGTTGCCGACCTCAGATTTGCGGAACGTCATCCGCCTTTGGTTTCTTCGCGGCTTTGCCCGACTGGGTGATCTTGTCGATATAGGCCAGGAAAAAGGCAGAGAAGACGAAAGCCATGTGCATGATGGTCAGCCACATCAGCTGTTCGCCAGAATACTGGGCATTGTTCAGGAAGATCTGCAGCAGGTGGATGGAGGAAATCGCCACGATGGTGGAAGCCACCTTGATCTTCAGCGAGCCGGCATCAATCGTGCCCAACCAGTGCACTTCGCCATTGGAGTTGTCGAAGCGCGAGACGAAGTTTTCGTAGCCGGAGATGATGACCATCACCACCAGCGAGGCGATCAGCGCCGCATCGATCAGCCCGAGCATCTTCAGGATGGTTGCAGTGTCATCGAGTTCGGTGATCTTTGAGATGAATTCCATGAGCTTGCCCGCAAAGGAAAGCGCATAGATGGCCAGAGCGATGGCGAGGCCGAAGTAGAAAACGACCAGCAGCCAGCGCGACGCAAGGATGACGGCTTCGACGGCAAGTTCAAGGCGCTTCATGGGATGATTTCCGGAAAGGACTGATCGGGGCAGGTGGTTGTTATCGCATGCGCGAGAAGATGTTAACCGCACAGCTTTGCCGCAACTAACGCCATTCGGTCGATGCGACAAATTAACAGCATGCGGCGGATTGCCGCAATTGCGGTTGGCCTGCTTGCCGGTAAGATTTTTCCCAAAGACCGGGCGTCAGGGGGCGTTCGGGAAAACAAGTCCGGCATATCGGACATCTGGAGGAAAAATCATGCGCATCAAGGGGATCATTGTGTCCGCGCTCCTGCTGGCAGCAGGACCGGCTGCGGCGGCAGACGAGATCGAGGGCCAGTGGAAACGGCCCAATGGTGACGTCGTCACGGCGGCTGTGATCGACGGCAAGCTCACTTGCTCGATTTCAGGTGGAACTCAGCCCGGCTTCGAAATGTGCCACGGCATGGAGAAGCAGGGCGACATTTGGCGCGGTTCGGCCATGAAGCACCCGGAAAAAATGCGGCTCTTGTCTTTCAATGGCACGGCCATGGTCTTCGGCGATGAGCTGAAGATCAAGGGTTGCGCCATCGGGGACGCCTTCTGCGATGCCGAGACCTGGGCACGCGCCGACTGACGCTTTGCCGAAGTATAAGAACCCGGCATTGTCTGCCGGGGGCGGCCATCAACCCGGCATCGCTACCGGGTTGATGCTGCTGCTGTTCGGCAGGTCAGCGGGTCGTGCAAACCCAGCGCTTGGACGAGCAGGAGTGCGAATGCTGCGAGCAGCGCCGCACGGCCTTGCGCTCGGCCTGCTCGCGGCTGTTGCCCCAGTCGGCACCCCAGCCGTTCGGGCCGGAAGCAACCGCGCCGCAGGCATTGCGGAACCAGGTGGCGATGCGGCAGCCGCTGGCGCGCGAACGGCATTCGTCCATGGCGCGGTTTTCGGCATCGGCCCTGGTGGAATAGTCATAGGACCAGCCCATGGCCCCGTTGTTCGGGGCATAGGCAATTGCGCCGAAATTGTCGGCAAAGCCGGATGCCGTGGTTGCGAGCATCAGTGGCAACACGACAACGGCAGATTTCACGAAAGTCCGGATCATGGGAACCCCCAGCCTGGTTAGTGCAGCCCCTTGTCCTGATTTAGCCATGGCTCATGCCATTTTGGCAATCCTTCTTTTTTAAGAAGCGTTTGCCGTGTGATCAGGGGCACTTTCCGTCCGCTCGACGGAGGCCGTTATTGGACGCAGATCTTTTCCTTGACCGTGCAGGTCATGGAATGTTCGGAGCAGCGCTCCAGAGCCTTGGCTGCGGCTTCCCACTGGTCGTTGCCCCAGTCGGCACCCCAGCCGTCTGGGCCGGTTGCGAGCGAGCCGCAGGCATTGCGGAACCACGAGGCCACCTGGCACTCCTCGCCATTGGAGCGGCTTTCGCACTCATCCATGGCGCGGGTTTCTGCCTCGCTCTGGCTGGTATAGTCCTTGGACCATCCCCAGGCACCGGAATTTGGGGAATAGGCGATGGCCCCGAACATGTCGGCGGCATTTGCAGGGGCTACCAGTGCCGCGAGCGCAAGGGCTGCGGAAAGGGCAATCGACTTGGCGGTGAATGTCATCTGCGGTGTCTCCCGTGACAGTGTCCGAATGATGCCCCGGCGCATGTGATAGCTGGAAATCGGGGGCCAGTGCAATCGTCTCTTTCAGACAGTTTTGCTGCCCCAATAACCTTGTGTTAATCCGAATCGGGCGGACATGGGTCATGAGCTCTCATTCCCGCCGTTCCTCTTCCATGGCTGTCCTTGTGCTGCTGCCCTTGCTCGGCTTTGGCTTGGGCGGATGTGGCACGGCTGTCGTTGTTGCCGGGGCAACAACCTACGTCGTGGCCAAGACCGCGGTGAAGACGACCGTCGGGACCGCGCGGCTGGTCGGGCGCGGTGTCGCCAAAGCCAATGAACGGGCGCGCGAGAGGCGGGCCGAACGCGAGGCTGCCGCTGCCCTGGCTCAACCGGTCACGGTGTCGTCTTATCGGGCACCGCTTCCGGCCTTGCTGGCAATACCTGGTAAATCGTCCGGGCTTTATTGATCCCGCCTGCAATCACAGGCCTATGCGCAAAAAAAAGACCGCACCGGAAAACCGGTGCGGCCAATCTTTTGCCGTTTGATGCCCGACCTTACTGTGCCGGAGCAGGCGTCGCCGGCTGTTCCGGGGGAACAGTGTCGCTGCCAGGCGCCGGAGCCGGGGCAACATCAGTCGGTGCCGTATCGGTCTGCGGAGCCGGAGCCGGGGCCGGTTCCGGAGTGACCGAGCCGGTCGGCGGATTTTCCGTCTGGCCCGGAATGGTGGTCTGGCCCTCTTCAACCGGACGGTCGACATTGGTCGTCTGGTTTGTCGTATCGCCCGATGTCATCCAGATGGCGCCGATCGCCAGCAGAGCGGCAACAACACCGGCGGCAATCCACCCGCCGGCACCCGAAGATGTGCGGGCAACGGGTTCATTGTAGGAGCTGCGGCGCGGTTCCTGAGCCGGATCGGTAACGGGTCTTGCCGGATCGGGATGCGGCATGGCGGGGCCGGGGGTCGGGGAATTGGGGTCTCTCATGTCAGTTCTCCTTTTGCTCTCCATCAGTCTCCAGCCAAACGGGCGAGCCCGGAACAAGGTTCCCCGGTGGCGATCAAGCCTTGTTACCGGGTGTTTTCAATGGAGAGCCTGGAAATGCAAAACCCCGCCGGCTGGCCGGCGGGGTTTCATCATGGCTAGCGCCTTAACCGGTGTCAGCGGGCTGAAACCTGCGCGTTGCTGTCGGTGACGAGCGCCGTGATGCGGCGTACCGTGACACGGCGGTTGCGTTCCTCTGCAGACTCCGTGGCAACCTTGAGGTCGCTTTCGCCATAGCCCTGTGTCACCAGGTTCTCCGCAGGCAGGCCAAACACATCGGTCAGTGCCACGGCAACAGCTTCGGCGCGGCGGTCAGACAGAGCCAGATTGGCCTCTTCCGATCCGATGGCGTCGGTGTGGCCTTCGATCAGGAAGGTCTCGCCCGGGTTTTCCTTCAGGATGCGGTTCATGCCTTCGGCAAGGGCTTCCAGCTTTTGAACGTCGCCTTCGCGGACTTCTGCCGAACCGAGCGCAAAGGTCACGGTCGACAGATCGACACGGGGAAGCTTCTGGCGAAGGCGGGCGGAGCGGCGCACCTCGTCAACAGAGTAGAGGCGCTCGGAGGTCTCGACCGGCGGCTGGTAGAGGAAGTCATAATAGTCGTCAGCCGAGGCCTGTTCCGGCTCCCAGATATAGTCGTCATAGGGTACGCCAATGACGATGGGCGGGAGATCATATCCCGGATCACGATCCCAGCCGGGCGTGCGGTCCCAGCGGTCGGCGGGCAGGATGAAGATGACAATTTCGCGGCCATCGGGATTGATGCGAGACCGGCGAATGATATCGCCATAGCGGTTGTAGATGGTGACCACGCTGGAGCCGTTCGGGCGTGTGATGGTCTCGCGCTGGCGCTGGCCGGGCAGCCGCTCGATCACGACGTCTCGCGAATTGCGGAGCATCCGGCGGTTTTCATCCGGGCCGCGTTCCACGACCAAGCGGCCATCACCGAGGCGCAGCACCGTG
>JBGSQC010000264.1:0-4214 GCA_041738295.1 Zhengella sp. | reverse complement strand
CATGGCTGGGAGGCCGGTCGCGGCGATCTCGGCCTGTCGCACCGCGCCCGCGCCTTCGCGCTGTTTGCGCGGGCGAAACTCGGCGCGCAATGAGCATCAACCGAGATGACGGGACGCCGGGCTTTGGCGTCTATGTCCACTGGCCCTTCTGCGCGGCCAAGTGCCCCTATTGCGATTTCAACTCCCATGTCCGCCATCAGGCGATTGACCAGAAGCGCTTTGCCGAGGCCTTTGTCCGCGAAATCGCCACCATGCGGGCGCGCATCGGCCCAAGGGAAGTGACGTCCATCTTCATGGGGGGCGGCACCCCGTCGTTGATGCAGGCGGAAACCGTCGGCACCATTCTGGATGCCATCGCGCAGCATTGGCATGTGCCGGACGGCATCGAGATCACCATGGAAGCCAATCCGCAGAGCGCCGATGCCGGCCGCTTCCGGGGCTATCGCGCGGCTGGCGTCAACCGCCTTTCGCTCGGCGTGCAAGCCTTGAATGACCGTGACCTCAAATTCCTTGGCCGCCTGCACAATGCGGAAGAAGCCCTGGCCGCCATCCGCCTTGCCCGCGAGACCTTCCCGCGCCTTTCCTTCGACATGATCTATGGCCGCCCCGGCCAGACGCTCAATAGCTGGCGCGAAGAACTGGAACTGGCCATCGGCCATGCGGTGGATCATTTGTCTGCCTACCAGCTCACCATCGAGGAGGGCACGCCGTTCCAGGCTCTTTGGAAGGCTGGTAAGATCGCCATGCCGGATGCCGACCTTGGCGCTGATCTCTACGAGCTGACGCAGGACGTGACGCAGGCCCATGGCCTGCCCGCCTATGAGGTTTCCAACCATGCGCGCCCCGGCGCCGAAAGCCGCCACAACCTGACCTATTGGCGCTATGGCGAATATGCCGGGGTCGGCCCCGGCGCCCATGGCCGCTTTGCGGAAGGCCGGCAGCGGCGCGTCACCATGGCCGAGCGCTCGCCCGAGCAATGGCTGTTCTTGGTCGAGGCGCAGGGCCACGGCACCGCCGAGGAAGAGCTGCTGGACCTGTCCCAGCAGGCCGACGAGATGCTGATGATGGGCCTGCGCCTGGTCGAGGGGCTGGATCTCGCCCGCTACCACGACCTGACCTGCCAGACTCTGGATGCCGCGCGCATCAACGCGCTGGCAGGCGACGGGCTGCTGGAGCCCATCGGCAATTCGCGCCTTCGCGCCACGCGATCCGGCATGATCGTGCTCAATGCCATCGTGGCCGATCTCGCCCGCTGAAAATCAACCGGCCGGGCTGAAACTCTGCATGGCAGGGCTGACGATGCGCGCGCCGCCGGGTCCCACTTCATAGACCGCATAGCCGCGCTCATTGGTACCATCGGCGCGGAAGCGGAACACGCCGCCATAGCCATTGTAGCCGCCGGGCTGCTCGATGGAGAGGCGCGTGAAGGCTTGCGGGCCGTTGCGTGCAAGGCCTGCCGCAAGCGCCACCGCATCATAGGCGAGTGCTGCAAAGGAAACCGGGTCGGATCCGTATTTCTGCTTGTAGCGGGCAATGAACTCGCCCTGCCGGCTCTGGTCGGAATCGGCATACCAGGCACCGGCAAAGGCCGGATTGGAAAGGTTGGCTCCCACCCATTGGCCAGAGCCCAGCAATCTCTTTCCGGCCAGCACAGCGCCCTTGCGCTGGAAGGCGGCCGCAAAGGCGCCGGGCGTGTTGCCGCCGTCCGGAATGAACACACCATCGGCCCCGGCCAGCAGCGGCAAGGCCTGCTCGACAGCCTGTTCCACCGAGGCGTCGTCATAAGCGTAACGGACTGTGCCGACGAGCTGCCCTCCGGTCTCCTGCAAGACCGAGGCCGCCACCTTGTCAGCCAGATTGCCGAACTGGCCTTCCGGCAGGATGGCAACGATGCGCCGCACGCCTTGTGTGGAGGCATGGCGCAACACCCGCGCCATCATCGCGTCCGGCAGGTAGGATTGCAGGTAAACACCGGTCTGGGCGACAGTGCGATCCGACGAAAAGGCGATGATCAGCTTGCCGCGCGGCGAGAGCACGCCCGCCACTGCCGAGACGTTCCCGGCGAAAAGCGGCCCCAGCACCAGCGAGGCACCCTCGGTGAAGGCCTCACCGGCAACATCGGTTGCCGTGGTGGCAACTCCGGCGGTGTCCTTGATGACCAGCTGGATCGGACCGCCGAAATCCTCCATGGCGAGAAGGGCGGCATTGCGCAGCGAATTGGCCACGGTCCCGGCATTGCCCGGCGCGGTTTTGGGCAGCAGCATGGCAATGCGGACCGGGCCGTTGCCCACCACTTCGCCAGCCGCTGGCGGAAGAACCGCCGGAACGGATGGTTGCTGGGATGCGGGCGCGGCCTGCTGCGGCTGCATTCCTGCTGTGAGGTCCGGAAAGCCGTTCGGCACGTTCTGGCATCCCGAAAGGAGGATCAGCAATCCACCTGCAAGTGCCTTGCGCCATCCGGAACGCCTGTTGGTCAACCTGTCCATGCCGCCCCCGCTGGCTCGCCCCGGAAACACGCGGTTGATTCATCCGCAAATTTCCCCCATGCACTGTGTGCAGGCGGAAAGACCCGCTTGCAAGGTTTCATTAAGGTTTTGGACACCGCATGGTCAACCCGAAGGACATGGCCGAGAAATCGCCGGGCTACATGATCGGCCAGACCTGGGTGCCGGTGCGTGCCGCCGAGCCGGCGCTTTATCTGGTGTCCACGCCAATCGGCAACCTGTCCGACATCACGCTGCGCGCACTTGAAACACTGGCTGGTGCCTCGATTGTCGCTTGCGAGGACACCCGCACCACGCGCGTGCTACTGGACCGTTATGGCATCCGGGCGCGCACCACCGCCTATCACGAGCACAATGCCGGGGAGGCCGGCCCGCGCCTGATCGAGGCGCTCAAGTTAGGACAGCCGGTCGCACTCGTTTCTGATGCAGGCACGCCGCTGGTCTCTGATCCGGGATTCCGGCTGGTGGGCGAGGCCGTCGAAGCGGGTATCCGTGTCATCCCGATTCCCGGGCCCTCCGCCGTGCTGGCAGCGCTCACCGCCTCCGGCCTGCCGTCTGACGCCTTTTTCTTTGCCGGCTTTCTTCCGGTGAAGGATGGCCAGCGCCGTACCCGGCTTACCGCATTGAAGGCCGTTCCCGGCACGCTCATCTTCTATGAAAGCCCGCGCCGGCTGGCTGACAGCCTTGCATCCATGGCCGAGGAGCTGGGGCAAGCGCGACCGGCGGTCGTGGCCCGTGAACTGACCAAGACTTTCGAGGAAATCCGCCGCGCCTCCTTGGGCTATCTTGCTGCCCATTATGCCGAGGCCGACACGCCGAAGGGCGAGATCGTGGTCTGCGTCTCGCCGCCGTCCGAACAGGAAGTGGTGATGGACGGCGCTGACGTTGACGCGCTGCTTCTGAAGCTCGCGCGTGACATGCCGGCCGCAAAGGCGGCAGGCGAAGCAGCCAAAATGACAGGCCTGTTGAAGCAGGACCTGTTCAACCGTCTAGTGGCGCTGAAAGACCATGGCTGAGCGCCGCGAACTGCGAAGCAATCCGGACATCCGCCGCAAGGCCGAAGGGCGCGGACGGCGCGGAGAATGGCTGGCTGCCCTCTTTCTGATGGCCAAGGGCTACCGGATCATCGCCCGCAATTACCGCACGCCTTTGGGCGAGATTGACCTCATTGCCCGGCGCGGCACGCTGGTGGCCATTGTCGAGGTCAAGGCGCGCCGGTCGCTGGTTTCCGCCATGGAGGCGGTGTCTCCGGCCTCCGAGCGCCGCATCGAGAATGCTGCTGATCTCTGGCTGGCCCGCCAGCGCGATCATCACAAGTTGTCGCTGCGCTTTGACATCATCGCCATCCTGCCCTGGCGCCTGCCGGTGCATGTTGAAAACGCCTGGCAGGGCCGGAACTAGAGCGTTTTCGAGCTTGATGGACCATCAAGCGGTGAAGAATTACGCGACAAATCAAAACCTATAATCTCTCAGGCGACGTCGAGCACGATCTTGCCGATATGGCCGCTGTCCTCGATGCGCTCATGGGCGCGCCAGGCTTCCTTCAGCGGGAAGATCATGTCCATCACCGGGGCGACGATTCGCTCGTCCAGCAAAGGCCCCATCAAATTCCGGCGGCACCGGCGGCGCAGCGACGTCGGGCCAATTGGCAAGTGCGAATTCCGTGGGCATCACGCCAGGCACAGCCGATTCCCGTCATTCCCGCGCAGG
>JBGSQC010000244.1:0-2187 GCA_041738295.1 Zhengella sp. | reverse complement strand
GCGCATGGGGATGCAGCGCGGTGACGGCAATGGCGGCAAGGGCGATCGCGACGAAGGCCAGCACCGCACCGAGGGCGGCGCGGTCTGTCAGGATGGCGGATGCCTTGCGTTCGATCTGTGTCATGGCCGTTCCCATCTGGTTGGTTCGATGGGATCAAAATGGCGGAGATTGTCACGGCGCGATGTGCATTCGCGCACAATGGGCTTGAAGCACTCAATCGCCCTCCCAGCCCTGCGAGATGCGCGCCTGCAAGGCCACCACATCCGGGATGACCAGCCCGCCGCGTGCCTTTTCAATCAGGCCTTCGCGCTCCATCACGTTGATCTCGCGCGAGACCACCTTGCGGCGCGCGCCGATGCGCTCGGCCAGTTCCTTTTGGGTGGGCGGCGGCGAGACAATGCGCTGGTTTTCCTTGCCGGCACGCGGGCGCGACAGGCGCAGCAATTCCGAGCACAGCCTGTGGCGCGCCTTCAGGAAGGAATGTTCGGCAAGGCGCGTGTTGAGATCACGGTTGCGCCGGGCAAATTTTTCCAGCACCGCCAGTGCCACATCGGGCGCCTCTCGCAGGATTTGCCTGAACACGGCTGCCGGCATGATGCAGATGCGCGCTCTGGTGAGCGTGGTGACATTGGCCGAGCGCGGCTCGCCGTCAATGGCGGAGATCTCGCCGAAAAAGCCGCCCGCCCCGATCTCGCCGAGGATCACCTCCTTGCCGACCGCCATGCGGATGATGATGCGCACCTCGCCCGACAGCAGGAAGCGCACATCAGTTGTTTCATCCTCGATGTCGATGACCAGTTCATGCGCGCCATACTCGCGCCAGGTGCAGCGCGCCGCATGGCGGGCAGATTGCTCCGGCGACAGCGCGGCAAACAGGGCAATATCCGACAGGTCTTTCACCGGTCATTCTCCACATGCTGCAGGCCCCGATAGAACCTATCCACTCTTCTTTGAAACGTGAATAGGCTCTATCTCTTTGTTTTTCCGCAATTCCGGACGCCAAACCGGCATCCCCTTTTGCTGGAATTGCTCCAGAAGTATAACGGGCAAGCCAATGCGGATTCAAACCGGAAAGCATTCCGCCGGGCCATTCGATGTGCTTTAGTTTGCCGGGGCCTCGAAGAATTCATACCAAGCGGAAGAGTGCGGTTTCCATGTCGCTGACCGATCTCAAGACCACTTCCGAGGCCACTGGGAAACCGGACCGCACCGGCCTTGCCGCGCGCGTGATCGCCTTTCTCGACCGCATGATGCGGCTCGGCGTTTCCGGCCATGACCGCGAAACCCGCCGGCGGCTTTCCATCTGCAACATTGCGGGCTATCTGGCCGCCCTCTCCTCCATCTCGTTTGCCATCAATTTCGCGCTGAAGGATGCGTCCGGCCTCAAATGGCTGATCGCGGGCAACCTCGCCTCGGCGGTCATCACCACCACCACGCCGCTCTGGCACCGCATCAGCCCGGTGGCCGGGCCTTCCATGCTGGCTGTGGTCGTCGGCACCACGCTGTTCTTCTTCATTTCGGAGTTGGGCCGCGATTCCGGCATCGGCCTCAACTATATCGGCTGCGTTGCCATCGCCTTTGCCATGTTCGGGCTAGACAATATCCGCATCATCTTCGTTGTGGTGGCGGCCTGCATCCTCAGCCTGCTCGCCACGCATTTCCTGTTTCCGGTCGGGCGCGTGCAGCATCTGGTGGATGAGGCCTTCATCGCCCAGACCTACATCCAGTCGGCCACCTCCATCATGCTGCTTCTGGCCCTTGTGGTCTGGTACGCCTTCTCGATTGCAGCCGACGCCGAGCGGCGCACAGAGCTGCTGCTGAAAAACGTGCTGCCCGGCTCCATTGCCGAGCGGCTGCGCGAGGATGGCGACCGGGTGATCGCCGACAAGTTCGACGAGGCAAGCGTGATGTTTGCCGATATTTGCGGCTTCACCGAGCTTGCCCGCAAGATGAGCGCCGAACAGCTGGTGGACCTGCTCAACACGGTGTTTTCGGAGTTTGACCGCATCGGCAAGGAGCTTGGCGTCGAGAAGAGCAAGACCATTGGTGACGCCTACATGGCGGTGAGCGGCGTGCCAGAAGCCAATGACAGCCATGCCGGCGACATCATGAAGCTGGCGCTCGGCTTTCAGGGCGCGCTTGCCCGCATTGGCCAAGCGCGCGGCCTGCCGCTCACGATGCGCATC
>JBGSQC010000188.1:0-70895 GCA_041738295.1 Zhengella sp. | reverse complement strand
CACCTGCCGCAGCTCCGGCTGCCGCGACCGCCATGGCGTCCGGCCCGTCCAGCGAAGCCGTGTTGAAGAACTTCGCCGAAGGCTCCTACGAGTTGGTCAAGCATGACGGCATGCGCAAGACCATCGCCAAGCGCCTGACCGAAGCCAAGCAGACCATCCCGCACTTCTATGTGGCCGTCGATTGCGAACTCGACGCGCTGATGAAGCTGCGGGCCGAACTCAATGCCTCTGCACCAGTCAAGGATGACAAGCCGGCCTACCGGTTGTCGGTCAATGACATGATCATCAAGGCGCTGGCTCTGTCGCTGCGCGACGTGCCGGATGCCAATGTGTCCTGGACCGACGAGGCCATGGTCAAGCACAAGCATGCCGATGTTGGCGTCGCTGTTTCCATTCCGGGCGGCCTGATCACCCCGATCATCCGCAGGGCCGAGGAAAAGAGCCTGTCCACCATCTCCAACGAGATGAAGGATCTGGGCAAGCGCGCCAAGGACCGCAAGCTGAAGCCCGAGGAGTTCCAGGGCGGCACGACGGCGGTCTCCAACATGGGCATGATGGGCGTCAAGCACTTCTCGGCGGTCGTCAACCCGCCGCATGCCACCATCCTTGCCATTGGTGCGGGTGAAAAACGCGCGGTGGTGAAGAACGGCGCTGTTGCCATTGTCGAAGCGATGACGGTGACGCTGTCGACCGACCATCGTGCCGTTGATGGCGCGCTCGGTGCCGAACTGCTGAAGGCGTTCAAGGGCTATATGGAAAACCCGATGAGCATGCTGGTGTGAGGCGGCAATCATGAAAACCGTGCTCTGCTATGGCGATTCGCTGACCTGGGGATCCGTCCCCGGCAAGGCGCAGCGCCATGCCCTCGAGGACCGCTGGCCGGAAGCATTGGCGGCAACGCTCGGCAACCGGGTCCAGGTGATTTCGGACGGCCTGCGTGGCCGTTCGACCGCCTATGACGAGCATCTGGCCGACTGCGACCGCAATGGCGCCCGCATCCTGCCGACGGTGCTTTACGCCCATGCGCCGGTGGATCTGGTGATCCTGATGCTCGGCTCGAACGATCTGAAGCCGGGCGTGGCAGGCACGGCGATTGCCGCCATGCAAGGCATGCGCCGCTGCGTGGAGATCGTGAAGAACCATGCGCCACGTCTTGCGGGCCAAGGCCCGGCAGACGTGCTGATTGTCGCGCCGCCGCCGATGGTGGAGACGGCTGACCCCTTCTATGCCGGCATGCTGGCGGGCGGAGTGGAGCAATCGGCGATGATGGCATCGCTCTATGGCGATCTCGCCGACGAGATGGACTGCGGCTTCTTTGACGCTGGCAGCGTGGCGACGGCATCGCCGGTTGACGGCATCCATCTGGATGCTGCCGGCACGCGCGCCATCGGCAAGGCTTTGGCCCCCATGGTGCATGTGATGCTCGGACTTTGATCCGGGTCAAACGAGAAGGACGATCAAGGCAATAGGCTGGGGGTGACGCAACAAAGGAGGGTCATCCCATGTCAAACGTGCCACACGAACTGGCCGAGGAATTTCCGGAACACGTTGAAAAGATGCATGAAATGAAGCTGTCAAACGCCCATTTCGCAAAGCTCTTCAACGAGTATCACGATCTGAACCGGGAAATTCACCGCGCCGAAACGAACATCGAACCGACGAGCGACTTCCACATGGAAGACATGCGCAAGCAGCGCCTGTTGCTCAAGGATGAAATCTACGGGATGCTCGCAGGCTGAGCCTGACTGACAAGGCCACGCGCCATCCCCTGACAAAGCCGCAAAGGCTTGGAAAAGAAGGAGAGGGCGCGTGGCCGAAACTTACGACGTGATCATCATCGGTTCGGGACCGGGCGGCTATGTGACCGCCATCCGCTCTGCCCAGCTTGGCCTAAAGACCGCGATTGTCGAGCGAGAGCATCTGGGCGGCATCTGCCTCAACTGGGGCTGTATCCCGACCAAGGCGCTGCTGCGCTCGGCCGAGATCAAGCACTATGCCGACCATTTCAAGAATTACGGGCTGAAGCTTGAAGGCACCGTCACGGCGGACGTCAAGGCCGTGGTGGAGCGCTCTCGCGGCGTTTCGGCGCGCCTCAATGGCGGTGTCGGCTTCCTGATGAAGAAGAACAAGATCGATGTGATCTGGGGCGAAGCCAAGCTTTCGGGCAAAGGCAAGATCACGGTCGGCAAGACCTCTAAGGCGCCCATGCTGCCGCAGAACCCGGTGCCCAAGGGCGTGAAGGGTGAGGGCGAGTATGCCGCCAAGCACATCATTCTTGCCAACGGCGCGCGGCCCCGCACGCTGCCGGGCATAGAGCCGGACGGCAAGCTGATCTGGACCTATTTCGAAGCCATGGTGCCCGAAGCGCTGCCGAAAAAGCTGCTGGTCATGGGATCGGGCGCCATCGGCATCGAATTCGCCTCCTTCTACAATGCCATGGGCTGCGACGTGACGGTCATCGAGCTGATGGACCAGATCATGCCGGTCGAAGATGCCGAAATCTCGGCCATCGCCCGCAAGCAGCTCGAAAAGAACGGCATGAAGATCATCACCGGCGCGAAAGTCTCCAAGGTTGAAAAGACCGGCAATTCGGTGAAGGCCACCGTCGAGACCAAGGACGGCAAGGCAACCGTGATGGAAGCCGACCGGCTGATCTCGGCTGTCGGCGTGTAGGGCAACATCGAGAACCTCGGCCTTGAGGCGCTCGGCATCAAGACCGACCGCGGCTGCGTCGTCATCGATGGCTATGGCCGCACCAATGTGGAAGGCATCTACGCCATCGGCGATGTCGCCGGCCCGCCGATGCTCGCCCACAAGGCCGAGCATGAGGGTGTGATCTGCGTCGAGCACATTGCCGGGCTCCACGTCCACCCGATGGACAAGATGATGATCCCCGGCTGCACCTATTGCCATCCGCAGGTTGCTTCCGTCGGCCTGACCGAGGCCAAGGCCAAGGAGCAGGGCCGCGACATCCGCGTCGGCCGCTTCTCGTTCGGCGCCAATGGCAAGGCCATTGCGCTTGGCGAGGACAACGGCATGATCAAGACCATCTTCGACAAGAAGACGGGCCAGCTGATCGGCGCGCACATGGTGGGCGCGGAAGTGACAGAACTAATCCAGGGTTTCGTCGTCGCCATGAACCTGGAGACGACCGAAGAAGAGCTGATGCACACGGTCTTCCCGCATCCGACGCTCTCTGAAATGATGAAGGAAAGCGTGCTCGACGCTTACGGTCGCGCGCTCAACGCCTGACGCCACGGAGTGGCGCGCTGCTTGTACACAAAGCAGCGGCGCGCCATATGGGTAGTCAGGAAACCAACAGGAGAAGACGCCATGATGCACGCATACGGACCTGAAGCCGGATTGATGGGTTCGGCAGGCGTCGGCTTCTTCGGCATGCTGCTGATCGGCCTTCTCGCTGGCTACATTGCGGAGCGCACGATGAACCGCGCCCATGGGCTTTTCACCAACGTCCTGGTCGGTATTGCCGGTTCCTTCGTCGGCGGCACGCTCGCGGGCTTCCTCGGCATCACCTATTATGGCTTCCTCGGCAATCTCGTGGTTGCGACCTTGGGCGCCGTTGCCATTCTCTGGTTCTTCGGCAAGAAGACCGTCAACAGCTAACGCAGTTTCAGCGGAAGACAGGTTTCATGGTCACCATCGTCGACACCGTCACCGGCAAAAGCCGCCCCCGGCATCCGGAAAAGGCGAAGAACCCGGAAAACGAGATCCAGCGCAAGCCGGACTGGATCCGCGTCAAGGCGCCGACATCCAAGACCTATCTGGAAACCCGCGCAATCGTGAAGGACAACAAACTCGTCACGGTGTGCGAGGAGGCCGGCTGCCCCAACATCGGCGAATGCTGGGACAAGAAGCACGCCACCTTCATGATCATGGGCGAGATCTGCACCCGCGCCTGCGCCTTCTGCAATGTCATCACCGGCAAGCCGAATGCGCTCGATGAAAACGAGCCGGAAAACGTCGCCAAGGCGGTCGCCCAGATGGGGCTGACCCATGTGGTGATCACCTCGGTCGATCGCGATGATCTCGACGACGGTGGTGCCGAGCACTTCGCCAAGGTGATCCGCGCCATCCGCGCCACCTCGCCGGAAACCTCCATCGAGATCCTGACGCCGGACTTTTTGCGCAAGGAAGGCGCGCTGGAAGTGGTGGTGGCCGCCAAGCCGGACGTGTTCAACCACAATCTGGAGACGGTCGCGCGCAACTATCTCACGGTCCGTCCCGGCGCGCGCTATTTCCATTCCATGCGTCTGCTGCAGCGCGTGAAGGAGCTGGACCCGACGATCTTCACCAAGTCCGGCATCATGGTGGGCCTTGGTGAAGAGCGCAATGAAGTGCTGCAGCTGATGGACGATCTGCGCTCGGCGGATGTCGATTTCATCACCATCGGGCAGTATCTGGCCCCGACGCGCAAGCACCATCCGGTCAAGGCCTTCATCACGCCTGACGAGTTCAAATCCTATGCGACGGCGGCCTGGTCCAAGGGTTTCCTGATGGTGTCCGCCAGTCCTCTGACGCGTTCCTCGCACCATGCCGGTGATGATTTTGCCCGCCTGAAAGCGGCGCGCGCAGAAAAGACATCGAAGGCCTGACCATCCGAAATGCCGCAATTCACCACACAGAGGCAGGTGGCTCACAGCGCGGGCAACATGTTTGCGCTGGTGGCGGATGTGGAAAAATATCCACACTTCGTGCCGATGTGCGAGTCTTTGGCTGTGCGATCACGCCGCGAACGCGACCATCGCGAGATGATTGTGGCCGACATGACGGTCGGCTACAAGGCGATCCGCGAGACCTTTGCCAGCCAGGTGCTGCTCGACCGGGAAGCGCAAACCATTTCGGTGAAATATCTCGACGGGCCGTTCAAATATTTGACCAATGAATGGCGGTTTGAGCCGCGCGGAGACAATGCCTGCACGGTGCATTTCTTCATCGACTACGAGTTCAAGAGCCGCATCCTCGGCGCGGTCATGGGTGCGGTGTTCGACAGGGCCTTCCGCATGTTTGCCGAAGCCTTTGAGAAGCGGGCTGACAAGATTTACGGACGCGCGGGTATCCCGTCAGCCTAGGGCCGCCTTCAGCATTTGCAGCGCGTGAGCGACCGTCGCCGCGCGAACGCCGGACCGGTCCAGCCCCGCAAAGACCTTGTGTTCGGTGCGGACCGGCTGGCTGGCCTGCGCCAGGCCGAACCAGACAAGGCCGACCGGCTTTGTCTCCGATCCGCCGCCCGGCCCGGCAATGCCGGTAACGGCAACGGCAAGCGAGGCGCGCGAACGGGCCAGCGCGCCTGTCGCCATTTCAGCTGCTGTCTCAGCCGAGACCGCGCCATGGGCAGCCAGTGTTTCGGCCCGGACGCCCAGCATCTCCTGCTTGGCCTCGTTGGAATAGGTGATGAAGCCGCGATCGACCACGTCGGATGATCCGGCAATCTCCGTCAGCGCCCCGATGATGAGGCCGCCGGTGCAGCTTTCCGCCGTAGCGATCAGGATGCCCTTGGCGCGCGCCAGGTCGAGCACTTCGGCGGCCAAGGCGTCGGTTGCAGCGCTCATGCCGGAAGCTCTCCGGGATAAACGACTGAAGCCGTGGCGATGGCCGCGATCCCTTCGCGGCGGCCAACGAAGCCCATTTTTTCGTTGGTGGTCGCCTTGACCGAGACGCGCTCGGGCGAAATGCCGAGCATGGCACAAAGCGCTTCCGTCATGGCTTCGCGATGCGGGCCTACTTTGGGCGCCTCTGCGATGATGGTGATGTCGGCGTTCGCAATGCGCCCGCCCTTGGCGCGCACAAGCTTCACGGCGTGCTCGACGAAGATGCGCGAGGCGGCCCCCTTCCATTGCGGATCGGAAGGCGGGAAATGCGTGCCGATGTCACCGGCGCCAATGGTGGCGAGCAGCGCATCGGTCAGCGCATGGAGGCCGACATCGGCATCAGAATGGCCCGACAGCTTGCGGTCATGCGCGATCTTCACGCCGCAGAGCCAGACATGGTCGCCATCCTCGAATGTGTGCACATCATAGCCATTGCCGGTCCGCACATCGGGAAAGGAAGGATTGGTGGCGGAAAGCATCAGGTCAGCCATGGCGAGATCGCGGCTCCAGGTGATTTTGAGATTGTCCGGCGAGCCGGGGACGAGACGGACCGGCAGGCCTGCCCATTCGGCAATCGAAGCATCGTCGGTGAAGAGCGATGCGCTTTCCTTGGCCGCCCGGCGGTGGGCGTCAAGAATAGCGGCGAAAGGAAAAGCCTGCGGCGTCTGCGCGCCATAAAGCCCGGCGCGGTCGACCGTGCCGGTGACCAGACCTTCCGCGCCGCGCTTCAGCGTATCGGAAACGGGAAGGGCGGGCAGAACACCATGGTCGGGTCCGAGCGCATTGATCACCCTGTCCAGAAGTGTGGTATCAAGAAAAG
Organism: Zhengella sp.; assembly: GCA_041738295.1. Taxonomy (GTDB): domain Bacteria; phylum Pseudomonadota; class Alphaproteobacteria; order Rhizobiales; family Rhizobiaceae; genus Zhengella. Next base: position 64,466 of record JBGSQC010000188.1, on the reverse strand, counting down.
GCCGGGCACCATCCTGGATCAGCACCTGGTCCGGCGCTTCCTGTTCGAGGGCTTCCAGACCCTTCAGGACGGAGGACTGGCGCTCTGCCCCGCCGGTGACGACGCGGATGCGCGAGTGGTCGAGGCCATCTGCGGCTTTGTCAAACAGCGCTTGGTCATCGGTATGGATCACAGCCATGATGGTGCCGATCCGAGGCTCGGTGAGGAGAGCCTCAAGCACATGGGCGAGAACTGCCCGGCCGCCAATGCGCCGATACTGCTTCGGCCCTTCCTGCGGCGACCCGGCGCGTTCCCCGCGCCCGGCGGCAACGACGACTGCTGCACATGCTGGTCTGGTTCCGGCCACGCCTGATCTCCCGTCCGTTCGCTACACCACCATGCTTTAGCCGCTTGCCGGTCTTGTGCAACGGAATTTGGCAGACGGCGTCAGGGCCTATGTCACTTTTCCAGCACCAGCGCTCTTGTCCCTTGCGGATCGGCCATCCGGTGGCTTCGGTAAGTGAGCGCCCACCGATGTCCGGCCTGACGCGCTGAACGGACAAGCGGATCGCCGCCGATCGGGATGCGGGACAGAACCCAAGGAGTCGCGGTCCCGGTCGCGGCTCGCGCGCCTGAGAGGAAGGCAAAAAGCAATTCGGGATCGGCCACCCGCACATGGCTGATGATGTCTCCCTGGTCGAGCGGCCCATGCAGCAGCTTTGCCATGGTCACAGCTTGTTGCGGTTCGCCCGGTGCAAGCCGTGCAAAGGGAATGACGCTGGCAGGCCAGGCTTTCATGCGTCCGATGGCTACGGCATGGACCGGGACACGGCGCCAGAATGAGAGCCCGGCCCGATCCAGAATGCCGGCCCTCGCGGCGAGGGCGAGGCTTAGCGATACGCATCCCGACCCTTCCATCCGCGCGGGATCCGGGACCAGTCCGTATCGGCGCCATGGTTGGGATGGATGGTCTAGAAAACGGCGGAAGAAATCGCGCATCCGGCCGCATTCGCGGTTGCCGACTTCAACGGCGATCACATGACCACGCCCTTGAAGGAGGCGGCGGGAAAAATGCGGCTTCAATTCGGCTGCGGTTTGCAGGCGGCCATCGGTGAAGGTGCTCAGGAGCGGGGTTGCTCCCCATCCGGCCAGCGCCATGCGCCGTCCTTGGTTGGCCAGTTCTCCGGATTGCGAAACAAAGCCGCGGCCCGCGCCGCATTGCCACGCAAGTGTCACATGGCCAATTCGCGCCCTTTGGAAGATGTTTGCCGTGATGGATCGGCGGATGGTCTCGGCATTGCGATTGTCCAGCGGCTTGTCCGGCGGCACCTGCAGGATGACGACATAATTTCGCCGCGCGTCAAGACCAAGGCCGTCAAGCCAGGCTGGCCAACCTTGTTCAAAGCGGGAAATCCTCTCGGCTTTGGCGGCTATCGGGCTTGCTGTGACCGTGAGGAGAAAGGCCGCGAACAGGACGCGAAAAAAAGCCGTCAGCAATTTTGGTCTCTCCCCTGCCATCTGCGCCAGACTTCTATCCCGGCTGGCAGACATTGTAACCGCGACACGTTTTCACTGCCGCATTGTCGCCGATGTGACGCGTCCGCCACGATGATGACATCCGGTGCACACTCCGTTCCAGTTGCAATACAGGGCAAGCCATCAAAAAGACGCAGGTGCGATTGCAATATGAGTTTGATGTGTCTAGAAACAAGGCAATGAAGATTGTGCACGAAAAATAGGCATGTCCAATCCGAGCCTCCTCGCTGAACCGCTGACTATCGGATCGGTCACGCTGCCGAACCGGGTGTTCCTTGCGCCCATGTCTGGCGTGAGCGACCAGCCTTTCCGTTTGCGGGCACATCAGGCAGGCGCCGGGCTGACTGTCTCCGAGATGGTGGCGAGCGGCGAATTGGCGCGAGCCCGCGACGAATCGGTGCGGCGCATCCGCCTCGCCGGGGTCGATGTGCAGTCCGTGCAGCTTGCCGGGCGCGAAGCAGGCGCGATGGCGGAAGCGGCCCGCAGTGCGCAAGAAGGCGGTGCGGATCTCATTGACATCAACATGGGCTGCCCGGCCAAGAAGGTGATCGGCGGCGCCTGCGGGTCGGCGCTGATGCGCGATCCGGACCATGCGCTGTCCCTCATCAAGGCGGTGATTTCGGCTGTGAATGTTCCGGTCACGCTGAAAATGCGCCTCGGCTGGGACGCGACCTGCCTGAATGCGCCGCTTCTCGCCCGAATGGCTGAGGACGCCGGCGTTGCCATGATCACGGTGCATGGGCGCACCCGCGAACAATTCTACACCGGCCGGGCCGATTGGCGCGCCATTGCCGCCGTCCGCGCTGCGATCAGCATTCCGCTGGTGGTCAATGGGGACATTGCCAGCATCGCCGATGCCTCCGAAGCGCTTCGCCAGTCCGGTGCAGACGCCGTGATGGTGGGTCGCGGCAGCTACGGCCAGCCATGGCTGGCAGGCGCCATCGCCCGCGAGGCTGGGTTCGACGGTGGAACAGAATCGCCGTCTGACAGGGATGCGCTTGTGTCCTACGTGCTCGGCCACTACCGGGACATGCTGGACCTCTATGGCGAGAAGGCAGGCATCCGCCATGCGCGCAAGCATCTGGGCTGGTATCTCGACCGCCACGCGCCGGACGTCTCCGACGAACGGCGGCTTGCCATTCTCACCGCCACCGACCGCCATCAGGCAATCGATCTGCTGTGCGCAGCCTTTGCATCCGATGCCCGCGATCAAGAAAGGAGCGCGGCATGAGCATGACCGCCGGAATCCCGGGACGCTACACTGCCGATCCCGCACAACTTGTCCTGAACACCATCCGCCATCCGGTGATCATGGTGAACCAGGAGGGGTATATTTCATACGCCAACGCAGACGCGGAAGGCTTTTTCCGGTCGTCTTCGGCCATCCTGTCGCGCAACAAGCTGGAAGCCTTCATTCCCTTCGGCAGCCCGTTGATGACGCTGGTGGACCAGGTGCGCGAGCGCCGCGCGCCGGTCAACGAATACCGCGTCGACATATCCTCGCCGCGTCTGGGCGCCGACAAGATGGTCGACATCTATGTCGCTCCGGTCATCGAACTGCCGGGATCGGTGGTGGTGATGTTCCAGGAGCGCTCCATGGCCGACAAGATCGACCGGCAGATGACGCATCGCGGTGCAGCGCGCTCGGTCACCGGCCTTGCCGCCATGCTCGCCCATGAAATCAAGAACCCGCTTTCGGGCATCCGCGGCGCCGCCCAATTGCTGGAGCTTTCCGCCTCCGACGAGGACCGCTCGCTCACCCGCCTGATCACCGAGGAGACAGACCGGATCGTGGCACTGGTCGACCGCATGGAGATTTTCTCCGACGAGCGGCCCATTGACCGGGTTCCGGTCAACATTCACGTGGTGCTGGATCACGTGAAGGCGCTGGCGCTGAACGGCTTTGCCCGCAAGCTGACCATTATCGAGGAATATGATCCCTCGCTGCCGGCAGTCCTGGCCAATCGCGACCAGCTGGTGCAGATCTTCCTCAACCTGGTGAAGAATGCCGCGGAAGCCATTGGCAACCGCGAGGATGGCACGATCACGCTGTCCACCGCCTTCCGGCCGGGGATCCGCTTGTCCGTGCCGGGCTCGTCAGAGCGTGTATCACTGCCGCTGGAATTCTGCGTGTCCGACAACGGCGCCGGAGTGCCGGATGATATCCGGCCCTATATTTTCGATCCCTTCATCACGACAAAGACCAACGGGTCCGGTCTGGGCCTCGCGCTCGTCGCCAAGATTGTCGGCGAACATGGCGGTGTCATCGAGTGTGACAGCAGCCCGCGCGGCACGAGCTTCCGCATTCTCATGCCGGCCTACAAGGCCGCCGCCTTCCTTGAAACCGGTGCAGACGCCGATCCGGAGAAAAACTGATGTCTAGCGGGACTGTTCTCGTTGCCGATGATGATGCGGCCATCCGCACTGTTTTGAACCAGGCGCTGTCACGCGCCGGTTACGAGGTGCGCGTCACCTCCAATGCAGGGACGCTGTGGCGCTGGGTTTCGGCCGGCGAGGGCGATATCGTCATCACCGATGTCGTGATGCCGGACGAAAACGCCTTTGACCTGCTGCCGCGCATGAAAAAGGCAAGGCCGGAACTGCCGGTCATTGTCATGAGCGCGCAGAACACCTTCATGACTGCCATCCGCGCCTCGGAGAAGGGCGCCTACGAGTATCTGCCAAAGCCCTTTGACCTGACCGAATTGCTGAACATCGTGAAGCGGGCCATGGCCGAGCCGCGCCGTCCCAAGGTGGACGTGCAATCGGACGAGCAGCCCGACGCCATGCCTCTGGTTGGCCGTTCGCCGGCCATGCAGGACATCTACCGCATGCTGGCCCGCATGATGCAGACAGACCTGACGGTGATGATCACCGGCGAATCAGGAACGGGCAAGGAACTGGTGGCACGCGCCCTGCATGAATATGGCCGGCGCAAGAACGGTCCGTTCGTGGCCATCAACATGGCGGCCATCCCGCGTGACCTGATCGAATCGGAACTGTTCGGCCATGAGCGCGGGGCCTTTACCGGCGCGCAGAACCGGTCCACCGGCCGCTTTGAGCAGGCTGAAGGCGGCACGCTGTTTCTCGACGAGATCGGCGACATGCCCATGGAAGCGCAGACCCGGCTGCTGCGCGTTCTCCAGCAGGGCGAATACACCACGGTCGGCGGCCGCACCCCCATCAAGACCGATGTGCGCATTGTAGCTGCCACCAACAAGGACCTGCGGGTTGCCATCAATCAGGGCCTTTTCCGCGAGGACCTGTTCTACCGGATCAACGTCGTGCCACTGCGCCTGCCGCCGCTGCGCGAACGCGCCGAGGACGTGCCGGATCTGGTTCGCCATTTCTTCAAGGTGGCCGAGCGCGAAGGGCTGTCCCCGAAGCGGATCTCGACCGGCGCCATGGACCTGATGAAGCGATACCCTTGGCCGGGCAATGTGCGCGAACTGGAAAACCTTGTCCGCCGGCTGGCAGCACTTTATCCGCAGGACGAGATAACAACCGAAATCATGGAAAGCGAACTGTCAGGCGCAAGCGGCATGGTTCTGGGCGACAGCCCGGCCATGTCGACTGAGCAGATGACCGTATCGCAGGCCGTGGAACATTTTCTCCAGACCTACTTCAAGTCCTTCGGGGATGATTTGCCACCGCCCGGCATCTATCAGCGCATCCTGGCGGAGGTGGAGTATCCGCTGGTTCTCGCCTGCATGACGGCGACACGCGGCAACCAGATCAAGGCAGCCGAACTGCTGGGTCTCAACCGCAACACGCTGCGCAAGAAAATCCGCGATCTCGGTGTCAACGTCTACCGCACCAACCGGCAGTAAGAGGCAAGCTGCCACCGTCTTCCATTGCCAAGGCAACTGCTTGCCCCAATTTGGACAATCAGCCTGACTATCCCGGTTTCAACAACAGTTTTGTTGCGGAATCAACACATGCGTTGCATATTGGCAACGTTTATAACGAGCCGGGAAACCAACTGCTGATGTGGAATGCACTGACGCTCAGTCAGAAGCCGATTGAGGGAGGCCGCCGGCTGCTGGCGTCCCCGGGCGTCCTGCTGGTCATCACCGCACTCGTCGTTTCGGTGATCTCGTTTGTCATCCTGATGGGACTTACCGGCATCGAGCCGGACTACACGACGACCCTGGTGCTGATCGCCATCAACGCGGCGCTGATCGCCATGCTGATAGTCATGATCGCACGCGAGACAAGGCGCATCCTGGCAGCGCGCGAGCATGGCAAGGCCGCGGCCCGGCTGCATGTGCGCATCGTTGCGCTTTTCTCGCTCGTCGCGGCAATTCCGGCCATTCTGGTCGCCATTGTAGCCTCGGTGACATTGGATCGCGGGCTTGACCGCTGGTTCGAGATCCGCACCAAGACCATCGTCAATTCGTCGCTCTCCATCGCCGATGCCTATGTGCGGGAGAATGCGGCAGGCTTGCAGGGCACGACATTGTCCATGGCCGGCGATGTCGACCAGAACCGGCTCTTGTACAATCTCGACAAGAACGGCTTTCGCAAGTTCCTCACCCAACAGGCCAATGGCCGGGCGCTGGCCCATGCCGCGCTGATCGATTCGTCCGGTGCGTTCATGGTGAGCGCCGATACCGACTCGGCATTTAAAATGCCGGAACCGCCAAAGGAGGCGGTCGAGCAGGCAGCCGATGGCAGACCGGTGTTGATCGAGCCGCGCATCCGCAACATTGTCGGTTCCATCATCAAGCTCAGGGAGCTTGAAGGGCTCTATCTCTACGCGGTCCGGCTGGTTGACCCCGAAGTGATCAAGGCGCGCCAGATCGTCAGTTCCAATGTCGAGGAATACCAGGGTCTTGAAGCCAACCGGACATCGACCCAGATTGCTTTTGGCTTGCTTTATCTCGGCCTGACACTGGTGATCGTCCTGTCGGCCATCTGGACAGGTATTTCCGTTGCAGACCGCCTTGTCCGCCCGATCCGCCAGCTGATCGGCGCGGCCGACGAGGTGGCGACGGGAAATCTGGATGTTCGCGTCCCAGTCCGCCGGTCCGATGGCGACGTGGCATCGCTTGGCGACACGTTCAACAAGATGCTTGCCCAGCTCAAAAGCCAGCGCAACGAGCTGATGGGCGCAAAGGACCAGATCGATGAGCGCCGCCGGTTCTCCGAAGCCGTTCTGTCGGGCGTGACGGCCGGCGTGATCGGTGTTGATTTCGACGGCTGCGCGTCGCTCGCAAACCGCTCGGCCGAACAGATGTTTGGCATCAGCTCGAAGGATGTGGTGGGCAAGAACATTTCCGCGATCCTGCCGCATGTCGGGCGCATCTTCGAAATCGCCCACACATCCGGCCGCCCGGTCTATCGCGAGCAGGTAACGTTCTACCGTTCGGGCATGGAACGGACCTACAATGTGCAGATCACCGTCGAGGAATCCGACGAGGAAAGCCATTCCTATGTGATCACCGTCGATGACATCACCGATCTGGTCACCGCCCAGCGCTCGTCAGCCTGGGCCGATGTTGCCCGCCGCATTGCCCATGAGATCAAGAACCCGCTGACACCCATCCAGTTGTCGGCAGAGCGCATCCAGCGGCGCTATGGCAAGGTGATCACCACCGACCGCGAGGTGTTTGACCAGTGCACCGAAACGATCATCCGGCAGGTCGGTGACATCGGGCGCATGGTGGACGAGTTCTCGGCCTTTGCCCGCATGCCGAAGCCCGCCATGGAACTGACTGACCTGCGCGAGGCCCTGCGTGAGGCTTCCTTCCTGGTCGAGGTGTCGCGCGCAGAAATCACCTTCAAGCGTGACTTCATGGACGTTCCGCTCATGGGGCATTTTGACAACCGGCTTCTGGCCCAGGCGGTCGGCAATCTGGTGAAGAATGCTGCCGAGGCAATCGACGGCGCGAGCGTCGAAACCACTGGCATCAAGGGCGAAATCCGCATCTCTGCCCATGCCGACGACGGAAAGATCATCGTCGATGTGGCCGACAATGGCCGCGGACTTCCGCGTGAAAACCGGCACCGGCTGCTGGAACCCTATATGACGACGCGCGAGAAGGGCACAGGTCTCGGGCTCGCCATCGTCAAGAAGATCATCGAGGACCATGGTGGTTCTCTTGAATTGCATGACGCACCGGCCGAATTTGACGGCGGGCGCGGCGCGCTGATCCGCATCATCCTGCCGGGCGTCCCGGGCGGATCTGCGGGGGCGGAAGAAGACATCAAATCCGGCGGTGGCCGGGCGGAAGAAAAGGTGAATCATGGCGTCTGACATTCTGGTCGTTGATGACGAAGTCGACATTCGCGATCTGGTGGCCGGCATCCTCGAAGATGAAGGGCACGAGACGCGCACGGCCCATGACAGCGACAGCGCGCTGGCGGCCATTGCTGACCGCGTGCCGAGACTGGTGTTTCTCGATATCTGGCTTCAGGGGTCAAAGCTGGACGGGCTGGCGCTGCTTGACGACATCAAGAAGCTGCATCCCGAGCTGCCGGTGGTGATGATTTCTGGCCATGGCACCATCGAGACGGCGGTTTCGGCGCTCAGGCGCGGCGCCTATGATTTCATCGAGAAGCCGTTCAAGTCGGACCGGCTGATCCTGATTGCCGAACGCGCGCTTGAAACGTCCAACCTGCGCCGTGAAGTGACCGACCTGAAGAAGCGCACGACCGATTCCTTCGATCTTGTCGGCGGATCGGCGGCCATGACTCAGCTTCGACAGACCATCGAGAAGGTCGGCCCGACCAACAGCCGGGTGATGATCATCGGGCCGTCGGGATCCGGCAAGGAAGCGGTGGCGCGCGCCATCCATGCCCATTCGGCGCGCTCCCGCGGACCCTTCGTGACGGTCAATGCGGCGGCGATCACGCCGGAACGCATGGAAATCGAACTTTTCGGGACCGAGTCAAATGGCGGCGAGCGAAAGGTCGGAGCGCTGGAAGAAGCCCATGGCGTCATTCTCTACATCGATGAAGTGGCTGACATGCCGCGCGAGACGCAAAACAAGATCATGCGCGTGCTGGTCGACCAGCAATTCGAGCGGGTAGGCGGAACGCGCCGCGTCAAGGTGGATGTGCGCATCATCTCGTCAACAGCGCGCAATCTCGAAGCCATGATTGCCGAAGGCGTGATCCGGGAAGACCTCTACCATCGCCTTGCCGTGGTGCCGGTCATGGTGCCGCCGCTGGCCGAGCGGCGCGAGGACATTCCCTATCTGGTCGATTATTTCGTCGGCCAGGTCGCCCGCCAGACCGGCATCCGCATCCGGCGCATCGGCGATGATGCCATGGCTGTTCTCCAGGCGCACAACTGGCCGGGCAATGTCCGCCAACTGCGCAACAATGTAGAGCGCGTGATGATCCTGTCGCGCGGCGACAATCCGGAAGCGCCCATCACCGCGGACCTGCTGCCGGCTGAAATCGGCGAGATGATGCCGCGCACACCGGGCCAGAACGACCAGCACATCATGGCATTGCCTTTGCGGGAGGCCCGTGAAATGTTCGAACGCGATTACCTGATCGCGCAGATCAACCGCTTCGGCGGCAACATCTCGCGCACCGCCGAATTCATCGGCATGGAGCGGTCGGCCTTGCACCGGAAACTGAAATCATTGGGCGTTTGAAGGGGACCGGGGGATGCGTGTGATCATTTGCGGCGGGGGCCGCGTGGGCTATGGCATAGCCGAAAGGCTGGCTGCCGAGGAAAACGACGTGACTGTCATCGACACGTCGCCCGAACTGATCCGTATCGTGCGCGACACGCTGGATGTGCGCGGTTTCGTCGGCCACGGCTCGCATCCGGAAGTTCTGGAAGCTGCCGGCGCCGAACAGGCCGACATGATCATTGCCGTGACGCTGCATGATGAAGTCAACATGGTCGCCTGCCAGGTGGCCCATTCACTGTTCAACGTGCCGACCAAGATTGCCCGCATCCGGTCCCAATCCTATCTGCAAAAACACTATTCGGACCTGTTCTCGCGCGATCACCTTCCCATCGATGTCATCATCTCCCCGGAGATCGAGGTCGGCGACATGATTCTGAGGCGCATTGCCCTTCCGGGAGCCACGGATGTGGTCCGCTTTGCTGAAGGCAATGTCTTGTCGGTGGCCATTGAATGCCTTGAGGAATGCCCGGTCATCAACACTCCCCTGTCGCAGTTGACAGACCTGTTCCCGGATCTGCCGGCAACGGTGGTGGGCGTGTCGCGCGATGGCCGCCTGTTCATCCCGCATTCCGGCGATCAGTTGCTGGCTGGCGATCTTGCCTATGTTGTTGTCGAGCACAGCCAGATCCGGCGCACGCTTGCCCTGTTTGGCCATGAGGAAACCGAGGCGAGGCGCATCGTCATCGTCGGCGGCGGCAATATCGGTCTCTATGTGGCGAAGAAACTGGAGGAGCGCGAGGACCGGACCCGCATCAAGATCATCGAATCTTCTGCTGAACGCGCCGAGGAAATCGCCGACACGTTGCACCGGAGCGTCGTGCTGCATGGCGATGCGCTGGACGAAGGCATTCTGACCGAAGCCGATGTTCGCGAAAGCGACCTGATCGTCGCGCTGACCAATGACGACCAGGTCAACATTCTGGTTTCGGCCATGGCCAAGCGGATGGGCTGCAAGGGCAACCTCGCTTTGCTCAACAATCCGAGCTACCACGAATTCACCCGCAGCCTCGGCATTGATGCCTATGTCAATCCGCGCAATGTCACCATTTCCAAGGTCTTGCAGCATGTGCGCCGCGGGCGTGTTCGTGCGGTCCATTCGGTCAGCCGGGGTGCGGCAGAAATCATCGAGGCCGAGGCCATGGACACCTCGCCGCTGGTGGGCTCCGCCCTGCGTGATCTTGATCTGCCCGACGGCATGCGCATTGGCGCCATTTTCCGTGATGGCAAGGTGATGAAGCCGTCCGGCTCATTGAAGATCAAGTCCCGTGACCGGGTGGTGATTTTCGCCTTGCAATCGGCTGTGCGCCAAGTGGAGCAGATGTTCCGCGTCAGCCTCGAATTCTTTTGATCCCATTCCCGAAGTTCCACGGAGCCGCCAATCATGCCGCGCATTGCCTATGTCAACGGACGCTACCTGCCGCATTCCCAGGCCGCAGTTCATGTGGAGGATCGCGGCTACCAGTTTGCTGACGGCGTTTATGAGGTTTGCGAAGTGGCGCGCGGCTTCATCATCGACATGAGCCGCCATCTCGACCGGCTTGACCGTTCGCTGGGCGAACTCGCCATTGGCTGGCCGATGCATCGCCTGTCCCTTGAAACAGTGATGCGCGAAGTCGTGCGGCGCAACGGGATCACCAACGGCATGGTCTATTTGCAAGTGACGCGCGGTGTTGCCCCGCGAGACCATGTGTTTCCGGCAGCCCATGTGCGCCCGGCACTCGTGGTTACCGCCAAGAAGACCAGCCCGGCAGCAGCAGCGGCGCGCGCTGCCAAGGGCATCAATGTCATCACCGTCCCGGAAAACCGCTGGGAACGAGTCGACATCAAGACTGTCGGACTTTTGCCCAATGTGATGGCCCGCCAAATGGCCAAGGAAGCCGGCGCACAGGAAGCCCTGTTTGTCGACGAGGATGGCTTCATCAAGGAAGGCGCCGCGACCAATGCCTGGATCATCACGCGGGACGGCATCCTGGTGACGCGACCGGCCGAATACGGCATCTTGCGCGGGGTCACCCGCACCACGCTTTTTGATGTGGCTGCCTCCATGGGAATGGCCATCGAGGAACGGCCTTTTACGGTGGAGGAAGCCATGGAGGCGCGGGAGGTGTTCATCACCGCAGCCACCACCCTTGTGATGCCTGTGGTGCGAATTGATGATGTTGCAATCGCCAATGGTGAGCCGGGTTCAATTGCACTTTCGTTGCGTCAGGCCTTCTTTGACATTGCAGAAAAGACCGTGGTTTGATAACCGGACATCTGTGCGAGGCGGGTTGATTTCCTACATTGTGTTTCAGGATGGACCGCTTCGTGTGCTCTTGTCCCTGGCGTAACGACCGGTTCCGGCGCCAGGCGAAAAACCAATAATGGCCGGCGAAAGAAAAATGATGGCTGAACGCACGCAAAACCTTCAGGACCTGTTTCTCAACACTGTCCGCAAGCACAAGAACCCACTCACCATTTTCCTCATCAACGGGGTCAAGCTGACGGGTGTTGTCACCTCTTTCGACAATTTCTGTGTGCTGTTGCGCCGTGACGGCCATTCGCAGCTCGTCTACAAGCACGCCATTTCGACCATCATGCCGAGCCAGCCCGTGCAGATGTTCGAAGGCGAAGACAGCGCCACCTGATTGGCCAGACAATCCAGCGTGAAGCCGGAAACATCCGGAGGCATTGACAGCAGGCCCGTTGCCATACGCGCGGTCGTGCTCGTTCCTGTCGTGCCTCAGCCGCGTGAAAAAATTGCCGCCGGCAGCGAACCTTCTCGCCCGCGTCTGCAGCGCTCGCCCGAGGCGCGCCTTGAAGAGGCATGCGGCCTGGCACGTGCCATCGACCTTGAGATTGTCCACTCCGAGATCATCAAGGTGTCGCAGCCGCGCGCCGCGACCTTGCTCGGAACGGGAAAGATTGAGGATGCGGCAGCCATCATTGCCGAGCGTGAAGCCGAGCTCGTTATCGTCGATCACCCGCTGACACCGGTGCAGCAGCGCAATCTGGAGCGCCAGTTCAAGGCCAAGGTGCTGGACCGGACCGGCCTCATCCTGGAAATCTTCGGGCGCCGTGCGCGCACCAAGGAAGGCGTTCTGCAGGTCGATCTCGCCCATCTGGAATACCAGAAGGGGAGGCTGGTGCGCAGCTGGACCCACCTTGAACGACAGCGTGGCGGTGCGGGCTTCCTCGGCGGTCCGGGTGAAACCCAGATCGAGGCCGACCGGCGCATCCTTCAAGACAAGATCATCAAGCTGAAGCGCGAGCTGGAAAGCGTGCGCCGCACCCGCGACCTGCACCGCGCCAAGCGCCAGAAGGTTCCCTATCCGGTGGTGGCCATTGTAGGCTACACCAACGCCGGAAAGTCGACCCTGTTCAACCGGCTGACCGGCGCCGAGGTGATGGCGCAGGACATGCTGTTTGCCACGCTGGATCCGACACTGCGCCGCGTTCGCCTTCCCCATGGCGCAACAATCATCCTGTCCGACACGGTCGGCTTCATCTCCAACTTGCCCACCCATCTGGTCGCAGCCTTCCGCGCAACGCTGGAAGAAGTGGTCGAGGCCGATCTGGTCCTGCATCTGCGCGACATTGCCGATCCCGACACAGCTGCGCAGGCGCAAGACGTCGAAGATATCCTGAAGGGTCTGGGCGTCGATGCCTCGGACCGGTCACGCGTGCTGGAAGTCTGGAACAAGACCGACCTGCTGGACGAGCAGACGCGGGAGCGGCTGGCAGCAGACGCGGACCAGATTGCCGCCAGCGAACGCCCGGTGCCGGTTTCTGCGGTGACGGGCGAGGGGACAGCCGAACTGATGAACGCCATCGAGGCGCGAGTCGGCGGCCAGATGGTCACCATGAGCATTCGCCTCGAACCGGCACAATTGAAGCTGCTCGACTGGATCTACAGCCACGCAACTGTTCTGGCGCGCAAGAATTCAGAGGATGGCGGAGTTGAACTGGAGCTGAATGCACCGGACGCAACCGCGCAGGAAATCCTCGACCGTGTGCATGGCCGCCGTCCGCGCGAGCGCAAGGATGACGACCGCGACTGAGAAGTCGCTCAGCTGCTTGGCTCATCTTTCTTGGCTGCTTGCCACAAGGCTTCCATCTCGTCGAGGCTTGCTGCTTCCAGTGTTTTGCCAGCGTCGGTCAAGGCTGTTTCCACTGCGTGGAAGCGGCGGGTGAACTTGGCATTGGTGCGGCTCAGCGCCTCTTCGCTGTCAATGCCGAGATGACGGCCGAGATTGACCAGCGCAAAGAGCACGTCGCCGAATTCGGCGCGGGCATGGGCGTGGTCGCCAGCTTCCACCGCTTCGCGCAGCTCGCCGATTTCCTCGGCGATCTTGTCGATGACAGGCCCAGCCTCCTTCCAGTCAAACCCCACGCGGGCTGCGCGCTCCTGCAGTTTCAAGGCGCGGGTCAGCGCGGGCAGGGAGATCGGAACAGTGTCCAGATGGCCTTTGCTGTCCTGCCTTGCTGAAACCCCAAGAGCCTCGCGTTCCGCCCGCTTCTGCGCGCGCTCGGCTGTCTTGATCTCTTCCCATGTAGCTTTCACCTTGGCCGGATCATTGGCGGTCCCGTCACCGAACACATGGGGGTGCCGGCGGATCATCTTGGATGTGATGGCCTCGACCACATCAGGGAAAGCGAAGACGCCTTCCTCTTCGGCCATGCGGGAATGAAACACCACCTGCAGCAGCAGATCGCCCAACTCGTCCCGCAATTCCAGCATGTCGCCCTGGCGGATCGCATCAGCCACCTCATAGGCCTCCTCGATCGTGTAGGGGGCAATGGTGGAAAAATCCTGCTCCAAATCCCACGGGCAGCCGGTGACCGGCGTGCGAAGCGCGGCCATGATCTCCAGCAGGCGGGTGATGTCGCGGCCCGGCATCATGGCCTTGGCTCCGGTCATTCCCGCCACCAGGTTTGCAGCTGGTAGCCATAGACCGGCGTTTTGTCCGGTCGCTTGATGGCGCTGGAGCGCGCCACGCGCTGGCCCTCCAGATGGTAGAGCGGCACCAGGTAGTGGCCTGACAGCAACAACCGGTCATAGGCCCGCACCGCCGTGACAAACTCCGCCTTCGTGCGCGCATTGACGAGCTGCTGGATGGCCGCATCAATGGCCGGATTGGCCACGCCGGCAAAATTGTAGGTGCCTTCCTGATCGCGCGCCGCCGAACCCCAGCGGCCCTGCTGCTCCGCACCGGGCGAGAGCGAGGATGTGTAGAGCTGCAGCATCACGTCAAAATCATAGGTTTGCAGCCGCTGCTGGTATTGCGAATTGTCGACGGAGCGCAGTTCGACCGCAATGCCAAGCGTTTGCAGCGAGCGCTGCCATGCGGAGGCGAGCGACACGCCGGCCTTGCCATTGAGCAGGATTTCCACCGTCAGCGGCTTACCGTCCGGCCCCAGCATCACCCGGTCTTCGACCTTGAAACCGGCCTGCTTCAACTGCTCGAAGGCCAGGCGCATGAAGGCGCGATCGCGGCCCGAACCATCGGAAACCGGCGGAGCAAGCGTGCCGGCCATGGCATCGGGGTCCAAGGCATCAGGGAAGGAGGCCAGGATCGCCCGTTCAGCATCGCTTGCCGCAACGCCGTGCGAGGACAGTTCCGAACCGTCAAAGAAACTCTTGGTCCTTGTATAAGCACTGTCAAACAGGTTGCGGTTGATCCACTCGAAGTCGAGCAGCCCCGCCAGCCCCTTGCGAACCCGGACATCGGCAAACTTCTCTCGCCGCGTGTTGAAGACGAAGCCGTACATGCCTGACGGCAGGCCTTCCTCGAACTCGTCCTTGACGAGACGGCCTTCGGTGACAGCAGGAATGTCATATTCCTGCAGCCAGCGCGTCGGGTCGCGGTCCGGGAAGACATCGACCAGACCCTTTTTCACGGCCTCGAACATCGGCCCGTCTTCGCGGAACCAGATCAGGCGGATCTCGTCGTAATTGTCGAAGCCAACCTTGGAGGGGATGTCCTTGGCCCAATAGTCCTTGTTCCGCGTCAAGGTCAGCGATTCGCCGGGCTTGACCGCGCTGATCACATAGGGACCGCTGGCGATCATCGGTTCAACCGAGCTGCGGTCGAACGTCTCGGCCTTCGTGGCATGTTCCGGCAAGATCGGCAGCAGGGCAAGCAGCAGCGGCAGTTCCCGGTCAGCTTCCGGCTTGAAGGTAAAGCGCACCTTGTGGTCGCCGGTCTTTTCCATTTTTTTCACAAGGCCTATCCAGCGCCTGTAGAGCGGCCGGGCCTTTTCGCTCAGCAGCTTCATGGAAAACAGCACGTCTTCCGGCCGGATCGCCTTGCCGTCGGAAAACTTGGCACGCTCATCTAGCGTGAACTCGATGAAGGTCCGCTCGTCGTCGGTTTCCAGCGCCTTGGCAATCAGCGGATAGAGCGTGAACGCCTCGTCACGGGACCGCGCCAACAGGCTTTCATAGACATTGTAGCCAAGCTCCTGGTCAAACAGGCCGCGCGCGGCATCGCCCTGCACGATGAAGGGGTTGAGCGAGTTGAAGGTGCCGGATACGGCATAGGTAACGCGGCCACCCTTGGGAGCCTCGGGATTAACATAGGGAAAATGCGTGAAGTCCGCATTCAGCGCCGGCTCGCCATGCATTGCAATGGCATGGACGGGTTCAGAATTCGCCGTGGAGGCCATGGCAAAAATGCCGAGGCACAGGGCGGCCATCGGGCCAAGAAGTTTCATCAATGTGGCTCCGTGCTGGTCCAGACATGATTCGGTCTGCCAAAAGTTAGCATGTCTTGGCGCTGCCTTCAGTGTGACGGCGAGCACCTGCCTGAGCAACTTGCTCTGGCAGAAATGAGGCCATATCCGTTCCAGGCATACACCAAGAACGCAGTTTCGCTTTGCAGCACTGGATTTGGCTGCAACATCGGTGTAACACGCCTGCGAGCGGGTACTGACCTGCGCCCCAAACGGCGCGGACGGGCCTTGCAATTGCCTCATTTGGGCAACACTAGACCACGACGCGCTGATGGCGCCTTCTGGATCAGAGGATGTGAAATGACGAAGAAGCTGACGACCGCCCTAACGCAGCTTGCCCTGTTTGCTGCCACCGCTGGCGTAACCCTGGCAACGCCGGCCTTTGCCCAGCAGGCCCCGCAGCAGCAGACGCCGGAAGGCTGGTTCAAGCTCTGCCAGAAGCAGAAGGACACCGATGTCTGCAATGTGCAGAACATCAAGATCGCCAAGGAATCCGGCCAGTTGCTCGTTGCGATGTCGCTCATCGAGCTATCAGGCAAGGCACAGCGTCGCGTGATGCAGATCACGGTGCCGCCGATGCGCATGCTGCCGCCCGGTATCGGCCTGCAGATCGACGGCGGCAAGACCGCCAAGGTGGATTATGTCATCTGCCCGATCCAGCCCAACCCGAGCTGCATTGCCGAAGCGCCGCTGACCGACGAATTGATCGCCGCCCTCAAGCGTGGCACCGAGCTGACCATCACGGCTGTCAACTTCCAGAACCAGCCGACCCCCGTGAAGGTGTCGCTCAAAGGTTTCACAGAGGCTTATGACGGCCCGGCAACCCAGCAGTCGGATTTCGAAGCCCGCCAGAAGGAACTGCAGGCTGAAATCGCCAAGCGCTCCGACGAATTCGCCAAGAAGCTCAAGGAAGAGCAGGACAAGGTGAAGGCTCAGCCGAAGTGATCAGGCTTCAAGCTTCGAAATACTAAAAGAAACGGGACCTTGCGGTCCCGTTTTCATGTGGTGTCTTCACCGGATCGAAGGGTGACGGATTATCCACCCATCCTGCGATATTCAATGCATCAAGGGTGCGCGCTGTTCGTAACAATTGCCGACAAGGGCGCCGAATTGTTCAGCCACCTGCGGATGACGCACTGGTGTTCCGCTTTCATCTGGCAGCAGATTCTGCTCGGAGACATAAGCCACGTAGACGGATTCCGCATTCTCGGCATAGAGATGGTAGAAGGGCTGGTCCTTGCGCGGGCGCACATCCTTCGGAATCGCCTGGTACCATTCCTCTGTGTTGGCAAAGACCGGGTCCACATCAAAGATGACGCCACGAAACGGGAACAGACGGTGCCGAACCACCTGTCCGATACGAAATCTTGCTTCGTTGACCTTGTCCATGAACTCCACCTTTCCGCCCATAAATGGCGCGGTTCGCCGACGAGTTCAATAGCCGCTTGAAGATGCCTGAAGCGACAGCTGAGGAAAACCTTGCCGTCTGCCATGACCCACGGCAATGGGCTGTGCTAGAAGGGGCAGGTAGCGAAAATCAGCCCAAGCAGGCGTCAGGAATACGGAACGAAGAATGTCGGATGTGATCGGGCTGGTCTTGCCCTTCTTCGGATTGATCCTGCTGGGATTCATTGTTGCGCGCATCACCCGCCAGCCACTGGATGCACTTGGCTGGATGAACACTTTCATCATCTACATCGCCTTGCCGGCGCTGTTTTACCAGCTGCTTTCCAAGACGCCGATCGAGAAGCTGACTGAGTGGGGCTACATTTTCGGCGCGGTCTTTTCCACCTATGTGATCTTCTCGGTCATGTTCGTCTGGTCTGCCATTCGCTCCGGCGGCGAGATCGCGGAAAGCACGATCAAGGGTCTGGCGGCTGCCTATGGCAATATTGGCTACATGGGGCCTGGTCTTGCCCTGCTGGCGCTTGGCGAGGAAGCAGCCGTTCCGGTGGCATTGATTTTCTGCTTCGAAAACATCCTGCATTTTGCCATTGCGCCGCTGATGATGGGCCTGGCCGGCGGGCGGGACGAACGGCCGCTTCAGGTGGTGACGGGCATCTTGCGCAAGATCTTCCTGCATCCCTTCATCCTGGCCACCATGGTTGGCGTGACGGCAGCAGCGTTGCATCTGCGCGCGCCCTTGCCGGTTGACCGTCTCCTTCAATATCTGGCCAATGCGGCAGCGCCATGCGCGCTCTTTGTCATGGGTGTCACCCTGGCATTACGCCCGTTGAAGCGCATGCCGGCCGAAATCGGCATCATCGTGCCGCTGAAGCTCGTGATTCATCCGGTGCTCTGCTACCTGACACTGAGCTGGATGGGCAATTTCGATCCGGTCTGGGTCTATTCCGCCGTGCTGCTGGCTGGCCTGCCGACAGCAACCAATGTCTTTGTCATCGGTCAGCAATATGGTGTCTGGGTCGAACGCGCCTCGGCGACAATCCTCGTCACGACAACAGCATCAGTGCTCTCGGTGACCGGCCTGCTGTTGCTCATCAAGGGCGGCTTTCTTCCGCCCGACCTTTTCCCGTAAGGCCGATCCCAGCTGGCTGAAACCGGAACCGGGTTCCATGCCTTCGCGCATTAAGAAGCCGCGCAGGGGCGAAAAGGCACCCAGCAGACCGATACCCGCACTGCGCATCAGCTGGGCCGGTACCATCTCCGAGAGCAGCGAGCGGTTGAGCGCATTGACGGCGCCAGACCGCATCGAGACATCCAGCCGGCGCGACCGGTCATAGGCCGCGAGCACGGTGTCGCCGCCCGGATCGCCAGCAGGGGCCATCACACTTGCCAGATCGCGCACATCGCGCAGGCCAAGATTGAGGCCTTGCGCTCCGATAGGCGGAAAGACGTGGGCGGCCTCTCCGATGAGGGCGACACGGCGCGCACCAAAGCGGGATGGAAGGGCGGTGCTCAACGGATAGAGCTGCGGCGTACCAGAGACGCTCACCTTGCCAAGCATGGATTGCATTCGGGCTTCGATCTCACGGCCAAGATCATCGGGCTGAAGGGCCGCAAGCCGCTCGGCTTCGCCCGGTTCATTGACCCAGACGAGGCTGGAACTGTGCGGATCGGGCAACGGCACCTGGGTGAAGGGGCCATGCGGAGTATGGAACTCCGTCGAGATCGAATCATGCGGCTTTTCATGGGTGAACGACAAGACCAGTGCAGACTGGGGCAAGGTGCCGAGCCTGACCGAAATCCCTGCTGCCTCGCGGGCAGGCGAGTGGCGCCCATCGGCCGCAGCCGCAAGCCGGGCCTCGATCACCGTTCCATCATCCAGACGGGCGGTGATGGAATTGTCACCGGGTTCCCAACTGGCAACCGAGCCTTCGATGCGGTTGATGGCGGGATTTGCCTTCACCGCATCTTCAAGAATCGCGTTGATCGTCGCGTTGGGAATGTTGAATCCGAAGGCTTCCTCGCCGATTTCGGATGCCCGGAACGTCACGGTGGGACTACGGAACAACCTGCCCGTGGCATCAATCAGGCGCATCGAAGCGAGAGGGGCACCAGCTTTTCGCAGCGCCGTGCCAACGCCAAGCCTGTCCAGAAAGGCAAGGCCGGGCATCATGATGGTGGTTGTGCGCCGGTCAGCGCCATTGATTGCGGGACCCGCAAGGATAACGCCGTGCCCGCCCTCGGCCAGAGCAAGGGCAGCAGCAAGGCCGGCAGGTCCGGTTCCCGCAACGATGATATCTGTCGAATGATGCAAGGCATCGCCACCTTTGAAAGATCAACTGCCTGTGGATATAGGGCAGGCGAGTGGAAAAGGACAATTGCCCTGATCGACGCAATGGGTCTTGTGAGACAGGTCTGCCATGTCCTAGTTTCGCGGCATGCCAATGAGGGACCAATCATGCAAACGCTGACCGGTAAGACGGAGACGGGTACTTGAAGCGGCCCCTGTTCTCCCGGCCGACGGGAAAGAAGGTGAACTGGCCGCAGGCCAAGGCCTTCTCGGTCCATTTGCTCACCGCATCAGGGTCGTTCCTGGCTTTTCTCTCGCTTGTTGCCGCGGCAGAAGAAAACTGGACGGCCATGTTCCTATGGCTGGGATTGGCGCTCTTCGTTGACGGCATTGACGGGCCGATTGCCCGCAAGCTGCAGGTCAAGGTGGTGCTGCCGACATGGTCCGGCGACATGCTCGACAACATCATCGACTATGTCACCTATGTGTTGATCCCGGCCTTTGCGCTCTACAATCGGGGTTTCATGGGCGAGGGGCTGTCGTTCCTGTCTGCCGCCATCATCGTCATCTCAAGCGCCATCTACTATGCCGACACCTCGATGAAGACGAAGGAGAATTTCTTCAAGGGTTTCCCGGTCGTCTGGAACATGGTGGTCTTCACGCTGTTCGTCATCGAACCCGGCGAGTGGACCTCGTTTGCCGTGGTGGTCGTCTCGGCCGTGCTGAGCTTCGTGCCGATCCACTTCCTGCATCCGGTACGGGTCAAGCGGCTGCGCCCGCTCAATCTGGGTGTCTTTCTGGTCTGGTGCCTGTTCGGCGTGATCGCGCTGGTCCAGGGCATGCAGGCCGATGCGCTGACCAAAATCGGCATTATGATCACCGGCGCCTATCTCTACGGAATTGGCGCCATCATGCAATTCTTCCCGGATCTCGGAAAAAAGGCAGCCTGACCCATGCAAAAAGCAATCCGCATCCACAAGACCGGCGGCCCCGATGTCCTGACTTATGAGGATGTGACCGTGCCGACTCCCGGCCCGGGCGAGGCATTGATCCGTCACACAGCCATCGGCCTCAACTTCATCGACACCTATTTCCGCTCCGGGCTTTACCCTGCACCGAACGGCCTTCCGCTTATTCCGGGCAATGAAGGTGCCGGCGTTGTCGAGGCGCTCGGCGCAGGTGTCACGAACCTGGCTGTGGGTGACCGCGTCGCTTATGCCGCCACCATCGGCGCCTATGCTGAAAAGCGGGTGATTGCCGCCGACCGTCTGGTGAAAATTCCCGAAGGAGTTTCGGACGAACAGGCTGCCGGCATGATGCTAAAGGGCATGACCGCCTGGTACCTGCTGCGCCGCACCTTCAAGGCCAAGGCCGGCGACAAGATCCTGTTCCATGCCGCGGCCGGCGGCGTTGGCCTGATTGCCGGACAATGGGCAAAGCATCTGGGCGTGAACACCATCGGCACGGCAGGCTCAGCCGACAAAGTGAAGCTGGCGCTGGCCCATGGCTACGATCATGTGATCAACTACCGGGATCAGGACTTTGTTGCTGAAGTGGCAAAGCTGACCGGCGGGGCAAAATGCGACGTGGTCTATGATTCCGTCGGCAAGGATACCTATCCCGGATCGCTGGACTGCCTGAAGCCTTTCGGCCTGTTTGTCTCGTTTGGCCAGTCGTCCGGACCCATTGAAGGGTTCAACCTTGCCCATCTGTCGCAAAAGGGGTCGCTCTTCGCCACCCGCCCAACGCTCTTCACCTATGTCGCGCCGCGTGCCGAACTTGAAACCGCGGCCGGTGAACTGTTTGATCTGGTCGCCAAGGGCATCGTGACCATCAACGTCAACCAGAGTTACGCCCTGAAAGATGCCGGCCGCGCGCATGCTGACCTCGAAGGACGCAGGACCACCGGCACTACCGTTCTCATCCCGTAAAGTGGCTTTTCATTGCCTGCGAAAAGATTGAAGCTGTTTCAAGACTGCATTCCGTTCCGCTGGGGATGGAAAGGGGATTAGCATCCTCTCAAAATAACAAGTGGGAACAGGAGAAGTCGATTGGCTGAAAACAAGCCGGGGGGAGACGTGCGCCTGCTTGACGTGAAAGGCCTGACAAAGGTCTTCGGGTCGCTCACCGCGTGCAATCAAGTGGACCTGACCATTGGCAAGGGTGAAATCCATGCCCTCCTCGGTGAAAACGGAGCGGGCAAGTCCACACTCGTCAAAATGCTGTTTGGCACTCTGGAGCCGAATGGCGGCACCATCGAGTGGGAAGGCAAGCCCGCCACCATCAAGTCTCCCAGTCATGCCCGCCAACTCGGCATTGGCATGGTGTTCCAGCACTTCTCCTTGTTCGAGGCGCTGACGGCGGCCGAAAACATCGCGCTCTCGCTTTCAAGCGACCAGCCGATTTCATCGATTGCCGAAGAGGCGCGCCGCATATCCAATGAATACGGACTGCCGCTTGATCCCCATTCCATGGTGGGCGACCTGTCGGTGGGTGAGCGCCAGCGCATCGAGATCATCCGCTGCCTGCTTCAGGAACCCGATCTCATCATTCTTGATGAACCAACTTCGGTGCTGACCCCGCAGGAGGCCGACCGCCTGTTTGTCACGCTCGAGCGCCTTAAATCGGAAGGCAAATCCATCCTCTACATCTCGCACCGCCTCGATGAGGTGAAGCGCCTGTGCGACAAGGCAACCGTTTTGCGCCACGGAAAGGTGGTGGGCCATTGTGTCCCCCGCAATGAGACTGCGACTTCACTTGCCAACATGATGGTGGGTTCCGAAGTGAAGGGTGTCGAACGCCCGGCGCTGGATGGGACCGTCGGTGATGTGCTGCTTGAAATCACCAAGCTGTCGCGTCTGCCTGCCACGCCCTTTGCCATGCCGTTGCGCGATATTTCGCTGAAAGTACGCGCCGGGGAAGTGATCGGCATTGCAGGCGTTGCAGGCAACGGTCAGGGCGAACTGTTCGAAGCCGTCTCTGGCGAAGTGCTGCAGGGAGAAGCCGGAGCGGTTCGCTTGCGCGGGACAGATGCAGGACGTCTCGGCATTTCAGGGCGCCGCAAGCTGGGTGCAGCCTTTGTTCCCGAAGAACGCCTTGGCCACGGGGCAGCACCCGCCATGGCATTGTCTGACAATCTGCTGCTGTCGCGCCATGTGACGGACGCCAAGGCCCTGACCGGTTCATTCGGCTTCGTTCGCTCAGGCGCTGTCAAGGCCGCCGCCCAGCGGGTGATTGCCGAGATGGATGTGCGCAAGAGCGCGCCCGATCCCGAAGCCGCCGCGCTTTCCGGCGGCAATTTGCAAAAATTCATCATTGGGCGGGAACTGGATCGCAACCCCTCGGTGATGGTCGTCAACCAGCCGACCTGGGGGGTCGATGCAGGCGCGGCAGCGCGCATTCGCCAGGCCCTGATCGCGCTCGCCCGCGCCGGTTCCGCCGTCCTCGTCATCAGCCAGGATCTCGATGAGCTGTTTGAAATGTGCGACGCCATTGCCGTCATGCATGACGGAAAGCTGTCGAAACCGGTGCCAATTGCCGAGGCGACCTACGAGAAGATCGGGCTGCTGATGGGCGGCGCCGAACCTGGGCACGCCGGCCATGAGCTGGCCCATGAGCTGATCGAGGGGGCATGATGCGCATCGAACTTGTCAAACGTCCGCAGCATTCTTCGCTGTTTGCCGCACTCTCGCCCTTTATTGCGCTGGGCCTGACACTCATCACCGGTGCCATTATTTTCGCGTCGCTCGGAAAGCCGCCTCTGGAAGCGCTGTTCATCTATTTCGTCGCGCCGCTGACCGAGGTCTGGCAGTTGCACGAATTGGCGATCAAGGCCGCACCGTTAATCCTCATCGCGGTCGGCCTCACGGTCTGCTACCGCTCAAACAACTGGAACATCGGTGCCGAAGGCCAGTTCATCATGGGCGGCATTGCCGGTTCCATGGTGCCGATCTTCATGCCGGGCTTCCAGAATTTTCTGACCTTGCCTGTGATGCTGCTGCTCGGTTTTGCCGGTGGCGCAGCGATGGGGGCCATCCCGGCCTATCTCAAGACCCGCTTCAACACCAACGAGATCCTGACCAGCCTGATGCTGGTCTATATCGCCCAGCTTTTCCTCGACTGGCTGGTGCGCGGGCCGCTGCGGGACCCCAACGGCAACAATTTCCCGGGCTCGATCCGGTTTCCGAAGGCAGCCGAACTCGCCGAAATCGCGCCGTCGCAAGGCAGCGCGCATTACGGGATCGTTTTTGCCCTTGTTGCGGCAGTGCTCGTCTGGATCATGATGAGCCGCACCATGAAGGGCTTTGAAGTGCGGGTGATCGGCGAAAGCCCGCGGGCAGGGCGCTTTGCCGGCTTCTCATCGAGCAAGATGGTTTTCTTTGCCTTCATGCTGTCGGGCGGGCTGGCTGGTCTTGCCGGCATATCGGAAGTTTCCGGTGCCATTGGCCAGCTGCGCGAGACCATCTCGCCGGGATACGGGTTTGCCGCCATCATCGTGGCCTTCCTCGGCCGTCTCAATCCGCTCGGCGCGGTAGCGGCCGGATTTGTGCTGGCCATTACCTATTTGGGCGGAGAGGCTGCACAGATGACACTCGGCATTTCAGACAAGGTGGCGCGCATTTTCCAGGGCTTGCTGCTTTTCTTCGTGCTGGCCTGCGACACGTTGATCCACTACCGCATCCGCATTGGCGGGCAGGTCAAGGCTGGGGCCTGAGGAGCAGACCATGGATATTTTTCAAAACATCTTGCTGACCATCGCCACCGCTGCCACGCCGCTGCTGATTGCGGCCATGGGCGAATTGGTGGTGGAGCGTTCGGGCGTGCTCAATCTCGGCGTCGAGGGCATGATGGTCATCGGCGCGGTATGCGGCTTTGCTGCAGCGGTGACGACCGGAAACCCTTGGGTCGGCGTGCTGGCCGGCATTGCCGCCGGTGCCGTGCTTTCGGTCCTCTTTGCCGTGCTCACCCTGTCACTGGCAACCAACCAGGTTGCCACAGGCCTTTCTCTGACACTTCTCGGCATCGGGCTTTCGGGCATGATAGGCGAGAGTTTCGTTGGCACCGCAGGCGTGCGCCTGCCGTCGCTCTCGATCCCTTACCTGACCGACATACCGCTGGTTGGCCGGCTTATCTTCGGCCAGGACCCTATCTTCTACATGTCAATCCTGCTGGTTTTTGGCGTCACGTGGTTTCTGTTCCGCACGCGCACCGGGCTGACACTTCGCTCAGTTGGTGACAGCCACAAGTCGGCCCACGCGCTCGGCATCCCGGTGCTGAAATACCGCTATCTTGCCGTGATGTTCGGTGGCGCCTGCGCAGGCCTGGCTGGTGCCCACCTTTCGCTGGTCTATGTGCCGCAATGGGTGGAGAACATGACGGCAGGGCGCGGTTGGATTGCGCTGGCGCTGGTGGTGTTTGCATCCTGGCGGCCATGGCGCGTGCTGGGTGGCGCCTATCTTTTCGGTGCCGTCACAATTGGCCAGCTGCATGCCCAGGCACTTGGCTTCGGCATTCCTTCTCAACTGCTTTCCTCGCTGCCCTATCTTGCAACGATCATCGTGCTTGTGCTCATCTCTCGAAACAGGCGGTTGACGGTGATGAACACGCCGGCCTCGCTGGCACAACCCTTCGTGCCCGACCGATGAAAACGCCTCAAGGGAAGAGACAAATCCGCCGGGAATGTCCGGTATTCTGTGAAAGGTGACGACATGAACAAATTCATCCTTGGTTTCTCGACCGCACTTGCGGTGGTGCTCGCCTCGCAGGCGCAGGCCGCCGACAAGTTCAAGGCCTGCTTCATCTATGTGGGCTCCAAGACCGACGGCGGCTGGACGCAGGCCCATGAGGCCGGCCGCGAATATGCCCAGAAGGAACTGGGCGACGCCGCTGAGCTGCTGTTTGTCGAAAACATTCCTGAAGGTCCGGACGCCGAACGCGCCATCGAGCGTTTCGCCCGCCAGGGCTGCGGCCTGATCTTCACCACCTCCTTCGGCTTCATGGACCCGACACTGGCGGTCGCCGCCAAGTTCCCGGACGTGAAGTTCGAACATGCGACCGGCTACAAGACCGCGCCGAATGTGACGACCTACAATTCGCGCTTCTATGAGGGCCGCTACATCATCGGCCAGATAGCTGGCAAGATGTCGAAGACCGGCACGGCCGGCTACATCGCCTCCTTCCCGATCCCGGAAGTGGTCATGGGCATCAACTCCTTCCTGCTCGGCGCCCAGTCCGTCAACCCGGATTTCAAGCTGAAGGTCGTTTGGGTCAACACCTGGTTTGACGCCGGCAAGGAAGCCGATGCCGCCAAGGCGCTGATCGACCAGGGCGTGGACGTGCTGACCCAGCACACAGACTCCACCGGTCCGATGCAGGTTGCAGAAGAACGCGGCATCAAGGCGTTTGGCCAGGCCTTTGACCAGATCAAGGCCGGACCGAAGTCGCAGATGTCGGCCATTCTCGACACCTGGGGCCCGTACTATGCCAAGCGCATCAAGATGGCGATCGACGGCACCTGGAAGGGTGGCGAGTCCTCATGGGACGGCCTGAAGGACGGCATCCTTGCCATGGCGCCTTACACCAACGTGCCGGAAGACGTGAAGGCAATGGCCGAGAAGACCGAAGCCGACATCAAGGCAGGCACGCTGCATCCCTTCACCGGCCCGGTGATGAAGCAGGACGGAAGCGAATGGCTTAAGGCAGGCGAAGTGTCGGATGACGGCACGCTGCTCGGCATGAAGTTCTACGTCAAGGGCGTGGACGACAAGCTGCCGGAATAAGCTGAACGTCTTCGAAACGTTCATGCAAAGGCGCGCCACGAGGCGCGCCTTTGTCGTTTGGGAGCCGCCTACCACGGGTCATTTCTCAGCATGACAATCAAGTGAACCGATGGCTTGCTGCTTCATAAATGATAATATATGAATCTTTGAATTAATGAATGATGTCCTCCCGGACGGGGACAAGCGCGCAAAGCGCAATCCGGGAAAAGTGGACATGGAGGAGGGAAGAATGAAAACCAAAGCCACTCGTATTGTGCCTGTTTTCCTGGCGGGATTGCTCGCCGGGGTGAATGCCGCGTCAGCAACCGAAGGCTATTTCGCGCTCGGCTACGGACCGGTTCAGCGTGCGCTCGGTGGCGCTGGCGTTGCTCATCCGTCTGATGCCATGTCATCGGCAGTCAACCCGGCTGCCGCCGCCCGTGTCGGCCATGAATTCGACATGGGTTTTGAGGCTTTCGTGCCGTTGCGCGGCTATACCGCCACCGGTACCTTCTTCGTTCCCCCGGGCAGTGAGGACAGCGGCCGCACCTTTTTCCTGGTGCCCAACATGGCCTACAACCGCCCCATCGACGCCAACTCGGCCCTGAACTTTTCCATCTATGGTAATGGCGGAATGAACACATCTTACGGCCTGACAGCCGCCGGATGCGGCAGCACCTATTGCGGCGGCCGTGCAGGTGTTGACCTGACCCAGGCCTTCATGTCGGCAACCTATGCCGTCAATCTCGGCAACGTATCGCTCGGCGTTGCGCCGACCGTCGCCATCCAGGCTTTCGAGGCCACTGGCCTCGGCGCCTTTGCGGGTGTGTCGTCCGATCCGGCCAACCTGACCAACCGCGGCCATGATTGGTCGTTCGGTGCCGGTTTGCGCGCCGGCGCCATCTTCGACGTTTCGGACAGTTTCCGGATCGGCATTGCCGGACAAACGCCGATGTGGATGTCCCGTTTCTCGAAATATCGCGGCCTGTTTGCCGAACGCGGATCCTTCGACATCCCGGCATCAGTCACAGCGGGCATTGCCTGGGACATCAAACCAAACCTGACGGTGATGTTTGACTATCAGCACATCTTTTATGGCGGCGTGGCGTCGGTCTCCAACCCGTTCAGCGCCAATCTCCTTGGCACGGCGCGCGGTCCGGGCTTTGGCTGGGATGATGTCGATGTCTTCAAGCTTGGTGTCGAATGGCGCCAGAACGAAACCTTCACCTGGCGCGCAGGCTACGCCTTTTCCACCAACCCGGTTGGCAGCGAAGACGTGACGCTTGGTATTCTGGCGCCCGGCGTCGTGCAGCATCACATCACGGCGGGTGGTTCCGTCAAGGTTTCGGATAAAAGCACGGTTGATTTTGCCGTCATTCACGCTTTCTCAAACAAGGTGAAAGGGTCCGAAGTCACCCCCTTCGGTCCGACACCCGGAACCATTGCCATTCGCATGAACCAGTGGTCGGCCACGGTTGGCTGGAAGTACAAGTTCTGACCACCGGATTTGAACTTGGCCAAACAAAACGGCCGCCCTGCAAGGGGCGGCCGTTTTGTTTTCCATGGCGATGAAACTTCGCCAACCCACCTGACCCGGCATCATCAACGGTCAGCCAGGTTTCCGCTCCTTGTCACAATGTCATCTGTTCAATTGGGACAGGTTCCGATGCGACTGCGGTTCAAGACGTTGCCATCGGCACAATTGGTTCCATCTGTCCAGGTGGTATCGGTCAAATCAGCATCATCCAACAATGCGGCGGTCAGGTCGGCGCCCATCAAATCCGCACCAGACAGCAAGGCGCCGGTCAAGTTTGCTCCAGTCAGGTTAGCGCCGGTCAGGTTAGCGCCGGTCAAGTCTGCGTTCCGAAGGTCAGCGCCCTTCAGGTTGGCATTGCTCAAGTCCGCGTCGGCCAGTTCCGCGCCGGGCTTGCTGCAGTTGCGCCAGTCAACGCCAGGACCCGCCGGATCGGAACATGCGGCCATCGCCGGAAGTGCGGTGGCAAGCGACAGGGCGAGGGCGACGAAAAGTCTGGCGGGCTTCATGTGGGAACTCCGAAGGGGCAAGGGTGAAGGAACATGATCGGGCCGCAGCGTCATTCGTGCAGGCCTACTGGAAACAGTCACCGCTGGTGGACGATTGGGTGCAAATACCACCATCCGTCCATGTAGCGTTGGAAAAATTCGTACGCTCCATGTCCGCATCTTCCAGGTTCGCATTCGTCAGGTTCGCGTCGGTCATGTCAGCGTTGACGAGGCCGGCACCCGTGAGGTTCGCGTTTACCAGATCGCATCCATTAAGAAGCGCATTCATGAAGTCGGCGTCCGTCATGTTCGCTCCAGTCAGGCTCGCGCCGGACAGGTCAGCAGCTTGAAACCCTGCATTCGTCAAGTTGGCACCGTTCAGATCCGCTCCCGTCAGGTTCGAACTGTTCATGTTTGCATCCGACAGGTTCGCGCCCACAAAGCTTGCACGGGTCAGGATCGCTTCCCTCAGGTTCGCTCCGCTCAGATTTGCGCCGTCCTTGTCGCAATCGGTCCAGTCAACGCCCGGCGCTGCGGGATCGGTACAGGCGGCCAAGGCAGGGAGTGCGGTGACCAGGGACAGGGCGAGTCCGGCGAGCAATCTGGCGGATTTCATGGGAACTCCAAAGGACAGAGGGGTGTGGGGCATCAGTTTCGAAGCTTCGTCAGTTCAACCTGCAGGTTCCACGGGATCCGGGACCGCAAGTGCTTCCATCCGTCCAGATCGCGTTGGAAAGGGTCGCTCCTTCAAGGTTCGTCCCAGTCAGGTCCGCACCGGTCAGGTTCGCGCTGGACAAGTCTGCACCCGACAAGTCCGCATTGCGAAAGTTTGCTCGCGTCAAATTGGCAGCAAACAGGTTTGTTCCGACCAGTCCCGCTCCGGCCAGCTGTGCGCCAGTCAGGTTCGTCCCTGACATATTCGCACCGGAGAAGTCCGAACCGAACAGGATCGCACCGGACAAGTCCGAATGTAACAATAGCAAACCGGCGAAATCCGTATTCTTGAAGGTGCAACCAGCCCAGTGCACTTGCGGCCCGGCAGGTTCGGAACAATCTGCCATAGCCGGAAGCGGTGCCACGAGGGATAGCGCGAAGGCAGCGAAGAGCGTGGAAGCGCTCATCCGGTACTCCCGGGGTATCAGGATTGATGGATCGTGGTCGCGTGGTTTCGGCAGAGATGCAGCACGGAGACGAGGCTGTGTCGGCAAGAAGCGAAAGTGCCAGAACAGATAAGAGAGTGACCGTCGTAGTCCATCGGCGAAGGCCGTCAAAAACCCGGCTTACGAGGATGAGCAGCCGAGCGCGCACATGCGCATGTCTTCTAAATTAGGGTGCGGCAATTTGACTGTCAATCAGGCTGCTTGCGGGAACCCATAGTCGCCTGCACGCTTTGAGCCCTGTCATATCGGCTTGCGAAAGCGCCGCAGTCTTGGTGCAACAGAACCGCTTTGACCGGCAATCCTGATGACATGCGACACAACGGAGTTCAGCGTCCTGCGCATCAGCTTTTGTCCCGGCCTTTCAGCAAGCGTCCAGACGAGCCATGACAGCACGATCATACCGATCGCCACAACTGCCACGGCCATGACCTGACCTGTGAGCGGCGACAACGCATTGATGCCAGCATAGCCCGCATTCTGGTGCAGCAGGTAGAGCGGATAGGTAACGCCGCCCGCCGCAAGGACCAGCGGCGTTGAGGGAACAAGGCGGCGCAGTGCGACCGTGGCAAGGAACAGGGTGTGGATGGCGAGGCCCCAGAGCACCAGCGCTTTGTCCGGCAGCGCAACACCATAGGCCCCGAGCATCCAGCCCTGCATGCGCGACAGATGATCGAGGCCGATGAACAGAGATGCGACTGCCAGCATGACCGCATCAGCGCTGCGTCCGTGCACTGTCATGTGCTGCACCAGCATGCCAAAGGCGAAAAAAGGCGCATACTCGGTGATCAGCAGAAAGCGCAAAGCGCCGGAGCCAATCAACTGCTCGTTCACCATGGCAAGGCCAAGCCAAGCCGTAATCGTCATCAGCTTCCAACGGGCAAAGAAGCCGGTGAGGATGGCAAGCGCCACCCATCCGTAAAAGACAAGTTCAAGAATGATCGTCCAATAGACGCCATCGACAAAGGATTGGCCGAGTGCCTGCGGCACCATGATGAAATTGGCGAGCCATTGAACGCCGGAAACGGAAAGGCGCGGATCGCCGGCAATGGCCAGGATCACGGCGGTCAGCGTCATGCAGATGATGAAGCCCGGATAGAGCCGCGAGAAGCGCGCAATGGCAAATTCGCTGAAGCTGCGGCCCTCGGCGGACCAGGCGATGACGAAGCCCGAAATCATGAAGAACAGGTTGAGGCCGAGATAGCCGGGCAAGGCCCAGGAGGCGGCCGCGCTTGCCTCTCCGTCAAGAAAGGGCGAGGGGCCGGCATGACCGCGCCAAAGATAGTGAAAGGCAACCACCGCAAGCGCAGCCAGGAGCCGCAGGAGGTCAAGCGAACCGATGCGATTGTTCGTGCCGGGTTCCGACTTGTCCATGTGCTGCCGCCTCTTCTGGCCTCGCGCGGGGGTGCGAGTGGCGGCAAACTAGCGGAAACCTTTCGTTAACCCTATGCTTTTGCGAGGTTAAGGTTAAACCGGCAATTCCTCAGACAGCCGTGCCGTGCAGGTCATAGGCATCCGACGCCTCGATCTTGACGGTCACGATGTCGCCGGTGCGCAGCGGGCGGCGCGAAGCCACATGCACCACGCCGTCAATCTCGGGCGCATCATACTTGGTGCGACCGATCGCACTGGTACCCTCGACCTTGTCAATGATGACAGGCAGGCGCTTGCCGACGCGCTTTTTCAACTGGGAGGCAGAGACCTTCTGCTGGCGCTCCATGAAGCGCTTCCAGCGGGCGTCCTTGATTTCATCGGGCACTTCGGGAAGACCCAGATCATTGGAGCGCGCACCCTTGACCGGCTCGTACTTGAAGCAGCCGGCCCGGTCGATCTTGGCTTCGTCCAGCCAGTCGAGCAGGAAGGCAAAGTCTTCCTCGGTCTCGCCGGGGAAGCCGGCGATAAAGGTGGAGCGAATTGCAAGGTCCGGGCAGATATCGCGCCATTTGCGGATGCGCTCCAACACCTTGTCCTGGTGAGCGGGCCGCCGCATGTTCTTCAGCACGGCGGGGCTGGCATGCTGGAAGGGAATGTCGAGATAGGGGAGGATCTTGCCCTCTGCCATCAGCGGGATCACTTCATCGACATGGGGGTAGGGGTAGACATAATGCATGCGCACCCAGATGCCGAGTTCGCCCAGCTCCCGCGACAGGTCGAGGAACTTGGTGCGAACCGTGCGATCCTGCCAGGTGCTTTCGGGATATTTCAGGTCCAGCCCATAGGCTGACGTGTCCTGGCTGATGACGAGCAATTCCTTGACGCCTGCCTTGGCGAGCTTCTCGGCCTCGCGCAACACATCACCGATGGGGCGCGACACCAGATCGCCGCGCAGCGCCGGGATGATGCAGAAGGTGCAGCGGTTGGCGCAGCCTTCGGAGATCTTAAGATAGGCGTAGTGGCGCGGCGTCAGGCGCACTCCCTGTTCCGGCACGAGGTCCACGAAAGGATCATGCGCCGGAGGAGCGGCCTCGTGAACGGCCTCCATCACGCTTTCATAGGCCTGCGGTCCGGTGATCGCGAACACACCCGGATGGCGCTCGCGGATCACATCGGGTTCTGCGCCAAGGCAACCAGTGACGATGACCTTGCCGTTTTCCTTCAGCGCATTGCCGATGGCACCCAGCGATTCATCGCGGGCGGAATCCAGAAAGCCGCAAGTGTTGATCACCACGAGATCGGCCCCGTCATGCTTGCGGGCAATCTCGTAGCCCTCGGCACGAAGGCGCGTGATGATGCGCTCGGAATCAACCAGAGCCTTCGGGCAACCAAGACTGACGAAGCTGACGCGGGGTGCTGACACGGGTTTTCCTGACACGCTGACCGGGGGCTTTGCATTGCAAGACGGCAAGGACCCTTGATCCGCCGCATCTCAAGCGACGGGGTACACAAGGTTATGGGCTTTTTGTCAATTGTTGAGCCGTTATGCGCTCATCCCTTGCCCGGCTAACGAAAGCCCGCGAAAATCGTTTTTGACCAGTTGATAAAGCTTGCCACGATCTCGGCTCATGGATAGCGTCCTGATCTTGGGGAGCAGGCCGGGAGGAGAAGCCGGAATGTGCGCGGGCACCATGCCCTTCTCTGTCACAGGACTGTCGCGAAAACCCAATAGCGAATGGAAATCCAGATCTAACCCGATACGGAGACGACCATGACAAAAATGACCGCGATAGGAGTTGCCTTTGCAACGTTGATGACATCCACCTCGATCACCTTCGCCCAATCGATGGATGAGCTTGTTGCCGGTGCCAAGGCCGAAGGCATGCTGACGACCATTGCGCTGCCGCATGACTGGTGCGGATATGGCGGCGTGATTGCCGGTTTCAAGGCCAAGTACCCCTTCATCACCGTCAACGAATTGAACCCCGATGCAGGCTCGGCTGACGAAATCGAAGCCATCAAGGCCAACAAGGACAACAAGGGTCCGCAGGCGCCTGACGTGATCGACGTTGGCCTGGCCTTCGGCCCGACCTCGAAGGCCGAAGGCCTGACCCAGCCCTACAAGGTTTCGACCTGGGCCGAAATTCCCGACACCATCAAGGACGCCGATGGCCACTGGTATGGCGACTATTACGGCGTGATGTCGTTCATGGTGAACAAGGACCTCGTCAAGACCATGCCGGCCGATTGGTCGGATCTGCTGAAGCCGGAATACAAGGGCCAGGTGGCGCTTGCCGGTGATCCGCGTGCTTCCAACCAGGCCATTCTCGCCGTTCTCGCTGCCGGCATGGCCGCTGGCGGCAAGCCCGGCGCCGAGTCCGGTGAAAAGGGCCTTGCCTACTTTGCCGAGATGAACAAGGCCGGCAACTTCGTTCCTGTCATCGGCAAGGCCGGTACTCTTGCCCAGGGTGCGACGCCCATCGTCGCCATGTGGGATTACAACGCGCTTTCCGCTCGCGACACGCTGGCCGGCAACCCGCCGGTAGAAGTCATCGTGCCGAAGTCCGGCGTTCTGGCCGGTGTCTATGTCCAGGCGATCTCGGCCTATGCTCCTCATCCGAACGCCGCCAAGCTCTGGATGGAGTATCTCTACTCTGACGAAGGCCAGCTCGGTTGGCTCAAGGGCTATTGCCATCCGGCGCGCTTCAATGCCATGGCCGCTGCCGGCAAGATCCCGGCCGACCTCTTGGAAAAGCTGCCGCCGGCTGCTTCCTATGAGGCCGCAGTCTTCCCGACCGTGGAAGAGCAGGGCGCCAACAAGGAAGCTGTCACCAAGGGCTGGGACGCCACTGTCGGCGCCAACGTCCAGTAAGGCTTGACTGTCAACTCCGCCCCGGCTCCACTGCCGGGGCGGAAACTGTCTGTGTGATGCTCGGCAGCGCCGTCAGCCACAGCCAGGACAGGGTCCTCGACAATGTCAGAAACTGCGCCAAGCCAGACATCCGTTCCTTCATCCTTCAAGCTGTCCATGAACTGGATTGGCCTCGTTCCCTTTGCGCTGTTTGCGCTTCTCTTCCTCATCCTGCCGACCATGAAGATTGTCATAGGTGCGTTCCAGACGCCGGATGGCGGCTTCACCTTCGCCAACATCGTGGCTCTGAACACGCCTTCGATCCGGTCGGCTTATTGGGTTTCCATCAAGCTCAGCCTGCTGACGGCCTTCCTTGGCTGCCTCATCGGGTTCGCCATGGCCGTAGCGGTCGTCAAAGGCGGTTTGCCGCGTTTCATTCGCGGCCCGCTGCTGACGTTCTCCGGCGTTGCATCCAATTTTGCCGGCGTCCCTTTGGCTTTCGCGTTTCTCGCAACGCTCGGACCGGCTGGACTGATCACGATCTGGCTGAGGACCAATCTGGACCTTGACCTTCGCCTGCTCGGCTTCAACCTGCTTTCCTTCTTCGGCCTGACACTGACCTATCTGTTCTTTCAGATCCCGCTGATGATCCTCATCATCACCCCGGCCATCGACGGATTGAAGAAAGAATGGAAGGAAGCTGCCACGGTGCTTGGCGCGACTGGTGGGCAATACTGGCGCATGGTGGCGCTGCCGATCCTGTTTCCCTCGCTGCTCGGAACCTTTGCGCTGCTCTTTGCCAATTCCTTTGGGGCGGTGGCCACGGCCTTTGCGCTGACCGGCCCGCAGCTCAACATCGTTCCCATCAAGCTCTTTGCGCAGATCCGCGGCGACGTTCTGGGTGATCCGCATCTGGGCTATGCGCTGGCCTTCGGCATGATCGTCATCACCGGCATTGCAAACGCGCTCTACATCTGGCTCAGGGCGCGCTCCGAGAGGTGGCTGAAATGACCCGGATCGCGGCATGGGCGGCCTTCCTTGGCGGATGCTTCTATTTCATCCTTCCGCTGGTCGGGATGACCGAATTTTCGCTAAAAATGCGGCGCGGCGTCTATACCTTAGACGCCTATGCAAAAGTGCTTTCGGACCCGCAGTTCCAGCAGACGTTCCTGTATTCCGTGCTGATGGCGCTGGTCACCATTGTCTTCGGCATCCTGCTGGTGGTGCCGACGGCCTTCTGGGTGCGCCTCAAGCTGCCGCGCGCGCGTCCCTTCGTCGAGTTCGTGACGCTGCTGCCGCTGGTCATTCCGGCCATCGTGATCGTCTTCGGCTATATCCGCCTCTTCAACACGTCGAGCCTCCTGCCGCTGACCGGAACGGCCATGGGAACCAATGTGCTGCTGATGTTCGGCTACGCGACGCTGGCTCTGCCTTACATGTACCGAGCGGTCGACACCGGCCTGCGGACCATTGACGTGGCCACCTTGACGGAAGCCGCGCAAAGTCTGGGCGCAGGCTGGACGACGATCCTGGCACGCATCATCCTGCCAAACGTGCTGCTGGCGGTCCTCTCCGGGGCCTTCCTGACCTTTGCCATCGTGATCGGCGAGTTCACCATGGCGGCCCTGCTGAACCGGCCGGCATTCGGCCCTTACATGCAGGTGCTAGGCGCCAACCGCGCCTATGAACCTGCGGCATTAGCGGTCATCGCCTTTGCCATCACCTGGGCCTGCATGGGCCTCATCCAGCTTGTCACGCGGTTTTCCAAGCATCTGAGGGCGCAGAACTGATGGCCTATCTGACAATCAAGCATCTGGAGAAATCCTTCGGTCCGAACCGCGTGGTCAAGGATTTCAACCTCGATGTGGAAAAGGGTGAGTTCATCTCGCTGCTCGGACCGTCAGGCTGCGGCAAGACAACGGTGCTGCGCATGGTGGCCGGGTTCGAGACGCCGACTGCCGGGGCCATTCATGTGGATGGCACCGATCTGGTAAGCCTCAAGCCAAACCAGCGCAACATCGGCATGGTCTTCCAGGCCTATGCATTGTTTCCCAACATGACGGTGGCGCAGAATGTTGCCTTCGGCATGAAAGTGGCGGGCATCGCATCGGAAAAGCGCGAGGCCCGCGTCACTGAAATGCTGAAGCTGATCGGCCTGCCGGACCTCGGCAACCGCTATCCGTTCCAGCTGTCCGGAGGCCAGCAGCAACGCGTGGCGCTTGCCCGCGCGCTGGCGCTTCAGCCTCGCGTGCTGCTTTTGGACGAGCCGCTGTCGGCACTCGACGCCAAGATCCGCGTTTCGCTCCGCAATGAAATCCGCGAGATACAGCGCGAACTCGGCATCACCACCATCTTCGTCACGCACGACCAGGAAGAAGCCCTTTCCATGTCGGACCGCGTCGTTGTTATGAATGGCGGCGTGGCGGAACAGGTCGGCACTCCTTTCGAGCTCTACAACAAGCCGAAGACCCGTTTCGTTGCCACCTTTGTCGGCACCGTCAACCAGATCAAGGCCACCATCGCCGACGCCTCGCACGGTATGGCGACAGTGTCTGACCAGACCATTGCACTTGGCCGACCTCTGACCGGCGCAAACGGAACCGAGATCGCTTTGGCGCTGCGTCCCGAAGCCCTGCATCTGGAAAGCGCGCCGAGCCGCACCGTGACACTTCAGGGCACGGTCGCTGATGTCGACTTCCTCGGCGCGGTCATCCGCCTGAGGGTGCTCGTAGGCGGGCAGCGCTTGTCGCTTGACCTGTTCAACCGGCCAGACACTCCGCCGCCGGTGTCAGGCACGCCGGTGACCCTGCATGCCGCGCCCGGAGATTTTCTCCTGCTGGAGGCTTGAGGCGTCTCGCCTGAACACTTCTGACTTATCCCTCCCGGCCTTGTGTCGTTTTGTCGCGTGAACCTGCGAAATCTTGACCCATGTCAATTCGTCGCAAGGGGATGGGCGTACTCTCCATTGGCAACGAAAATTCGGCTTCCACTTGTTGCGAGGAGAACACGATGTCCATTTCGAAAACATTCAAGAGTTTGGGAATTGTATTTGCTGCAACCAGTCTGCTTGCCGCAGGCGCGGCGCTTGCCGAACCCGATCAGGGTTCGATTGCACGCGGCGGCAAGCTTTATGACAAATGGTACAAGGTGGTGAAGGCAGAAGCGCCGACCACCGCGCATCCGCTCTATCCGGCCGCCAATGAAAAATATGCCGCAGATGCGGCATCGAACTGGCGGTGCAAGGAATGCCATGGGTGGGACGGGCTGGGTGCCAAGGGTGCCTACAAGTCCGGCAGCCATGCAACCGGCATCAAGGGCATCGAAGGCATGGCAGGCGCTGATCCGGCCGCTGTCGTCGCCCTCCTTAAGGCACCCGAACATGGCTATGGCGACAAACTGTCGGATGCCGACCTGACCGACCTCGCCAATTTCGTGACCCAGGGCCAAGTCGACCTGGCACCCTTGGTTGATCTTGAAACCAAGGCATCAAAGGGTGATGCTGCCGCTGGCAAGCAGGTGTTCAACACCGCCTGCATCGGCTGCCATGGCGCTGATGGCAAGCTTCCCAAGGAAATGCCGCCACTTGGCTCGCTGGTCGGCAATCCGCAGGAAGTGATGCACAAGATCCTCAATGGCCAGCCGGGCGAAGTGATGCCGGCCATGCGCGCCATTGATCACAAGGTATCAGCTGACCTGCTCGCATATCTGGCAACATTGCCGAAGGAATAAGGATCGCTCATCCGGTCAAATCACAGGTCGGGGCTTGTTCGAGCCCCGGCTGTTTTCCGGCTCATTTGTGGAAGCGATCCAAATGCAATTCATCAAAAGGCTATGGCACTGGTTCACGCGTCCAAGCGTGATGATCGGGCAGGGAGTGTTGTTGTTCGTCGGCTTGATCGCCGGCATCATTTTCTGGGGCGGATTCAACACCGCCATGGAAGCCACCAACACGATGGAATTCTGCGTGTCCTGCCATGAGATGCGCGACACGGTCTATGTGGAATACCAAACATCAGTCCACTTCAAGAATGCCTCGGGCGTTCGCGCAACATGCCCGGATTGCCATGTGCCACATGAGTGGGTGCCGAAGGTGATCCGCAAGATCCAGGCCAGCAATGAGCTGTATCACAAGTTCTTCGGCACGATCGACACGCCTGAGAAATTTGAAGCCAAGCGGGCGGAACTTGCCGGACACGTCTGGGCATCGATGAAGAAAACGGATTCCCGCGAATGCCGGAATTGCCACAGTTTTGAGGCAATGGCATTCGAGCACCAGCGACAGAGATCCCGCGAAAAGATGGAGCCTGTAGCCCTTGGTACGGACCTGAGCGGCGGATCAACCTGCATCGATTGCCACAAGGGCATTGCCCACAAGCTGCCTAAGGTCGAGCGTGACGACTGACCAGCTGGCACGCTGAAACGGCACGACAAAATTGCAC
Organism: Zhengella sp.; assembly: GCA_041738295.1. Classification (GTDB taxonomy): domain Bacteria; phylum Pseudomonadota; class Alphaproteobacteria; order Rhizobiales; family Rhizobiaceae; genus Zhengella. The sequence goes on along the minus strand of JBGSQC010000188.1, from coordinate 26,290 downwards.
TCGCGGGAATTGGCACCATCCCGAGTCGCCCTAAGTCACGGTCACCATGTCCGCGCTCCGTCTCATCCTTGCCGACCAGCTCTCGCTATCCATCTCCTCACTTGAGGGATTGGACAATGTGCGCGATTGCGTGATGCTGTGCGAGGTGATGGAGGAGGCGACCTACGTGCCCCATCACCCCAAGAAAATCGCCTTCTTGTTTGCCGCGATGCGCCATTTTGCGGCTTCGCTGGAAGCCGATGGCATTCGCATTCGCTATGTGCGCCTCGATGATCCGGCCAATTCAGGCAGTTTCACCGGCGAAGTAGAACGTGCCGTCACCGACCTGAAACCGGACCGAGTGATCGTCACGGAACCCGGCGAGTACCGCGTGGGAAAAATGATGCGCGGCTGGCAGTCAGCGTTGGACGTTCCCGTGGAGATTTTGCCGGATACTCGCTTCATCGCCAGCCACCGTGAGTTTACAGCCTGGGCAAAGGGACGCCAGGAACTGCGCATGGAATTCTTCTATCGCGAGATGCGGCGCAAGACCGGCCTGCTGATGGAAGCCGGCGGCAAGCCTTCGGGCGGTGAATGGAACTATGACAAGCAGAACCGCAAGCCACCCAAGGCGGGGATGACATCACCCAAGCGCATCCGCCACCCGAAATCGGCCATCACGCGCGATGTGCTGGCGCTGGTGAGGGATCGCTTCGGGCATCACTTTGGAGACCTTGAACCGTTTCACTTTGCTGTGACGCGCAAGCAAGCTCTTATCGAACTTGATCATTTCATTGCCGAGGTGCTGCCGGAGTTCGGTGATTTCCAGGATGCGATGGTGGCAGGTGAACCCTACATGTTTCACTCGCTGCTTTCCTCATATCTCAATGCCGGCCTTCTGGAGCCGCTGGAGATGTGCCGCAAGGCCGAAGGCGCATGGCGCGAGGGCAGGGCACCGCTCAATGCTGTGGAGGGGTTCATTCGCCAGATCATCGGCTGGCGGGAATATGTGCGCGGCATCTACTGGCTGCTGATGCCGGACTATGGGACCCGCAACGCGCTCAACGCCACCCGTCCGCTGCCGGCCTTCTTCTGGGGCGCAGAGACCGGTATGGCCTGCGTGGCCGATGCCGTGCGTCACACGCGCGAACACGCCTATTCGCATCATATCCAGCGGCTGATGGTGACCGGAAATTTCGCTCTGCTCGCAGGCCTTGATGTGGGGCAAGTGCAGGACTGGTATTTGGCGGTCTATTCGGACGCCTATGAATGGGTGGAAATGCCGAACACGCTCGGCATGGCGCTTTATGGCGATGGCGGCATGGTGGCCAGCAAGCCTTACGCGGCAAGCGGGAAATACATCGACCGCATGAGCAATTTTTGCGCATCGTGCCGCTATGATCCCGCAGAAATGACCGGAGACACCGCTTGTCCCTTCAACCCGCTCTATTGGGACTTCCTGGTGCGCCACGAAGACAAGTTCAGGGCCAACAGGCGCATGCCCTATGTCTTTTCCACCTGGGACAAGTTCACACCTGAAAAGCAAAACGCCATCCGGACCAAGGCAGCCGAAGTGCTGCAGCGAATGGAAAAAGGCGAACTTTAGAGGCCTTGTTTTCCGCGGCGACTTGCCGGATGCACCCTCGAAAATTCTGCAAGTGACGCCGGACGGGTACTCATTTGCCTCGAATGCCCTATTCTCATCACGATGTTGCCAGAAAAAACCGGCCCAACCGGCAAGCCGCCAGCCCTTCGTGCGCTGCGCCACAGCCTCTTTCTCGATTTCGACGGGACTCTTGTCGATATTGTCGATCGTCCTGACTGCGTGGTCGTCGAGCCCTCACTTGTAAGCCTTCTCCAACACCTTTCCCGAACACTCGACGAACGCCTTGCGATTGTCAGCGGACGCTCGGTCACGCAGCTTGATCATTTCCTTGGAACCACAGGCAGGGCTTTGACGTTGGTTGGGAGTCACGGCGGGGAAATTCGGCTGGCTGGTGCCGAGGCCGTTTCGCAGCAACGCCCCAAAGCGTTGGCGGAAGCGGAACTCCTGTTTCGTGCAGCGTTCGCCAATCATCCCGGCATGGTGATCGAAGTGAAAACACTGGGTGTTGCGGTTCATTACCGGATGGAACCCATGATGGAAGATGCAGCCAAGACGATGGCCATGGACTTTGCGGAACAGAACCGACTGGAATTGCAGCATGGAAAGATGATGGTGGAACTCCGGACACCCGGCCATGACAAGGGCATCGCGATTGCATCGCTATTGGCGCAAGCGCCTTTTGCCGGCCATGTTCCAGTCTTTGTCGGGGATGACCTGACCGATGAAGCCGGGTTCACTGCGTGCGCCGCATCAGGCGGGTTTGGCATTCTTGTTGGTCCGCCGCGAAAGACGGCTGCCTTGTACCGGTTGGATGACACCACGGCAGTGCATCAATGGCTGGCAGCGCCATGAGTGCCTCGCTCGACCTATGGCCTATCGGCAATTGCCAGGTTTCCGCACTCATTGATCGTGCCGGCCGGTTTGTCTGGGGCTGCATCCCGCGTGTCGATGGTGATCCGGCTTTCTCATGCCTTCTGGATGGGTCAGGTCCGGCAGGCGAGGACGCTCACGGCTTCTGGGACCTGGAACTCGAGGGCACGGTAAAAACCACGCAATTCTATTTGCGCAACACGCCCATCCTGGTGACCAATCATGTCGATGCCCAAGGCAATGCCATTGAGATCATCGATTTTTGCCCGCGCTTCAAACGGCACGGCAGGATCTATCGGCCGGTGGCTTTCGTCAGGCTGGTGCGTCCGGTATCCGGCAATCCGCGCATTCGTGTCCGTTTGAGACTGTCTGCCGATTGGGGCAGGGAAAAAGCGGAAACGACACGAGGATCAAACCATATTCGCTATCTCATGCGCGATGGCGCGATGCGGCTGTCAACCAGTGCGCCGGTGGGCTGGATCGAGGAGGAGCGGGTGTTCCGCATCGAGCGTCCGCTTCATTTTTTCCTGGGGCCGGACGAGAGCTTCGAAGGCGACATCGTTGCTGTCACGCAATCCATGCTCGACCAGACGGTTGATGAGTGGCGGCACTGGGTGCGCGGGCTGGCCACGCCCCATGAATGGCAGAACGCGGTGATCCGGTCTGCCATCACGCTCAAGCTGTGCCAGCACGAGGAAACCGGGGCAATCGTCGCTGCCCTGACCACGTCCATTCCAGAACATGCCAATTCCGGGCGGAACTGGGACTACCGCTACTGCTGGATCCGCGACGCCTACTACACGGTCCAGGCCCTGAACCGGCTCGGCGCCCTCGACGTTCTGGAAGGCTATCTCGAATATTTGCGCAACATTGTCGACAATGCCGCAAGCGGCCACATCCAGCCGCTTTATGGTGTTGATGGCGAGGCAAGTCTGACCGAGTGGGTCGCACCAGCCTTGAGCGGCTATCGCGGCATGGGCCCGGTCCGCGTCGGAAACCAGGCCTATGAACAGGTCCAGCACGACGCCTATGGGCAGATCATCCTGTCCAATGTGCAGGCTTTCTTCGATCAGCGGCTTCTCAGGGTAGCGGGGATCGCGGATTTCGAAGCACTGGAACCGATCGGCGTGCGGGCCTGGGAGAGCTTTGACAAGCCGGATGCGGGCCTTTGGGAACTGAGAACCAAGAGCCATGTCCACACTTATTCCGCTGCCATGTGCTGGGCGGCCTGCGACAGGCTGGCCAATGCCGCGCATGCCCTTGGTTTGAAGGGCCGGCAGGAGTTCTGGCAGGGCCGCGCAGACACCATGCGTGATGTCATCGAGAAGGCCGCCTGGCGGCCTGACACCAACCGGATTTCGGCGACTTTCTCCGGGGATGACCTGGATGCAAGCGTCCTCCAATTGCTGGACCTGCGTTTCCTGCGGCCTGAGGATCCGCGTTTTGAAGGCACATTGAAGGCAGCCGAAGCAGGCCTGCGGCGCGGATCACACATGTTGCGCTACTCGGCGGAAGACGATTTCGGCCTCCCGCACACTGCGTTCAATGTTTGCACCTTCTGGCTCATCGAAGCACTGCACGCCACCGGACGCGACAAGGATGCGCGCTTGCTGTTTGAGGAAATGCTCGACCGGAGAACAGCAGCCGGACTGCTGTCGGAAGACATTGATCCGGTGACGGGTGAACTCTGGGGCAATTACCCGCAAACCTATTCGCTCGTCGGTCTGATCAATTGCGCGGTGCTGCTGAGCAAACCATGGAGTGCCGTGCGGTGAACCGTTTGATCCTGATATCCAACCGGGTGCAGGCCCCGTCCGAAGAAACCGGAGCGCAGGGCGGACTTGCTGTCGCGCTGACGGCTGCGCTGCGCAGCACAGGCGGCATCTGGTTCGGCTGGTCGGGTGAGGCCGGCATGACGACGGATCCGCGCTTTGTAACCTATGACGGCGTGACCTCTGCGACCGTCGACCTGCCCGAACAGGACGTGGAAGAATATTATGATGGGTATGCCAACCGCACCCTGTGGCCGCTTTTTCACTTCCGTCTCGACCTGACCGAGATCGAGCGGGATTTCGAAGGAGGATATGAACGGGTCAACCGCGTTTTCAGCGAGGTGGTCGGCCCCTGCATCAAGCGGGGCGATCTGGTCTGGGTGCATGACTACCACATGATCCCGCTTGGCCTCTTTCTTCGCCATCGCGGGCTGACCAATCGCATGGGCTTTTTCCTCCATATTCCCTGGCCGCCGACAAGCCTTCTCACAGCGCTGCCGCATCATCGCAGGCTGGTTGATGCCTTGTTTGCCTATGATGTGGTGGGGTTCCAGGCCCGGGAATGGCTGGATGCATTTCTCGACTATGCCGTCCACGAATTGGGTGGTCTGGTCGCCGATGACGGGTCGGTTACGGTCGATGGCCGCACCATCCAGACGATGGTCTGCCCGATCGGAATCGACGCCGATGAATTCATTGAAGGTGCGGACAGTGCAGAGGCTGCTTCCAAATTTGAAAGAATGGTCGAGAGCTCAAACGGGCGGCACCTGATCGTCGGCGTGGACCGGCTGGACTATTCCAAGGGGCTGGAGGAACGGTTCAATGGCTATCAGCGCTACCTTGAAACACATCCCGACGCGCATTCGAACGTCTACCTTCTCCAGATAGCGCCGCCTTCGCGCGCTTCGATCAAGAGCTACAAGGACATTCGCGAGAAGCTTGATGCCCTGTCCGGCCGGATCAACGGGGCCTTTGCCGACATAGATTGGGTACCGATTCGCTACGTCAACCAAGGATACTCGCGCGCCGTTCTGTCCGGAATTTACCGGGCGGCGCATGTCGGTCTTGTCACCCCGTTGCGCGACGGCATGAACCTCGTCGCCAAGGAGTTCATTGCAGCGCAGGACCCTGAAGACCCCGGCGTGCTGATCCTGTCGCGCTTTGCCGGTGCGGCAGAACAATTGGGCGGGGCCATTCTGGTCAATCCCTACAGCCCCGATGATGTCGCCGATGCCATCAAGCGGGCTCTTGCAATGCCGCTGGAAGAGCGCAAGCAGCGCTGGCAGCCCATGTTCGACGGAATCAGGCAGAACGACATCAAGTGGTGGACCGCAAAATTCCTCGACGCGTTGACCGGTGCCGCGCGTGACAGTGCGGACTGAACGGCAGGGACGATTGGAAACAATGGCGGATGGGGTGGGATTCGAACCCACGGTAGGCTCTCACCTACGCCGGTTTTCAAGACCGGTGCCTTAAACCGCTCGGCCACCCATCCGCAGTGCGATACTCGCGGCGTCTCTATGCGTCATGGGTTGGGGCATTTCAAGCAAAATGCTTGGTCCGGCTTCAACGGTTCGGGAGCGGCTAACCCGAAGTCATGCGCCAACAGCAATTGATAACCCTCTTGATGTGGCGCAAGCGCTGAGGGGGAGGTCTGCCTTAGAATTGCCCTGTTGCCGTCACAATGGATTAATCGGCTACTAAAACTTTCCTGCCATGCTGCGGGATCATGAGGTGCAGAATCATCAAGCCGTTGGTTGCAAATCGGCTGGCAATGGTGATTTGGTGCGGGGACTGGCCGGAAGAGGGCGGACTATGACGGGAATCATCAAGCGGGGCCTTGGTTTCGCCATGGCAGGTGCAGCCACCATGGTGTTGGCATCCTGTGCATCAACGCCTTCCGTTCGCCATTCCACTGTAGCGCCCAAGCAGGCCACCAAGGAATATTTTGCCGAGAAGACATATGGCGTCAAAGCCAGCCCTCGCGTTACCAACCAGCGTTCGCGCTTGAAGCGCGGCGGTGGACGCTTGCAGGTCGGCAAGCCCTATCAGGTCAAGGGCAAGTGGTACTACCCCAAGGAAGAACCGGGCTATACCAGAACTGGCCAGGCCTCATGGTATGGCGATGCCTTCCATGGCCGCCTGACCGCCAATGGCGAAATCTACGACATGACGCACCTGTCGGCAGCCCATCCCACCATGCCGCTGCCGTCCTATGCCCGCGTCACCAATACCACCAATGGTTCGTCGGTGATCGTGCGCGTCAATGATCGCGGTCCGTTCCATGGCGGCCGAGTGATCGACCTGTCGAAGCGCGCCGCCGAATTGCTCGACTATACGAAAAGCGGCGTGGCGCAGGTAAAAGTCGACTATGTCGGCCCGGCGCCGCTGCATGGCCAGGACGATGAATACCTCATCGCCTCCTACCAGCCGAGTGGCGTGAAGACCGATCCGACGTCCATCGGCCAGCCTTCCGGCGTGATTCTGGCCATGGCCGCACCAGCTGCCCCTTCCGCGCAGCCTTCGGTCGTGTCCGTCCGCCGCCCGGGCGAGGGGCTTCCCGGCGTCGTGCGCGCAAACTCGTTTGCACCGGCAAACACGGCGCCGCTGCCGGTAGGCTCGGTGGTCCCGGTTGCCGCCACTCCTGCAATTGCTCCTTCGGCTGTTCCGGTCCTGCCCGATACCATCCCGGTGCCGTCTTTCCGCCCGGGCATCCTCGCCACGGCCAAGGCACCGGTGCCGGCACTTGGCTATGCACCGGAGCGCATGCATGCCGGGTCGCAAGCCATTGATCAGCTGATCGAGACCAGCAAGGGCCGGCTTGATGCCGCCGGCCTTCAGCAGGCTTTTGCGCGCACAGGCCGCGTACCCGCCACCGGTGACTATGTTGTCGTAGGCACATATGCCGGTCAGGCCAAAGCCGAAGCTGTCCATTCTGCCGTGAAATCGGCCGGTCAGGCTGTCATTACGGCAACTGCCGACGGTTACACCGTCAATGTCGTTCCGTTGAATGGCCAGAATTGCGACACCGTGGTGAGCGCGCTTTGGTCCAAGGGCTTTGGCGACGCCTTCACCGTTCGCCAATAAAGTCATCCTGACTTTCCGCTTCTTTCAGGCTCTGTTGTCCTGTATCCACCGGGCGCGGCAATCGGGTGTTGCGCCCGGCCTTTGCCATTTGCTAATGAATGAGGGGGGCGACCAGTGAAAACGAGGCCGACATCATGCCTGCCGCGACAGCCTTTGGGCGCTTCATTCTCCTGACAGTTCTGGTCTTGCTGGCGCCGGCGCAATCAGCTCGCGCGCAGCTTTTTGAGACAGTGGCCAAGCAGGCCTACATGATTGATGCAGGCACCGGGACCATCCTCTTTGCAAAGGATGAGAATACGCGCATGCCGCCCGCATCGCTTGCCAAGCTGATGACGGTCGAAGTGGTGTTTGACGCGCTTCAAACCGGGCGCTTGAAACCCGATGACCGTTTTATCGTGAGCGAGAACGCCTGGCGCACGGGAGGCGCGGCCTCGAAAACCTCTACAATGTTTGCTGCCTTGAAATCAGAAATCAGCGTTGCTGATCTGCTTCAAGGAGTCATCGTCCAGCAAGCCAATGATGGCAGCATCATCCTGGCCGAGGGCATGGCCGGATCCGAGCAGGCCTTCACAAAGCTCATGGAAGAACGCGCCCGGCAGATCGGCCTGAAGGATGCAGCCTTCGTCAACTCGACAGGCCTACCGGCGGAAGGCCAGACCATCAGCGTGAAGGAAATTGCTCTTCTCGCGCAACACCTGTGGAAGATTTATCCTGACCGCTATGCTCTCTTTGCCCAGCGGGAATTCACCTGGAACAAGATACTCCAGCGCAACCGCAACCCGCTTCTGGCCATGGACATTGGTGCTGACGGCCTCGCGACGGGCTTTTCGGAGGAAGGCGGGTTTGCCATTGCAGCCTCGGTCAACCGCGACGGCCGGCGCATTTTCCTCGCCATGGCCGGGCTTTCCAGCGAGCGCGAACGGGCAGAGGAAGCGCGCAAAATGCTTGACTGGGGCATCCGCGCCTTTGAAACCATCGAGGTGTTCAAGGCTGGCGAAGTGATCGGCGAGGCTGACACTTTTGGCGGTGAAAAGGGATCGGTCGCGCTGAAAGCCGACGGCCCGGTTTCACTTCTGGCTCCGGTCGGCAACCGCGACAAGGTCATCGCCCGGATTGTTTATGAGGGACCGGTCGAAACACCGGTTGAGGCCGGAACACGGGTCGGGTCGCTGAAGATCTGGATCGGCGACACGCTGAGCCAGGAAACGCCGCTCTACACAGCCGAAAGCGTGGGCAAGGGCACGATTCAGCAGCGCGCGCTCGACGCCATCGAGGAACTGGCGCTCGGCTGGCTTCGCGGCTAAGCCGGCACGGCGAGCGTCCCTGCACATCATTTCACCCTATGGACGGACCCCGCGCAGGACCTTATGACGGGGTTCATTCCGGATTCTGCGACATGGGCAGGAGAGCGCTTGGCCAAGGGTCTTTTCATCACGTTCGAAGGCGGCGAGGGTGCCGGCAAATCGACCCAGATCACCCGGCTGGCTGAGACCCTGCGCGAGCGTGGACATGAGGTGCTGGTGACGCGTGAGCCCGGCGGCTCGCCCGGAGCCGAAGCCGTGCGCCATGTGTTGCTTTCTGGTGCGGCGGAACCGTTCGGGCCTGCCATGGAAGCCATCCTCTTTGCCTCTGCCCGCTCCGATCATGTGGAGCAAGTGATCCGGCCAGCCGTGAAAGCAGGAAAGATTGTCCTTTGTGACCGCTTCATGGATTCGTCCCGCGTCTACCAGGGCGTCACCGGCAATCTTGATCCCGCCTTCATGACGCGCCTCGAAGAGGTTGCCATCAACGGCATGGTTCCGGACCTGACGCTGATCCTCGACCTGCCAGCGGAAACAGGCATGGCGCGCGCCATGGCCCGGCGTGGTGCGAGCGGGATCGCCGACCGATATGAAAAAGAAGAACTGGCAACGCAGGACAGACGCCGGCAGGCCTATCTTGCCATAGCTGCCCGCGAGCCGGACCGCTGCAAGGTGGTAGATGCATCTGCCGGCATGGACGAGGTAATGGAGCATATTACCGCCCATGCCGAAGTGCTGCTGGCTGATGCAGCTGTCGCCGGGCGCAGGGAACCTGCCTGATGGACATTGTGACGCCGGAACAGGCCGACACTCTGCCGGGCATCCCTGATCCGGCTGGCAATCCGTTCCTCTTCGGCCATGAAGAGCAAGCTGACGGTCTGGCCGCAGCGTTTCAATCCGGCAAGATGCACCATGCACTGCTGTTTACCGGGCCTCCCGGCATCGGCAAGGCAACGCTGGCCTTCCATCTCGCCTGGCATCTCCTGAAGGTCCGCGACCCGTCCAATGCGCCAGACCGACTCGTTTCGCCTGATACCGGCAGTGCGATCTGGCGGCAGGTGGCTTCCGGCGCGAATCCAGGCGTGCTGCACCTGACGCGGCCTTTTGACGAGAAGAACAAGAAGTTCAAGCAGGTGATCACGGTGGACGAGATCCGCCGTGTCGGACGCTTCCTTTCGCGCACCGCCCATGATGGCGGCTACCGCATGGTGATCATCGATTCGGCCGATGACATGAACACCAATGCAGCCAATGCGCTGTTGAAAAACCTCGAAGAGCCGCCGCGCGCCACGCTGTTCATCCTGATTTCCCATTCGCCCGGCCGCCTGCTGCCGACCATCCGCTCCCGCTGCCAGGTGCACCGCTTCCAGCCATTGGGAGAGGGCGAACTCGCAAAGGTTCTGGAATCCATCGGCGCCGATATGCCGGTGGATCCGGGTGCGCGCGACCGGCTGTTTGCGCTGTCGGAAGGCAGTGCACGCCAGGCCCTGCTGATGACGCAATATGGCGGACTCGACATTGCCGAAGCCGTGGACCAGGTTCTGGATGCTTCTGCCTTTGACGTCGAGGCCGCAGGCAAGGTGGCAACGGGAGTTGCCGCGCGCGGCGCCGACATTCCCTTCGACCTGTTCAACCGCCATCTGGCTGAACGCCTGTCCCGGGGTGCAACACTTGCCGCGCAATCCGGCGACATGGCGCGTGCGCACCGGCTGGAAGAGCTGTGGCGGCAAACCGGACAGACAATTGCCGACACCGAGACCTACAATCTCGACAAGCGCCAGCATGTGATGGGCCTTCTTAACCGGCTGCAGGGTGTCGTTGCCGGCTGAAGCGGGCCATGAATGCCGTTCGCGCACTGGCAATGGCGTTGCAATTGCGGTATCCCGCAGGCAACGAAATCAAAGTCAGTCCTGACAAGTCCGGTGCCGCCTGCCATGAGCAAAGAAACCTTCTACATCACCACGCCGATCTTCTATCCCAACGGCGTCCCGCATATCGGCCACGCCTACACGGCGATTGCGACCGACGTGCTGGCCCGATTCGCGCGGGCCGATGGCAAGGACGTGTTCTTCCTGACCGGAACGGACGAGCACGGCCAGAAGATGCAGCAGACGGCAGAAAAGGAAGGCATCACGCCCATCGAACTGGCTGACCGCAACTCGGCCGTCTTCCGCCAGCTGGCCGAAGTTCTGGGCTGTTCCAACGATGATTTTATCCGCACCACCGAGGCCCGCCACCGCATGTCGGTGCAGGAGCTTTGGCGCCGCATGGAAGCCAATGGCGACATCTATCTGGGCAAATATGGCGGCTGGTATTCGGTGCGCCAGGAAGCCTATTTCGACGAAAGCGAAACCACCGTCGGCGAAGACGGCGTGCGCCGCGAGCCGCTGGGATCACCGGTCGAATGGGTGGAGGAAGAGAGCTACTATTTCCGGCTTTCAGCCTATGGCGACAAGCTGCTGGCGCTTTATGAGAGCAATCCCGAATTCGTGGCCCCTGCCGAGCGCCGCAACGAAGTGGCAAGCTTCGTCAAGGGCGGCCTGAAGGACCTTTCCATTTCGCGCACCACCTTTGATTGGGGCATTCCGGTGCCGGGCAATGACGGCCATGTGATGTATGTCTGGGTCGATGCGCTGACCAATTACATCACCGCGGCGGGCTATCCCGATACGACCAATGCGCGCTGGAAATATTGGCCGGCGCTGCACATCATCGGCAAGGATATCGTCCGCTTCCATGCCGTTTACTGGCCGGCCTTCCTGATGAGTGCGGGCGTGGAGCTGCCCGCCCGCGTCTTCGCCCACGGCTTCCTGTTCAACAAGGGCGAGAAAATGTCGAAATCGGTCGGCAATGTGGTCGACCCCTTCGCGCTGATCGAGGAATACGGGCTGGACCCGGTGCGTTATTTCTTCATGCGCGAGGTGCCCTTCGGCAATGACGGGTCCTACAGCCACGAGGCCATCGTCAACCGCATCAATGCTGACCTCGCCAATGGTCTGGGCAATCTGGCGCAGCGCTCGCTGTCGATGATCGCCAAGAATTGCGAGGGCAAGGTGCCGGACAATGCCGCGCTGACAGCCGATGACGAGGCGCTGATCGCGCTAGCATCCGCCGCGCTGACGAACGCACGCGAGGCGATGGAGCGCCAAGCGATCCACAAGGCCGTGGAAGCGGTGTTCGACATCGTGACGGCCGCCGACAAGTACATCGACACGATGGCACCCTGGGTGCTGCGCAAGACTGATCCGGCGCGCATGGGCACGGTGCTCTACACGGTGGCCGAGACCGTGCGGCGCATCGCCATCCTGACGCAGGCCTTCATGCCGACGGCTGCCGCCAAGCTGCTCGACCTGGTGGCTGTGCCAGCCGACAAGCGCTCTTTTGCCGACCTGGAAGCGCGCCTTGTGCCCGGCACCGAGCTGCCCGCACCGCAGGGCGTGTTCCCGCGCTATGTGGAGAAGGAAGGCGCCTGATCCGATGCGGGTTCTCATCGACAGCCATTGCCATCTGGATTTCCCGGATTTCGCCGAGGAGCGCGAGGCGATTGTGCAGCGCGCGCTCGATGCCGGGGTCGCCCGCATGGTGACGATCTCGACACGCGTGAAGCGCTTTGACGGCATTCGCGCCATTGCCGAAGCCCATGCACCGGTGTTCTGCTCGGTCGGCACCCATCCGCACAACGCCCATGAAGAGCAGGATGTGACGGCGGACTTGCTCGTGGCACTCGCCGCCCATCCCAAATGCGTGGCGATCGGCGAGGCGGGCCTTGATTATTTCTACGACAAGAGCCCGCGCGACGAACAGGCCAAGAGCTTCCGTGCGCACATCGACGCCGCCCGCGAGACGCAACTGCCGCTGGTGATCCATGCGCGCGACGCAGATGACGACATGGCAGCAATCCTCAGGGAAGAAACAGGGAAGGGGGCCTTCCCTTTCATCCTGCACTGCTTCTCGTCAGGCCGCGGGCTGGCCGAAACCGGCATCGAGCTCGGCGGTCATGTGTCCTTTTCCGGCATCCTGACGTTCAAGAACAGCGAGGAAATCCGTGCCATTGCCCGCGATCTGCCGCTGGACCGGCTGCTGATCGAAACCGACGCGCCGTATCTTGCGCCGCCGCCACACCGGGGAAAACGCAACGAGCCGTCTTTCGTCGTCAACACGGCACGCGTACTGGCCGAAACCATGGGCGTCAGCGAGGACGAGATTGCGCGTGTGACGACTGCCAATTGCATGAGACTTTTCACAAAAATGCCGCCGCTGGCGGAAGCCGCCTGAACCATGGTGGACCGGCTGCGCCTTACCATTCTCGGCTGCGGCTCCTCGCCGGGCGTGCCGCGCATTTCCGGCGATTGGGGCAATTGCGATCCGGCCAACCCGAAGAACAGGCGCAGGCGCGCTTCAGCGCTGGTCGAGCGCATTTCGGACACTGGCGTGACGCGCGTCGTCATCGACACGGGGCCGGATTTCCGCGAGCAGATGATCGCGGCTCAAGTGCCATCGCTCGACGGCGTGGTCTACACCCATCCCCATGCCGATCATATCCACGGCATTGATGACCTGCGCGGCTATGTGATCACCCAGCGACGGTTGATCGACATCTGGGCCGATGATCACACGATGGACCGGCTGCGCGAAGCCTTCAGCTATTGTTTCAAGACGCCGGCGGGTTCGGCCTATCCGCCGATCCTCAGCGCGCACAGGATCACCCATGGCGAGCCGTTTACGATTGACGGCGAGGGCGGGCCAATCACCTTGGAACCTTTGCCGCAGTTGCATGGTGACATCACCTCGCTTGCGTTCCGCATGGGGTCCATGGCCTATTGCTCCGACGTATCAGGCTTCTCCGATGCCACGGCAGCGCGTTTGCAAGGGCTCGATGTTCTGGTCATTGATGCACTGCAATACAAGCGCCATCCGAGCCATTTCTCGCTCGGCGAGGCGCTGGACTGGATCGACCGGCTGGCACCCAAGCGCGCCGTGCTGACCCATATGCACATTCCGCTCGACTTTATGACCGTGATGGCCGAAACGCCGGACCATGTGGAACCGGCCTTTGATGGCATGCAGATTGAACTTGACGTTGCAAACAGTTGAAATGACGAGAATTATTCAATGAGCAAAAGCATCACCCGCGTCGAAGAAGCAGCCCGATCCGCCGGATTGGAAATCACGGTCAAGCGCATGGGTGAATCGACCCGCACGGCAGCCGAGGCTGCACAGCAATGCGGTTGCGATGTGGCACAGATCGTCAAATCGCTGATCTTCCAGGGCGAAACGTCTGGAAAGCTTCATTTGTTTCTGGTTGCTGGTAACAATTCGCTCGACCTCGCCAAGGCAGCCGCCTTGACCGGCGAAAAGCTCGGCCGTGCCGATCCGCGCCTGATCCGTGACGAGACCGGCTTTGCCATCGGAGGCGTATCGCCGATCGGCCACAAGATCGCCATCGACTGTCTGGCGGATGAGACGCTGCTGCGCTTTGCCAAGGTCTGGGCAGCGGCCGGTGCCCATGATGCCGTGTTCGAGGCTGACACCGAGGCGCTGCTCAAGGCTGCGAAGGCACACATTGCCGATCTGAAGGCATGACCAGACGGTATTTCGATTGCTAAAATTGGCGCTAAATCAGCTCCTTAGCCAATCGATCTCGGATCAATTAGTTCCATAATCCATCTTATCCAACTTTTGTACAAGCCTTTGGGGCCAAGCTTCAGTCAGCTTGCCGGACGCATTGCTACCTGGGCAATCGCCACTCTTCCCGGCCTTCCTCTTTTGCATCTTCTCCAAGTCCGAGGCCTTTGCCTCCATGGGTCTTGCCTGACGACCCGCCAAGATCAAAACCAGGCCGGTCATGCTGACCCGCATCGTCGGACTCTGCGGAATTCGCTTCCTCAGAAGACTGCTTGTCCAATTCTTCGGCGGCGGGCTTGCTGTGGGGCTGCTCATGATCATCGCCGGATGGCCGGTGATTGGCCGGATTGTCCTTGTACTCGTCGACCTGAATCCCTTTTCCATCCAATCCCTGACCCGGCAATCTTTGGGCCTTGTCACGATTGCTGAGGATGTCGTTCTTGCGAACCTTATCGTCGTCAAGCTCAGTCATTGCACCAGTTCCGCTGGCTTGTCCTGCTGTCATGATGAGATACTCCCGTTTGGTAAGTGGGTTTGCGTTGCACGACTAAAGCTACTCTTGATTGATACTATGGGTATATCGAGCAACTTATCGTATATGGGTATCACCACCGGGGAATGCAACAGCGGCCAGGGGTTCGCCCGGCACAGCAAGCATATACGGGCCGGATTGCACGGCATTGCGGAGCATTGGCGGAAGTCTCAGTGGCGCATCCGCGCCCTGCTGGTCAGCGCCCTTCTGGATTGTGGCTTTCAGTACCGGACCTTGCGCCCCGGCGTGACCAGCCGCTCGGCCACCACCCTGTCCAGAGTGCCGGCGTCCGTGAGGTCAACCGTTTTGGCAGCGCGCGCCTGATCAATCGGATTGGCCGATGCTGGCCTGTGGCTCGGCAGATGCGGCAGATAGACTGGTTCCGCAACCTGACCGCCCTGCCGCGCTTCGTGCACGATGACCGGCCTTCCTGAAATCAGGCAAAGGATAGCGGTCGCCTTGCTGTCATGGGCATCAGGTCCGTGGCCGTCGCTATAGCACCATTCGGCACCCATGCCGATGAAGCTGATCGGATGTCCGCGCGCATCGGTCGCGGTTGCGATGCAGTTTCCGCAGAAGTACCAAGGGTTTCGAGGGCCATAGCGAAGTTGCTTGCCGCATCCGGGGCAAAAATGATCGCGCGGCTTTCCGCCAGCCTCTTGTGCATCACTGGTCATGGGGCCAAGACAAACAGACTGGCGCAAAGATTGCAATCTTTCGCACCAGCGCGCAACAGAGTGACAAGGGACCAAGGCTGAATGCTTCGAACCACCCAGCTTTTCATCATCATCGCAGGCCTTGCCGGGGCATCCGGCGTCGGCCTTGGTGCCTATGCGGCGCATCTGGGCGGCGGAAACCTGCAAACCGCCTCTCAAATGCTGCTCTTCCATGCGCCCGCCCTGCTTTCGCTGGCGGCGCTTTCACCGTCCCGGCTTCGCTTTCTCGGCGCTTGGGTGATGGTGCTCGGCCTCGTGCTCTTCTGCGGAGACCTCGTGATACGCGAACTTGCTGGAATGCGGCTGTTCCCGATGGCGGCTCCGCTGGGGGGTTCCAGCCTCATCCTCGCCTGGGTGCTGGTTGCTGCCTCGGGCTTTGTCAAAGCGCGCTGAACGGCTTCAGACTACCGGCATCAATCGTTCGGCAAGCCGCACCCAGTAGGATGCGCCGTGGGCAATCGCCTCATCGTTGAAATCATAGGCCGGATGGTGAAGCCCGGCGCTGTCGCCATTGCCGGAGAAGATGAAGGCACCGGGTCGCGCTTCCAGCATGAATGAAAAGTCCTCCGCCCCCATCAGCGGCGCGCAGGCCGGATCGACACCCGCCTCGCCTGCCAATTCCTGCGCCACTGAAATGGCGATGGCGGTCTCGGCCACGTGATTGACCGTAACCGGGTATCCCGGCCGGAAGTTCATGGTAGCGGTTGCTCCAAAGGCAGCAGGCAGATGCTCCAGAACGCGGTCCATGCGCTCGCGCACCTGTGCGCGCACGTCGTTTGACAAGGTGCGCACCGTGCCCTTCAACTCCACGCGCTGGGCAATGACATTGTAGGCGTCTGAACTGGATTGCATCGAGGTGATCGAGAGCACGGCGCTTTCCACCGGATCGACATTGCGTGCGACGATTGCCTGCAGGCTGGTGATGAGATGGGCGGCAACGACCGCCGGATCGACGCATTTGTGCGGCATGGCGGCGTGCCCGCCGACGCCTTCCACGGTGATCGAGAAATGGTCTGCCGCCGCCATGATCGGGCCCGGACGCATGGCGAATTGGCCAACAGGGAGCCCCGGCATGTTGTGCATTCCGAAAACGCGGGTAATACCGAAGCGCTCCATCATGCCGTCATCCACCATGGCCTTGCCCCCTGCTCCGCCTTCCTCGGCGGGCTGGAAGATCAGCGCGACTGTGCCGGCAAAGTTTCGGGTTTCGGCCAGATGGCGCGCGGCGCCGAGCAGCATGGCGGTATGGCCATCATGGCCGCAGGCATGCATCTTGCCGGGCGTTGTCGAGGACCAGGGCTTGCCGGTTGCCTCCGTGATCGGCAACGCATCCATGTCAGCGCGCAGACCAATGACCTCGCCATTGTGGCCGCCCTTGCCCCGGATGATTCCGACAACGCCGGTTCGGCCGATGCCGGTGACCACTTCATCCACGCCAAACGCGCGCAGCTTGTCGGCCACGAAACCAGCGGTGCGATGAACATCGTAAAGCAGTTCCGGATTGCGGTGCAGGTCACGCCGCCACTCGGCGATATCGCCTGCGCGCGCAGCAATGGCGTCGATCAAGCCCCCGTTCAGGTCCATTTCTTCTCCTTGGCCGGTTTCAATCCGGCCGAAGCTCTCAGGCTATTGCCCGCAAGCGCCAAGTCAAGCGAACAGACTGTGATCACGCGGCGGCCTCGTCGGCGATTTTTGCCAGCTGCGCCATGACAACGGCAGCACCCGCCAGCCGCTTGGCATCGCTTGGCAGGTCGCGCATGAGATAGACGCTCTGGTCCGGCCTGATCTTGGCAAGCGAGCCCTGCCCCGCGATATACTGCACCAGGCCCGCCGGATTGGGGAATTCCTTGTTGCGGAACTGCACCACAACACCCTTGGGTCCGGCATCCAGCTTGGCGACATTGGCCTTGCGGCAGAGCGCCTTGATGTAGACGATCTTGAGGAGATGCTGCACTTCTTCCGGCAGCGGTCCGAAACGGTCGATCAGTTCGGCCCCAAATCCGTCGATCTCCTGCGGGGTCGAAAGATCGGCAAGGCGGCGGTAAAGGCCCATGCGCAATTGGAGATCCGGCACGTAATGTTCCGGGATCATGACAGAAGTGCCGACCGATATCTGGGGCGACCAGCCGGTGTCGCTGACCAGTTCCTCGCCGCGAATTTCCAGAACCGCCTCTTCCAACATCTGCTGGTAGAGCTCGTAGCCCACTTCCTTGATGTGGCCGGACTGCTCCTCGCCCAGCAGGTTTCCGGCACCTCGAATGTCGAGATCATGGCTGGCAAGCTGGAAACCAGCGCCCAGCGTATCAAGCGACTGCAGCACCTTCAGGCGGCGGTCGGCGGTCGCCGTCAGCTGCTTGCGCGCGGGCAAGGTGAAAAGCGCATAGGCGCGCAGTTTCGAGCGCCCTACCCGTCCGCGCAACTGGTAAAGCTGTGCCAGGCCGAACATGTCAGCGCGGTGCACGATCATGGTGTTGGCGGTCGGAATGTCGAGGCCGGATTCGACGATGGTCGTCGACAGCAGCACGTCATATTGACCATCATAAAAGGCGTTCATGATGTCATCGAGTTCGCCCGGCGCAATCTGGCCATGGGCAACGGCAACCTTCAATTCCGGCACGGCGGAGGCGAGGAAATCCTTGATCTCGCCGAGATCGGAAATGCGCGGCACCACATAGAAGCTCTGGCCACCGCGATAGCGCTCGCGCAGCAACGTCTCGCGGATCACCACCGGGTCAAACGGCGAGATGAAGGTGCGCACTGCCATGCGGTCAGCCGGTGGCGTGGTGATCAGCGACAGCTCGCGCACGCCCGACAGCGACAATTGCAGCGTGCGCGGAATGGGCGTCGCCGAGAGCGTCAGCACATGCACGTCGCTCTTCAGCTCCTTCAGCCGCTCCTTGTGCTTGACGCCGAAATGCTGCTCCTCGTCGATGATCAGCAGGCCGAGGCGGTCAAAGGAGACGGCGGCACTGAGCAGCGCATGGGTGCCCACAACGATATCGACGGTGCCGTCCGCCAGGCCCTTCTTGGTTTCTGCCAGTTCCTTGGCCCCGACAAAGCGCGAGGCGTGGCGTACCTTCACCGGCAGGCCGGCAAAGCGCTGCGAAAAGGTCTTGAAATGCTGCCGGGCAAGCAGCGTGGTCGGCACGACCACGGCCACCTGCAGCCCTTCCATGGCGGCGACGAAGGCTGCGCGCAGCGCCACTTCAGTCTTGCCGAAGCCGACATCGCCGCAGATCAGCCGGTCCATCGGCTTGCCCTTGCCGAGATCGTCGATCACCGAATCAATAGCGGTCTGCTGGTCCTCGGTTTCCTCATAGGGGAAGCGCGCAGCGAACTCGCCATAAAGGCCGTCCTGCGGCACCAGCTTCGGAGCACCGCGCATCTCGCGCTCGGCTGCGATGCGGATCAACTGGCCGGCCATTTCCAGCAGGCGCTTCTTCAGCTTGGCCTTGCGCGCCTGCCAGGCCACGCCGCCAAGCCGGTCCAGCACAGCGTCGGAGCCTTCCGAGCCGTAGCGCGACAGCAGCTCGATGTTTTCGACCGGCAGGAACAGCTTGCCGTCGCTGGCATAATGCAGTTCGAGGCAATCATGCGGTGCACCCGCTGCCTCAATGGTGCGCAGGCCCATGAAACGGCCGATCCCGTGCTCGGCATGGACGACAATGTCGCCATGGGCAAGCGCGGACACCTCCGAGATGAAGTCGGAGGCTTTCTTGTTGCGGCGCGACTTGCGCACCAGCCGGTCGCCAAGCAGGTCCTGCTCGGCAATGACGGCGAAGTTGGCTGTCTCGAAGCCGTGTTCGACCGGCAGAACGCCAAGTGCGATGGCCTCCTTGGGCAGCTTGTCGGTGTCGCGGATCGTGGCCGCGGCCTGCATGGCGCCAAGGCCATGCTCGGAGAGGATCTGCGTCAGCCGGTCAAGCGAGCCTTCGGTCCAGCCGGCGATCATCACCCGCTTGCCATTGGCGCGCAGCGTGGCAGCGTGGCGCACCGCGTGGTCAAACACGTTTTCGCCGGGGTCGGCGCGTTCGGTGGCAAAATTACGCCCGGTGGACGATCCGGCATGCAGCACGCGCGTTGCCCCATCGTCGGGGAGCGCAAAGGGTGTCAGCGTGACGGACAGGCGCTGGTGCGCAAAAGCCTCGACTTCGGGGCCAGACAGGTAGATCAGGCCGGGTTCGACGGGTTTGTAGGGAATGCCCTCGCCCGCCGCGATGTGCGTCTTGCGGGATTCAAAATGGTCCTTGATCTGCGCGTCGCGCCCGCTGATCGCCTCATGCGCCAGATGATCGAAGATCACGGGCGCATCCGGCACATAGTCGAACACGGTTTCAAGCCGCTCGTAGAACAGCGGCAGCCAGTGCTCCATGCCGGCAAAGCGGCGGCCTTCCGAGATTGCCTGGTAGAGCGCGTCATCGCGCTGAGGCGCGCCGAAGGCATCAATATAGGCACGGCGGAAGCGGCTGATCGTGTCGGGCGTCAGCGCCACTTCGCTCATCGCCTGAAGGTGAAGCTCCTTGACTTGGGCAGTGGTGCGCTGGCTGGCCGGATCAAAGGCGCGGATGGTCTCCAGCGTGTCGCCGAAGAAATCGAGTCTGAGCGGCTCGTCCGTGCCCGGCACGAAGAGATCGAGAATGCCGCCGCGCACCGCATATTCGCCGACATCGCGCACTGTGCCAGTGCGGTCAAAGCCGTTCAGCTCAAGGCGGCGCGTCAGTTCCTCCATGCCGGTGCGGTTGCCGGGCTTCAGCACAAGCGTTTGCGCGGCGATCATCTCGCGCGGCGGAATGCGCTGGAGAAGCGCATTGGCAGAGGTGATGATGATGGCCGGATGCGGCTTGTCTGCGAGCGCGATCAGGCCGGAAAGCGCATCGATGCGCCTTCCGCTGGCGTCAGCGCTCGGTGATACGCGGTCATAGGGCAGGCAGTCCCACGCCGGCAATTCCAGTATCGGGACGCCGGGCGCAGCAAAAGCCAACGCCTGCACGAGGCCCGGAATGCGGGCGCCATCACGCGCCACGAACAGGACAGGGCCACCCTCGCCTGCCTCTTCCAAAAGTTTGGCCAGCAGGAAGGCTTCGTAGCCCTCGGCCACGCCATCAATGGTGACGAGACGGTCCTTGCCGGGTTTCAGTCCGGTGGCGGGAATGAGTGTCATGCCATCGGCTCAAAAACTCATGGAATCGCGGTGGGCGAGCAGGCGGCGGTACATGGCGGTGTCCTTTTCCTGCGGCACTGGAATTTCTCCCATGATCCACTTGAAGAGATCGCGGTCATCCTCGTCCATCAGGCTTTCCAGCGCACCCAGTTCACCGTCCGGCATGGCCCGCAGATGGGCATCGGTAAAGGAACCGAGGATCAGGTCCATCTCGCGCATGCCACGATGCCAGGCACGAAACAGCATCCTGCGGCGGCGCGGGTCGAGGTCGGCTGAGGTCTCGGTGGTTCCGGTCATTGTCATGTCTTCCGTCTGGTTGCCCTGCATATAGAGGGGAAAAGCCGACCTGTCAGCCTATGCCGCGCGCCGCGCAGTCGCTAAGTTTGCGTCAATGAGACCATCGCTCCTAGATCCGCTGTTTGCGCCCGTGACCGTTGTTGACGGCATCGGCCCGAAGATTGCCGCGCTGCTGGCGCGCATCGTGCCGTCTGACGTGACGGGGCGCGAGGTGCGCATCGGCGACCTGTTGTTCACGCTGCCGCATTCGGTGATCGACCGGCGCAACCGGCCCGGAATTGCCTTGTCGCCGGAAGGCGCCATCGTCACACTGGAAGTGCGCGTGGATCGCCACCAGCCGCCGCCGCGCGGGCGCAACAACGTGCCATACCGGGTCTTTGCTCATGACGAGACCGGCGAAATCGCGCTGACATTTTTTCATGCCAAGGCGCAATGGCTGGAAAAACTGCTGCCCGAAGGCGAAACCGTGACGGTGTCGGGCAAGGTGGAATGGTTCAACGGCAGACCGGCCATGGTCCACCCCGATCATGTTGCGCGCCCCGGCGAAGTGCTGCCGGAGGTGGAGCCTGTCTATCCGCTGACGGCCGGCCTGTCTGGACGCATGGTGCGCAAGGCCGCCGATGGCGCGCTTGCCCGCCTGCCGGATCTGCCGGAATGGCAAGATGCGGACGTGATGCGCCGCCATTCCTTTCCATCCTTTGGCGAAGCGCTGAAGCGGCTCCATGATCCGCGCGATGCACTCGATGTGTCGCCGGACAGCATTGCGCGCCGCAGGCTCGCCTATGATGAATTCCTTGCAGGGCAAGTGGCGCTCGCCCTTGTGCGTGCCAAGACGCATCGCCTGTCGGGCCGCCCCTTGCCGGGAACCGGAGACATGCAGGCACGGATCCGCGCCGCCCTGCCCTTCACGCTGACGGAAGCGCAGGAAGTGGCAATCGGCGAAATTTCCGGCGACCTCGCAAAGCCCAACCGGATGCTGCGCCTGCTGCAGGGCGATGTCGGTTCCGGAAAAACTGTGGTGGCGCTGGCCGCCATGGCGCAAGCCGCCGAATCAGGCGCACAGTCGGCGCTGCTGGCCCCGACCGAAATCCTGGCACGCCAGCATTTTGCCACCATCGCACCGCTGGCCGCAGCCGCAGGGCTGACAGCCGCCATCTTGACGGGGCGCGAGAAAGGCCGCGAGCGCGCGGCCATCCTTGCCGGTTTGGCCGACGGTTCGGTCCACATCGCCATCGGCACGCATGCATTGTTTCAGGAAGGCGTCACCTTCCATGATCTTGGCCTTGCAGTGATCGACGAACAGCACCGATTCGGTGTGCACCAGCGCCTTGCGATGACCGCCAAGGGGCTGGCCCCGGACATGCTGGTGATGACAGCGACGCCGATCCCGCGCACGCTGGTCCTGTCGGCCTTCGGTGACATGGATGTCTCGCGGCTCACCGGCAAGCCTGCCGGCCGCCAGCCGATCCGCACCGTCACGCTTCCGCTCGAACGTCTTGGTGAGTTGGTATCGCGCATGCAGGCAGCGGTCGCGGACGGCAAGAAGGTCTACTGGATCTGCCCGTTGGTGGAAGACAGCGAGGAAGTGGACCTGATGTCGGCGTCAGAGCGCTTCGACAGCCTTTTTCCGGTATTTGGAGACAGGCTTGGCCTTGTCCACGGGCGCATGAGCGGGGCGGAAAAGGACGCCGCCATGGCTGCCTTCAAGGAGGGGCGAACGCGGCTGTTGGTGGCGACAACCGTCATCGAAGTGGGCGTCGATGTGCCGGATGCAACCGTCATGGTGATCGAGCATGCCGAAAATTTCGGCCTTGCCCAGCTTCACCAGTTGCGCGGGCGTGTCGGGCGCGGTTCTGAAGCGTCAAACTGCGTGCTGCTTTACAAGGGGCCGCTCGGTGAAACGGCGCACAAGCGCCTCGAAGTCATGCGCGAAACTGACGATGGCTTTGTCATCGCCGAGGAAGACCTGAAACTGCGTGGCGAGGGTGAACTGCTTGGAACCCGACAGTCCGGCACGCCAGGTTTCCAGGTGGCGAGCATCGAATTTCACGGGGATCTGTTGGCGACGGCGCGCGCCGATGCCAGGCTATTGCTGGCACGTGACAGCGAGTTGGAAGGCGAGCGAGGCCGGGCAGTTCGGGTCCTGCTCTATCTCTTCGGGCGTGATGAGGCGGTGCGCCTGCTCCGGGCCGGCTGAAAGCCCGTCCAGTCAGGTGCCGGTCTTCTCGCCGGGCGATGCCAAAGAAACCAGCCCGTTATTGCGCGCCAGCTCTGCCGTCTTGTCCTTGTAATCCGGCGTGACCAGCCCCGCGGAAATGACCAGCTTGGCGGCTTCTTCGACAGTCATGTCGAGAATGTGGACATCCTCTTTCGGCACGAACAGCAGAAAGCCGGAAGTCGGGTTTGGCGTGGTGGGCAGGAACACAGCCATGGTGTCGCCGGTTTCCGCACCGAGCACATTGCCAACTTCGCCGCGCGCTTGCGAGGCAATGAAGACCAGCGCCCACAGGCCCTTCCGCGGATATTCAACAAGGCCTACCTGCTTGAAGGTAGACGATTTGTCGGACAGTACCGTTTCGAGGATCTGCTTGATGCCCTTGTAGATGTTGCGCACCAGCGGCATCTGGTCGAGCAGGTGCTCGCCATAGCGCAGGATGGCGCGGCCCATGAAATTGGCAGTCAGGAAGCCGATGAGCGTTATGCCGACAAGCGCCACGATCAGGCCGAAGCCCGGAACCGGAAATGGCAGATAGGTATCCGGATTGTATTTCATCGGGATATAGGGCTTCACCCAGCCATCCACCCAGCCGATAAACGACCAGGCGAGATAAGCGGTGATGGCGAGCGGCGCCAGCACAACAAAGCCGGTCAGGAAATAGGTGCGGATGCGTGTCCCGCCTGCCCGCTTGTGTGGAGTTTCCGTCATGGTCTGTATTCTGCCCCGGTGCTGTCGGTCTCGTTGACCGGTCATATAATGCACCGCAACAGGAAATCACAGGGGTGTTGAAGGCCCGGTGATGCCGGACCTTCAGGAATTCGGCCTATTGGCTGTCATTCGACCGTGACGGACTTCGCGAGATTGCGCGGCTGATCGACATCGGTGCCCATAAACACCGCCGTGTGATAGGCGAGCATCTGGATCGGCAGCGCATAGATGATCGGCGTGATGATGTCGGGCACGTCAGGCAGCACGATGGTTGCCAGCGTCTCGGTCGTGCACTCGGCTGCACCCTTCTTGTCGGTGATCAGGATGATCTTGCCGCCCCGCGCCGCCACTTCCTGCATATTCGAGACAGTTTTTTCGAAGATGCGGTCATGCGGCGCAATGACGATGACTGGCATGTCCTCGTCGATGAGCGCGATCGGTCCGTGCTTCAGCTCGCCTGCCGCATAGCCCTCGGCATGGATATAGGAGATTTCCTTGAGCTTCAGCGCGCCTTCCATGGCGAGCGGGAAATTGGTGTCGCGGCCGAGATAGAGCGCGTGTTTCACATTGATCAGTTCACGCGCCACGGTCTGGATCTGCTGGTCGAGCTTCAGCACCTCATTGGCAAGGCGCGGCGCCTCCGACAACTGGCGAACAAGTTCAGACTCCTCTTCCGGCGTGATGGTGCCGCGCTTGGAAGCAGCACGCACCGCAAGGGCTGCAAGAACAGACAGCTGGCAAGTGAATGCCTTGGTGGAGGCGACGCCGATTTCCGGCCCGGCAAGTGTCGGGAACACGGCATCGGCTTCGCGCGCAATCGTCGATTCGCGCACGTTGACGATGGCACCGATCGTCATGCCGGCTGCCTTGCAGTAGCGCAAAGAGGCCAGAGTATCGGCTGTTTCGCCCGACTGGGTGATGAAGAGTGCGGCGTCTTTGGCCGACAACGGCATTTCCCGGTAGCGGAATTCCGACGCCACATCGATGTCGACCGGCAGGCGCGCATAGCGCTCGAACCAGTACTTGCCGATGACACCGGCATAATAGGCGGTACCGCAGGCTGAAATCGCCAACCGGTCGATGGCGGCAAAGTCGATGGCGGAATTCAGCGCCTTGGCCGCGCCATTTGAGAAGTCGAAATAGTGCGACAGCGTGTGTGACACGACTTCCGGCTGCTCATGGATTTCCTTCTCCATGAAGTGCCGGTAGTTGCCCTTCTCGATCAGGAAGGCCGTGCTGGAGGACTTCTGCGCCTTGCGCTTGACCTCTGCCCCCGTCATGTCGCGGATCACGATGGAACCGCGGCGCACCTCGCACCAGTCGCCATCCTCCAGATAGGTAATGGTGTTGGTAAACGGGGCGAGCGCAATCGCATCGGAGCCCAGATACATTTCGCCGTCCCCATGGCCGACAGCCAGCGGCGGACCGTTGCGCGCACCAATGATCAAGTCGTCATCGCCGGCAAACATGATGGCAAGCGCAAAGGCACCGCGCAGCTGCTTGAGGGAATTGAAGGCGGCATCAACCGGCTTGGCCCCTCCGGCCAGTTCGCGCGCCACCAGATGGGCAACCACTTCGGTGTCGGTCTGCGAGGTGAACTCATAGCCATCGGCGCGCAGCGAAGTGCGCAATTCGGCAAAATTCTCGATGATGCCATTGTGGACGATGGCCACGCCGTTGGAGAAATGCGGATGGGCATTGGTTTCATTCGGCACGCCATGGGTCGCCCAGCGCGTATGGCCGATGCCGATATGACCGTCGAGCCGCTCGCTTTTCAGGCGTTTCTCGAGATTGACGAGTTTGCCTTCGGCGCGGCAGCGGGCCAGATGGCCGTTTTCCAGCGTGGCAACGCCGGCGCTGTCATAGCCGCGATATTCCAGCCGCTTGAGTGCGTCCACCAGCATCGGCGCAACCGCCTGATTGCCAACAATTCCAACAATTCCGCACATGTCGCGCCTGATTCCCTTGTTCCCGCCAGTGGCCCGCGTGTAGCAGGCCCCGCCCGGCTTGTGACAATCACATTCGGTTTCACTTGGTGTCACAAGCAAACGCCGTTGACCCATGAAAGCATGGAAGTCTTTCAGGGCCGTTAGCGGGACGCAAAATTGAAGACCGGACTACTTGCCCTTGGCTGCCTTCAAGGCTGCAAAGCGGGCACGCAAGGCAGCAGCGAGGCCAGGCTTGTTGGACTGGCGCGCCCTGGCGAAGGCGACCGCATCGGCTGGCACGTCATCCGTCACGACGCTGCCGGAGGCCACATAGGCATTGTCGCCAACGGTGACCGGGGCCACCAGGGCGGAATTGGAGCCGATGAAGGCCCCCTTGCCGATCTGGGTCAGGTGCTTGTTGTAGCCATCATAATTGCAGGTGATCGTGCCGGCGCCGATGTTGGCGCCTGCACCGATGGTCGCGTCACCG
>JBGSQC010000173.1:0-6962 GCA_041738295.1 Zhengella sp. | reverse complement strand
GGCAAGACCGAGATCGCGGTAGGGCGCGTGCAGGCCCCAATCCTTCGTGCCGCCATTGGCAAGGTCAAACAGGATCGCGGCCGGAACTATCGGCACCAGATGAGGGCCGATGGCAAAACCCACGCCACGCTGGCGCAAGCCTGCCTGCACGCCGCCCGCCGCATCCAGCCCGTAGGCTGACCCGCCGGACAGCACCAGCGCATGGACTTTCGGAACCGTGTTTTCCGGCGACAGCAGGTCGGTCTCGCGGGTGCCGGGCCCGCCTCCCATCACATGGACTGCAGCGGTGAAGGGTTCGTCTGCCGTCAGCACGGTGGTGCCTGACCGAACCAGGAAATCCTCGGCATTTCCGACCTTCAGGCCGGAAATGTCGGTGATCAGGTTTTTCGGTCCGGTGCGCCACGCCATATCAGTTTGCATCCTCGAAAGTGCTGCCTGTCCAGCGCGTCAGCCGGTAGGGGTTTTGCGCAAGGTCTCCCTTGCCGTCAAAACCGATGGCGACGCCGTCCAAGGTGAAACTCTTGCCGTCGAGGCGCGCGCGCCAGCCGTCCGCATCAGCTGGAACTCCGTCCTTCAGCACTTCGCGCGCCAGGCGGACAGCAAGCCAGGACGGGGCGACCGGGCCTTCGGCAACGACGCCCAATGCTTCCAGCTGGGCAAGGGCGTCTGCCGGAAGGGTTGGATCTTGCGGAACCACGGCCAGAACGCCTTCTGCCAGCGGCACGTCGCCATCGGCAGACAGCAGCGCCTCGCCACCGGCGATTTCCAGCGGATAATCCAGCGCTGCGGCATCGCGCGCAATCACGGCAATGTCGGCGCGGTCACCGCCAACAAACACATGGGTGGCACCGGCCTTGCGGAGGCGGGCGGCAAGTGCGGTCTGATTGGCCAGTTGCGGGCGGAACGTATCGGAATAAACCGGCTTCAGGCCTTGCTCCTCGGCAGCGAGGCGAAACTGCTCGGCCAGTTCGCGTCCATAGATCGTGCCGTCATCAATGATCGCAAAAAGCGCGGCGCGCCAGCGCGGCAGCAGCAGCGCCGCTGCGGCTTCAGCCTCATGGGAGGCGCGCGGGGCGATCCGCCAGAGGAGATGGCCGGTCTTGTCGCGATTTCCGGTCAGCGAATCGGTGCGCACGCCGGTGGTGATGACCGGGATATTGGCCTTGGTGAGCAAGGGCAGGGCCGCCTCCAGCGCTTCGGTGCAGAGAAATCCGGTCACGGCCGGCACGCGCTTTTCAACAAAGGCGATTGCGGCGCGTTCGCCGCCTTCTGCGGTGCAGGCGGTGTCAACGATCAGCAGTGAGGCCTCGTCAGGCGATGCCGCCAGCGCGCCGGCCTTCATGCGCTCGCCAAGCGTTGCGGCAAATCCGGTCAGCGGCGCGGCAAGCCCGACAACCGGCTCCTGCGCTGCAGCGCCAAGAGGCAACAGCACTAGCATAGCCGCCGCCAGCCAGCCGGATGGATGGAGCCACTGAATGCCGGACCTTGTGCCGCGAATTGCCATGGCGAAAGGGTTAGCGGCTTGGCCACCGCTTCGCAACCTCGACGAGGCCGCCTTGCTTCCGGGGCGGCCACCCCTATATTGCCCGCAATCCTCTGCCGGCCCTCAAACCTCCCGGACGCAAGCCCTTGACCTTCACAACCGACATCACCGGCCCGCATTACCGCGACGCCATGGCCCATTTTGCCGGCCATGTGCATGTGGTCACCACCGACGGGCCTGCCGGGCGACGCGGCACCACTGTCATCGCTGCCTGCTCGGTGTCGGATGATCCGCCGACCGTGCTGGTCTGCCTCAACCGCGACAATCCCAACAATGCGGTGTTCTTCGAGAACAAGGTCTTTGCGCTCAATGCGCTGGCGCTTGCGCATCAGCCGATGGCGACGGCCTTTGCCGGCATGACCGGGCTGCCGCAAGAGGAGCGTTTTGCCCTTGGCGACTGGACGACATTGGCAAGCGGCTCGCCGGTGCTGAAGGATGCGCTGGCGGTGTTTGACTGCGAGGTGGCAGAGGCGCATGACTTTGCCACCCATCGTGTTCTTTTTGGCAAGGTGACAGGTCTGGCAATGGCCGGTAGTGTCGAACCCCTGATCTATTTCAATAGAGCCTGGCGGTCATTGTAACTGCCGGGCCGCAGCCCACGGGAGAGGGCATGAGCGCCTCATTCAAGGTTCCGCAATCCATCGACGAGACGCTGGAGCTTCTCCAGAAGGGCAATTACGTGGGCGACCGCGCCTTGGCCACGGTGCTGTTTCTTGCGCTGCGCATGAAGCGGCCGCTGTTCCTTGAAGGGGAGGCTGGCGTCGGCAAGACCGAGATTGCCAAGGTGCTGGCGACCGCACTCGGGCGCGATCTCATTCGACTGCAATGCTATGAAGGCCTCGACATTTCGTCTGCTGTCTATGAGTGGAACTATGCGGCACAGATGATCGAGATCCGCATGGACGAGGCCTCCGGCATGGCTGACCGCTCCGAGATGGAGAAAAACGTCTTTGCCGAGCGCCATCTCATCCGCCGCCCTGTGCTGCAGGCGCTGGAGCAGGGCGTCAACGGGCCGCCGGTGTTCCTGATCGACGAGCTGGACCGCACCGACGAGGCCTTCGAGGCCTTCCTGCTGGAAATCCTGTCGGACTACCAGGTGACCGTGCCGGAACTCGGCACCATCAAGGCTGCCGAGCCGCCGATCGTCATCATCACCACCAATCGCACGCGCGAGATCCACGACGCGCTGAAGCGGCGCTGCCTGTATCACTGGGTCGATTATCCCAATGCCGCGCGCGAACTGGAAATCGTGGCGCGCAAGGTGCCGGGCGCCAACCACCGCCTGTCGGCGGAGATCGTCGCCTTCATCCAGCATCTGCGCCAGATCGACCTGTTCAAGGTGCCAGGCGTGGCCGAGACCATCGACTGGGCCTCAGCGCTCACCGAACTCGACAAGGTGGCGCTCGACCCTGAAACCGTGTCCGACACGATTGGCGTGCTGCTGAAATACCAGGACGACATTGCCCGCATCCAGCAGGGCGAAGGCGCGCGCATCCTGTCGGAGGTCAAGCGGGACCTGTCGACGGCGGCCGAATGAGGCCGGAAAGGCGATCATGAGCGAGGCGCAGGCCGGAGAGACGAAGGCTGCCAAGCCGCTGCCGAACGCTGCCAAGGCGGACGGACGGATGGCCGACAACATCGTCTTTTTCGCGCGTACACTGCGCAAGGCCGGCATGCGCGTCGGCCCGGCGGCGGTCGTGGAGGCAATCCAGGCGGTCGAGGCGGCTGGCATCGGTTCGCGCGATGATTTCTACTGGACGCTCCATTCGGTTCTGGTGAAGCGGCACGAGGACCACGCGACCTTTGACGAGGCGTTCCGGCTCTACTGGAAATCGCGCGAACTTGTGGAAAAGCTGATCGCCATGTTCTCGCCGCAGGTGGCGGCCAACCGCCCGCCGGAAAAGCCGCGCGCAGCGGAATCGCGCGTTTCTCAAGCCATGACCGAAGGGCGCGAAAAGGATCGGCCGGTCCAGGAAGATCCCAATATCGAGGTGGATGCCCGCTTTACCTTCTCGGGCAAGGAAGTGCTGCGCGAGAAGGACTTTGCGCAGATGACGATTGCCGAACTGGAAGCGGCGCGCCGCGCCATCATGGATCTGTCGCTGCCGTTTGACACGGTGAAGACGCGGCGCTTCCGGCCCGATGCCCATGGTGCCCGCATTGATCCGCGCGCCATGATGCGCGCAGCCATGCGAACCGGGGGCGATTTCATCCTGCCGAAGTTCCGCTCTCAACGTGAAATCCATCCGCCGCTGGTGGTGCTGGCCGACATTTCCGGCTCAATGAGCCAATACACGCGAATCTTCCTGCATTTCATGCATGCGCTGTCTTCCAAGCGGCGGCGCGTGCACACCTTTGTCTTCGGCACGCGGCTTTCCAACCTGACGCGCTCCATGCGCTTCAAGGATCCAGATGAAGCGGTGGCCGATTGTTCGGCAAGCGTCAAGGACTGGTCGGGCGGCACGCGCATCGGCGAGGCGCTGCACGATTTCAACCGCCTGTGGTCGCGCCGCGTGCTGGGCCAAGGCGCAGTGGTGCTGCTGATCACCGACGGGCTGGAGCGTGACCGGATTGACCAGCTGGAAACCGAGATGGAGCGGCTGCAGAAATCCTGCCGCCGGTTGGTCTGGCTCAATCCGCTGTTGCGGTTCGACGGGTTCGAGGCGAAAGCGCGCGGTGTGAAAGCCATGCTGCCGCATGTCGATGAATTTCGCGCGGTGCACAATCTGGAAGCGCTGGGCGATCTGGTGAAAAGCCTGGGTGCCAGCGGGAAGGCCGCCCGCGACAGCGATCCCCGCAACTGGATTTCCAAGGTTGAGCGGCTCGAAGCCGCAGAGTGAATGCATTCAAGGGCGGACGGGATGTTCGCAAGGCAGGTGAGGCGTGACATCCAAGACATTGGAACAGAATCTGGATCCGCTGGCGATCGCCGAGCGCTGGCGTGATGCCGGCAAGGGCGTTGCCATTGCCACTGTCATGGAGACCTGGGGGTCGGCGCCGCGTCCGGTTGGCAGCCATCTCGTGATCAACGAGGACGGCGTGTTCGAAGGATCGGTTTCGGGCGGCTGCGTGGAGGGCGAAGTGGTGTCGGAGGCGCTCGACCTGATCAGCGCCGGTGGTGCCAAGATGCTGGAATTCGGCGTCGCCGATGAAACCGCATGGCGGGTCGGCCTGTCCTGTGGCGGGCGCATCCGCGTCTATGTCGAGCGGCTGGGGTGACGCCATGGATCCACGCAATCTCAAGGCACTGAACGCGGCGCGGCTGGAGCGCAAGGCGGTGATGCTGGTGACGGCCCTGGCCGATGGCTCTGACCGCATCATCCATGAGGGCGATGACGTGGACGGGGCGCTTGGCGAAGCCGTCGGCAAGGCGTTCCGGTCCGGCAAGTCTCAGCTGATTGAGGCCGAAAGTGGCCAGTATTTTCTCAATGTGCATGTGCCGCCGGCACGCATCATCGTGATTGGTGCGGTGCATATCAGCCAGGCGCTGGCCCCGCTTGCCCGCATAGCCGGGTTTGATCTTGAAGTGATCGACCCGCGCACCGCCTTTGCCACGCCGGAGCGTTTTCCCGATGTGCCGCTCCATGCCGAGTGGCCGCAGGACGTGCTGGCTCGCCAGCCGCTGGACGCTTATTGCGCGTTGGCGGCTGTCACCCATGATCCGAAGATCGACGATCCGGCGCTGGATGCTGCACTGAAAGCCGGATGCTTTTATGTAGGGGCGCTTGGCAGCCGCAAGACGCATGCGCGGCGCGTCGAACGGTTGACCGCGGCAGGCTTTACCGAAAGCCAGATCGGCCGGATCGCGGCACCCATCGGCCTCGATATCGGCGCGGCCAGCCCGGAAGAAATCGCGGTGTCCGTGCTGGCGCAGATCATCAGGGCGCTGCGCTTCCGCGGTCTTTCCGAACGCGCCGCCAAGGGAGAGGCCGCGTGAGCTTTGGCCCGGTTGCGCTTGATGGCGCGCTCGGCGCCGTGCTTGCCCATGCCGTTGATGCAGGCGGCATCCGGCTGAAGAAGGGAACTGTTCTTGGCGAGGCGGAATTGTCCGCTTTGCGCAAAGCAGGCATAGAGCAGGTCATTGCTGCTGTTGCGGCACCGGACGATCTTGGCGAGGACGAAGCGGCCCGACGCATTGCGGCTGCGCTGAAAGTTTCCGGCGTCGAGGTAAAGGCGGCGGCGACAGGCCGCGTCAACATCCATGCTGCCCATGACGGCGTGTACACCGTATCCCGGAAACTGGTCGACGCGCTCAATGCCATTGATCCGGCGATCACGCTCGCGACCCTGCCGGAATTTGCGCCGGTGATTGCCGGACAGATAGTGGCGACGGTCAAGATCATCCCGTTTCATGTCGGCGGTGCTCTCGTCGATGCGGCCATGACGCTGGCGAAGGCTGATGACGCGTTTTCGGTCCATGCCTACCGGCCCCGCCGTGCCGGCCTGGTCCAGACGGTGCTTCCGGCAACCAAGGCAAGCGTTCTCGACAAGACAGCAGCCCTGACGGCAGCGCGGCTGGCGCGATCCGGGTCCACACTGGGTGCAGAAATGCGCACCCCCCATGAAGCGGCAGATGTTTCCAAGGCGATTCACGAACTGGCCATAAGCCACGACATGGTCATCATATTCGGGGCTTCGGCGATGAGCGATCCGGGCGATGTCATTCCGGCTGCCATCCGGCAGGCAGGCGGCGCAGTGGAGAGGACTGGCATGCCGGTGGATCCCGGCAACCTGCTGGTTCTGGGTTCGGTTGGAAACCTTCCGGTCATCGGTGCGCCGGGATGCGCGCGCAGTCCGAAGGAGAACGGTTTTGACTGGGTGCTGGACCGCCTGATGGCCGGGATCCCGATCACGGACGCCATGATCGCGGGCATGGGCGTGGGCGGCCTGCTGATGGAAATCCCGACACGGCCGCAGCCGCGCGAGGGCAAGGAACGCCCGGCATTGCACGTTCCGGCCATCATCCTTGCTGCGGGACGTTCGAGCCGCATGGGCGGCAGCAACAAGCTGATGGCGCTGTTTGACGGCGAAGCGCTGGTGCGCCGGGTGGCACGCACCGCGCTGGCCAGCCGGGCTTCTGCTGTCCATGTGGTGACCGGTCATTGTAGCCAGGACGTGATGCGCGCGCTTGACGGGCTTGATGTGCAGGCTGTTCACAATGGGGACTTTGCCACCGGCCTCGCCTCTTCGCTGAGAACCGGTCTTGATGCCTGCGGTGACACGGTTGCCGGCGCGCTGGTCATCCTTGGCGACATGCCGCATGTCGATGCCGCCATGATGGACCGCATCATCGAGGCGTTTGCGGCAAGCGGTGGCGCGGCCATCGTGCGCGCTGCCCATGTCGGCAAGCCGGGCAATCCGGTCTTGCTGCCGCGTTCGGTCTTTGCCAAGGCACGGCTTCTGACCGGTGACACCGGCG
>JBGSQC010000213.1:0-4205 GCA_041738295.1 Zhengella sp. | reverse complement strand
CCGGTCCGTGATCGCAGCCCGCGCACCCTCGTCGAGCGAAGCCATGGCGGCCAGCCGGTTGACGGCCTCGGGCTCATCGGCAAGGGTGTTGGCCCGCATGGCGGTGCGGATGGCGGCAAGATCGATCTGGGTCATGACAGGTCTCCGTTTTCAGGCGACCGGGACCATAGCACAGCCATTCAGTGTTTTTGGATTGCAGAAGTGTCGGATTTGGACTATTCGCCCAATCAGATATCTATTTTTAGTTCATTTGTTCACTATCCGAGGCCGCCATGGACCATCTGGACCGCATCGACCGCACCATCCTTAAAATCCTTGCGCGCGATGGCCGCATTTCCATGGCAGCGCTTGCCGAACAGGCCGGATTGTCGAAGACACCGGTGCAGGCGCGTGTCAAGCGACTGGAAAGCGAAGGCTACATCAAGGGCTATGTTGCGCTGGTCGATGCCGAGCGCATGGGGCATGGCCACATCGCCTTTGTGCAGGTGTCACTGACCGACACGCGCACCCATGCGCTGGACGCCTTCAACCGCGCCGTCCAGAATGTGCAGGAGATCGAGCAGTGCCACATGATCGCCAGCAGTTTCGACTACCTGCTGAAGGTGCGCACCACCGACATCACTGCCTACCGCATGGTGCTGGGCGAAAAGATCTCCGCCCTGCCCCATGTCTCAAAGACGTCCACCTTCGTGTCGATGGAGTCGGTAAAGGACCGGTGACCCATGGCTGCACCTGAAATCACGCTGAACCCCTCGGCTGACGGCGCCGCGCTGGCCCGACTCTACGCGGCAGCCTTCCCGGTCGAGGACCTCCTCGCGCTGGTCAATTCCCTGCTGGCCTTGCAAAGATGGGTGCTGTCACTGGAGGCCCGCCTAGGCGGACATCTTGTCGGCCACGTTCTTTTCACGCTCTGCGCAATCGAGGCAAAGCGAGCAACAGCCGCACTTCTCGGGCCGCTCGCCGTCTCTCCGGATGCCCAGCGCTCCGGCATCGGATCGGCGCTGGTTCGAGCAGGTCTACAGGCTGCGCGTCAATCGGGCGCCGTGCGCGTCGAGGTGCTGGGCGATCCCGCTTACTACGGCCGTTTCGGCTTTGCCGAGGACCACACCATCACACCGCCCTTCACCATCCCGGTCGAATGGAAGCCCGCTTGGCAGACCTTTGCATTGACCAAGGACGGCGCCAGCCTGACCGGGCGCCTGCTGCCGCCCGCGCCCTGGAATCAGGAAAGCCTCTGGCTGCCGTGATGCCGGAGCTTAAAGCCCCAGCCCGCCGATGCAGACATATTTGGTGTCGAGGTAATCCTCGATGCCCTGGTGTCCGCCTTCCTTGCCGAGGCCGGATTCCTTCAAGCCCCCAAACGGTGCTTCCACTGTGGTGATGAGGCCCTCATTGACGCCGACGAGGCCGTATTTCAGACCTTCCATCACACGGAAGGCGCGGCCCATGTCGGCGGTGTAGAAATAGCAGGCGAGGCCGAATTCCGTGTCATTGGCCATGGAAATGGCTTCGGCCTCGGTCTTGAAGCGGTAGACCGGGGCGATGGGCCCGAAAATCTCTTCCTTCATGAACTTCATGTCGGTCGTGGCGTCGGCAATCACGGTCGGCTTGAAGAACGAGCCGCCAAGCGCATGGCGCTCGCCGCCCGCCACCACGCGACCGCCCTTCTGCTTGGCGTCGGTGATGAACTCTTCCACCTTTTCCACCGCACCCATGTCAATCAGCGGACCCTGGTTGACGCCCTCCTCCGTGCCGGGGCCGACCTTCAGCTTGTTGGTGGCATCCACCAGTTTCTCGACAAAGGCGTCATAGATGCCGTCCTGCACGAAAACGCGGTTGGTGCAGACGCAGGTCTGGCCGGAATTGCGATACTTGGCGGCAATCGCGCCTTCCACCGCGCGGTCAATGTCGGCATCATCAAAGACGATGAAGGGCGCGTTGCCGCCAAGCTCCATCGAGACCTTCTTCACCGTCTGCGCAGCCTGCTGCAACAGCACCTTGCCTACCTCGGTGGAGCCGGTGAAAGTGATTTTGCGAACCAGCGGATTGGCGCAAATTTCGCCGGAAATTTCCGAGGCCGAGCCGGTCAGCACGTTGACCGCGCCCTTCGGGAAGCCCACTTCCTCGGCCAGCACGCCCCAGGCCAATCCGGAAAAGGGAGTGGCGGTCGCAGGCTTCACCACTGCCGTGCAGCCGGCTGCCAGCGCCGGACCGATCTTGCGCGCCAGCATGGACGACGGGAAGTTCCACGGGGTGATGGCGGCGATGACGCCGGTGGCTTCCTTGGTCACGAGAATGCGACGGTCGGCCCAGGGCGACGGCACGATGTCGCCATAGATGCGGCGCGCTTCCTCGGCAAACCACAGCACATAGCCTGCCGACATGCCCACTTCGCCCTTGGCCTCGGCCAGCGGCTTTCCCTGTTCCAGCGTCAGCAGTTCGGCCAGTTCAAGCTGGTTGTCCATGATCGCATCATGCAGCTTGCGCAGCATCTGCGAGCGGTGGAGGGCGGACGTCTTGCGCCAGACAAGGAAGGCTTCCTGTGCGGCATCAATGGCACGGTGCGTCTCGGCCGCGCCGGAGCGCGGAACCGTGCCGATCTTCTCGCCGGTTGCCGGATTGGTGACGTCGATCACCTTGCCGGAGTCAGCCTGCACCCAGGCGCCGCCGATCAGGTTTGCTTCCCGCAGGAACCGGTTTGCCATCGTCTTCTCCCTTTCGCGTGCGCGTTGGCGCATCTTTGACCTTTGCCGGCATGAAACGCCGCACATGGCGCACAAGATGCGTCAAAGCTGCTGTCGCATCAAGGCATTTATTTAACGTGTTAAATTTAAAGTCCTGTCCCGTCAGCCAAACATGGCTTGGGCGACTGCAAACCAGAAGACAGTCGAAAGGGCCGCGAGCAGCGTGCCAAGTGTCATGGAATTGGCTGCCAGCGCCTGCCCCGTGCCAAAGCGCGTGGCGATGAGATAGGAATTGACGCCGGCAGGCAGCGAGGCCGCCAGAACCGCAATGGAGGCGGCCAGAGGCGGCAGGCCGAAGGCCAATGCCAGACCCAAGGCGAGCGCCGGCATCACCATCAGCTTGATGGCGGCCAGTGCCGCAGCGGGCGCCAGATTGCCCTTGAGGCCGTAATCCTTGAGAGACATGCCCATGGCAAACAGCGCCACCGGCCCTGCCAGTGCTGCCAGCGAATCGGCAATGCGCCCGGCTGGTCCGCCAAGCGGCAGGCCGGTCAGGCGGAAGGCAAGGCCAGCCAGAATGCCGACGATCAGAGGATTGGTGACCAGCCGCACGACAAAATCGCGTGCCAGCAAGCCAAAACTCCGCTTCGTCCCGTCATGGCGCGCCCATTCAAACAGGATGATCGAGGCAGACATCATCACCGGCAGGTGCACTGCGATGATCAGCGACAGCACCTCGAAGCCCTGCTGCCCGGCGAGGCTTTGCACCAGCGGGATGCCGAGCAGCACCAGGTTGGAGAAGGCCGACGTGACGCCGGCCACCACGCCTGAAGGCCGGTCACGGCCGAAAAAGCGGCGGATCACCACATGGCCGAGCGTCCAGCTGATCGCGACTGCGCTGAAATAAATGGCCCAGAGCTTGAGTGGCGCAGCGCCAGAGAAATCGGCCTGCGCCATGGTCTTGAACATCAGCACCGGCACGGCAACCGTGATGGCAAAATCCGACAGGCCTTCGCTGGTACCGGGTTTCAGCAGCCGCGACATGCTGGCAAGCCAGCCAAGGCCGATCAGGCCAAAGACATAAAGGATGGTTTCAGCGGAGAGACTCATGCCCCGGCTCTATCGCTGGTTTACGTCTGCGGCAAGCTTGATCCTTCTTGATTGCCGCAGCGGCAAATGAAGTCAAAACCCTTGCAATGCCTGGTCTTCGGGCAAAAAACCGGCCATGCCCTTTTCGGAAGGCAAAAAACCGGTTAATGCCAGCCAACGAGATTTCCGAAACATTCAAGAGGACAACACCCGTGTCATCCACTTTCGACAAGGTCGCAGACATTATTGCCGAGACGAGCGAGATCGAGCGCGACACGATCACGCCGGAAAGCCACACCATTGACGACCTCGGCATCGACAGCCTCGACTTCCTCGACATCGTCTTTGCCATCGACAAGGAATTTGGCATCAAGATCCCGCTGGAAAGCTGGACGCAGGAAGTCAATGACGGCAAGGCGGCAACCGACGAGT
>JBGSQC010000164.1:0-6142 GCA_041738295.1 Zhengella sp. | reverse complement strand
CGCCGACCGCATCGGCGGGGTCAAGACACTGATCATCGGGTCGGTCGGCCAGGGCCTTGCGCTCTTGTTCTACATCCCGTTTGACGGGCTGGCCTCGCTCTACATCGTGTCCTTCATCTTCGGGTTGGCGCAAGGCGGCATCGTGCCGTCCTATGCCATCATCGTGCGCGAATACATGCCGGCCGAGCAGGCTGGCCAGCGCGTCGGCATGGTCATCATGGCAACCATTGTCGGCATGGCGGTGGGCGGCTGGATGTCGGGCGAAATCTATGACCTGACAGGCTCCTATGCTGCCGCCTTCCTCAACGGGATCGCCTGGAACCTCGTCAATCTGGCAGCGATGAGCTTCATCCTTTGGCGGACGCGGCCCGGTCGGACGGCCTTCGCCTGATGGTCAGCCGACAGCTTCGATTAGCGTCGCGGCGATGCGATCCTGCGTTG
The DNA here is from genome assembly GCA_041738295.1 of Zhengella sp. Taxonomy (GTDB): domain Bacteria; phylum Pseudomonadota; class Alphaproteobacteria; order Rhizobiales; family Rhizobiaceae; genus Zhengella. Next base: position 5,701 of record JBGSQC010000164.1, on the reverse strand, counting down.
CTTCATCAAGATAGGGATGCATGGGCAGGCTCAGTACCTGTCCGGCAGCCAGTTCGGTGGCAGGAAGGCCAGCCGGATCGCCGGGGAAGCGCGAGCATGCCGTCTGCATGTGCTGCGGCACTGGGTAATAGACCGCCGTCGGAATGCCGTTGGCGGATAGATGCGCCTGCACCTTGGCGCGCTCGTCTGGCCCGGCGACGCGTACCGTGTACTGAGCCCAAATCGACGAATAGCCTGACGGCACGACCGGCACGGTGACATGGCCTTTCAGAAGGGAATGATAGCGCGCGGCAATGCGGTCGCGCGCCTCGATCTCTTCGGCATAGATCGACAGCTTGACCGACAGGATCGCGGCTTGAATCGAATCCAGGCGCGAGTTCATGCCGATGCGGATGTTGTCGTATTTGTCGGTGCCCTTGCCATAGACGCGGTAGCTGTCAATCAGGGCCGCCAGTTCACTGTCATCGGTAAAGACCGCTCCGCCATCGCCATAGCAGCCGAGCGGCTTGGCCGGGAAGAAAGAGGTCGTCGTCAGCTTGCCGAAGGTGCCGGTCATGCGGTTGCCGATGCGCGCGCCAAAGCCTTGGGCGCTGTCGCACATGACGATCAGGTCTTCCTCGTCGGCAATCTTCTGAATGGCAGCCATGTCAGCCGGCAGGCCGAAAAGGTCCACCGGGATAACCATGCGCGGATTGAGACCCATTTCGCGCGCCGCCCCGATGCAGCGCTTCAGGCTGGCCGGGTCCATGTTGAACGTGTCGGGAAGCACATCGACAAAAAATGGAACGGCACCCATGCAGGGCACCACCTGCGCGGTGGCGGCAAAGGTGAAGGACGGCACGAACACCGCGTCACCGCCGCGTACTTCAAAGGCCATGAGGCCCAGCATCAGCGCATCGGTGCCATTGGCACAGGAAATTACATGCCTGGCACCGCAGAAGGCAGCCAGTTCTTCTTCGAAGGTCTTGACCTTGGGGCCGAGCACATAGGCTCCACTGTCGAGCACTTCCGCAATCTCCGCATCAATCCGGTCGCGGATGAGAGCCTGCTGCGCGCCGAGATCAATGAACGGAATTCCCATGATGCTGCCTTCCCCAAGTGTCAGTCCCGCCCGGCGTGCTGCAACGCACCCGGATTCGCCGCGCTTGGTTTAGTGCATCCTTTCACAGCTTGCATACACGTTTCTTTTCACCGTGAAAGAAAGCCGCAGGGTTGAAACCGGGTTGCGCCAGCAAGTCAGCAGTAGAGGTGGCGCTGTCCGTCAGCCGAGCAGCGTGCGTGCCTGTCCGCTCACCGAGACGAACCAGGAATTGGCAAAGTCGCTGTCATCGGCTTGGTTGCGCTTGCCATAGATGAAAGGCTCGCCATCGGGCTTCACCGTGGTACCGCCTGCCGCACGCAGCACGGCATCGCCAGCTGCCGTATCCCATTCCATCGTCCGGCCAAAGCGCGGATAGATATCGGCTACGCCTTCTGCCAGCAGGCAGAATTTCAGCGAGGATCCGACCGAGACCGTCTCTGCGCCTTCAAACCTGGCGATGAATTCATCGGTTTCCGGGGTGCGGTGGGATTTTGACGCCACCACGCGCACGGTTTCCCCAAGGGCGGAACCGGCAATGGGCTTGCGCTTACCGATGGCATTGCCGTCAACAGTCGCGACCGTCGCAGCGCCTGGGCGGCCGGACCAAATGATCCCGCGTGCCGGAGCATAGACCACGCCGACAAGGGGAACGCCCTTGCTGACCAGCGCGATGTTGACCGTGAAATCGGTCTTGCCGTTGACGAATTCCTTGGTGCCGTCCAGCTGATCGACCAGAAAGAAATCCTTGCCATCCGTCGCGGGAACGCGGCCAGCGGCAGCCTCTTCCTCGGCGACCACCGGGATGGCCGGGAAATGGACAGCCAGACCTTTCAGGATCACTTCCTCTGCGCGCCGGTCGGCCTCGGTCACGGGCGAGGCATCGGCCTTGGTCTCGGCGGTCACGCCACCGGCGCGCACATCCATGATTTCAATGCCGGCAGCCAGCGACAGGGTTTCGAAGACGGCCAGCATGGCCGCCGCTTCGCTGTCATTCATCGGCGAAACAGAGGTCAGCAATAGCCCCGCTCCTTCAGCCAGGCTTCGATTTCGTCCGCGAGTTCCTCAGCCGTGCGCCCCGAAGTGCGCAGATGAATGTCTGCATGCTCGGGAGCCTCATACGGCGAGTCGACGCCGGTGAAGTTCTTGATCTTGCCTTTCACGGCCTTGGCATAGAGGCCCTTGGGATCGCGGCGCGCGCATTCCTCAAACGGCGTATCGACAAAGACCTCGACGAACTCATTGTCGCCCATCATTTCGCGCGCCATGCGGCGCTCGGCCCTGAATGGCGAGATGAAGGATACCAGAACCAGCAGGCCGGCATCGACCATGAGCCTGGAGACTTCCGAGACGCGGCGGATGTTTTCCACGCGGTCATCCTCGGTGAAGCCAAGGTCGCGGTTGAGGCCGTGACGCACATTGTCGCCGTCGAGAATGTAGGTATGGCGCCCCTCGGCAAACAGGCGCTTCTCCAGCAGGTTGGCAACGGTCGACTTGCCGGATCCCGACAGGCCGGTAAACCAGAGCACGGCCGGCTTCTGGTGCTTGATGCCCGAGCGGGCCTGCTTGTTCACATCGAGCGACTGCCAGTGGACATTGGAGGCGCGGCGCAGCGGGTGGTTGATCATGCCCGCGCCGACGGTGGCATTGGTGATGCGGTCGATCAGCACGAAGGCACCGGTCACGCGATTCGTACCATAGGCATCGAAGGCAAACGGCGTCTGCGCGGAAATGTTGACCACGCCCACCTCGTTGAGGTCGAGATGCTTGGCGGCCTCATGGGCGAAGCTGTTGACATCAATGCGGTATTTCAGCGCGGTGATGGTGGCGGGCGCCTGGTCGGTCTCGGTGCGCAGGATATAGGCGCGTCCCGGGATCATGGCATTCTCGTCAAACCAGACAATGTTGGCCTCGAACTGGTCGGCGACTTCCGGCCGGTGATCGGGGGCAACCAGCATGTTGCCGCGCGAGACCTCGATCTCGTCTTCGAGCACCAGCGTGACCGCCTGGCCGGCGGACGCCTCGATCAGGTCTCCGCCATGGGCGACGATGCGCTTGACCCGCGAAGGCTTGCCGGACTTTGCTACGACGACCGTATCGCCCTGGACAACATGGCCGGACGCGATCGTGCCGCAGAAGCCACGGAAATCGAGGTTCGGACGGTTCACATACTGCACCGGGAAGCGGAACGGCTTGGCACCCAGCCCCTCGTCCACAGGCACGATCTCGAGATGTTCGAGCAGGGTCGGGCCAATGTACCAGCCCATTTTCGCGGACCTGACGGTGACATTGTCGCCAAAGCGCGCCGACATCGGGATCGCCTGGATGGTGGCAAAGCCCAGATCCTTGGCGAACTCCTTGTAGTCGGCGACGATGCGGTTGAAGACATCCTCGCTCCAGTCCATCAGGTCGATCTTGTTGACCGCCACCACGATGTTGCGGATGCCCAGCAGCGACGCAATGAAGGAATGGCGGCGCGTCTGCTTCAAGACGCCCTTGCGTGCATCGATCAGCACCACGGCGACATCGGCGGTGGACGCACCGGTTGCCATGTTGCGGGTGTACTGCTCGTGGCCGGGCGTATCAGCGACGATGAACTTGCGCTTGGAAGTGGAGAAGAAGCGGTAGGCGACATCGATGGTGATGCCCTGCTCGCGCTCGGCCTCAAGGCCGTCGACCAGCAGCGCGAAATCAATGTCCTCGCCGGCGGTGCCGTGCTTCTTGGAATCGCGTTCAAGGGCGGCCAGCTGGTCCTCGAAGATCAGCTTGGTGTCGTAGAGCAGCCGACCGATCAGCGTCGACTTGCCATCATCAACCGATCCGCAGGTGAGGAAGCGCAGAAGCGACTTCTTTTCCTGCTCGGCCAGAAAGCCGCGCACTTCGGCGGCAATGTCCTCGCGGGACATGTCAGGCGCGTGTGAGAGTTCCATCAGAAATATCCTTCGCGCTTCTTCTTTTCCATCGAGCCGGATTCGTCATGGTCGATCATGCGGCCCTGCCTTTCGGAGGTGCGGGCCACCAGCATTTCCTTGACAATGGCTTCCAGCGTGTCTGCCGAGCTGTCGACAGCGCCGGTCAGCGGATAGCAGCCGAGCGTGCGGAAGCGCACGAGGCGGTTTTCCAGCACTTCGCCGGGCTTTAGTTCCATGCGGTCATCGTCCTTCATAATGAGCATCCCGTCACGCTCGACCACCGGGCGCTTCTTGGCCAGATAGAGCGGGACGATGGGGATGTTTTCCTGCAGGATGTACTGCCAGATGTCGAGTTCGGTCCAATTGGAGATCGGGAAGACGCGGATCGACTCATTCTGGCCGACGCGCGTGTTGTAGATCTTCCACATTTCCGGTCGCTGGTTCTTGGGGTCCCAGCCATGGCTCGAATTGCGGAAGGAGAAAATGCGTTCCTTGGCGCGGCTCTTTTCCTCGTCGCGCCGCGCGCCGCCGAAGGCCGCATCAAATCCATACTTGTCGAGTGCCTGGCGCAGGCCGACCGTCTTCATGATGTGGGTGTGCGTGTTGGAGCCGTGCGTGAAAGGTCCGACGCCTTCGGCTACGCCCTCCAAATTCTTGTGAACCAGCAGGTCAAAGCCGAGATCGGCGGCCATCTGGTCGCGAAACTCGATCATTTCGCGGAACTTCCAGCCGGTGTCCACGTGAAGGAAAGCAAAGGGCGGCTTGGCCGGATAAAAGGCCTTCATCGCCAGATGCAGCATGACGGACGAATCCTTGCCGATGGAATAAAGCATCACCGGCTTGGCAAAGGTTGCTGCCACTTCCCGGAAAATGTGGATGGCCTCGGCCTCCAGCTTTTCCAGATGGGTCATCGGTCTGGTCATGGGTGTTCCTGAATGTCTCAGCCGGCGGTATCCGGCCTTGCGGAAAGGGGTTTGGGCAATTGCGGCTTCAAATGGCAATCCATGCTGCATTGCGCAAGAAATCCCCTACCATAAACCTTGCCTGACTTAAGAAAAAAATCCGCCATGTGGCAACTGTGCACATGGCGGCGCAAGCGGCACCATTGCAAAGGCGCCGGGGCACCTCGTAAATGGACAAATGGCAGCCGGTGCTTCGTCCGGTTCTGCCCTTCCGGAGCCGGATCGCCGCCATGTTGTCCTTCCTGTCCTTTCCGTTCCGGCCTGCCGACCACCAGCTGGCGAAAGGCAATCTCCTCTTTGTCGCTCTTGTGGCAGGATCAGTCCCGCTTGCAGGATCAGGAATTGCTGTTCTTGTCGGCGTGACGGCGGCCTGGGGGCTGCTTCTGCTGGCATTCGGCCGGGTCGAACTGAATGCCTCGCGCGAAGTGATGATCGCCGCCCTTCTGTTTGCGCTTTTCTTTGCCGCAGAGTTCCTCGCCGGCCTGATCGACGGGATGGACCGGTCAACCCTCAGCGAGATTGGCGCGGCGCTTGTGTTTCTAGCCATTCTGCCGCTTTTTGGCCTGATGCGGGTGGAGCGCGACACGCTGGCGCGCTTGCTTCCCCGGTTTGCCGCCATCGGCGCCCTGCTGGCGCTCGCCGTGGCAATGACCGGGCTCTATGGCTATGACGGAAAGCGCTTGGCGCTGACCTGCGGGAATTCCGGCGTCTTGGCGCTGGTCGCTTCGGTCATGTATGGGCTGGCGCTG
>JBGSQC010000134.1:0-2346 GCA_041738295.1 Zhengella sp. | reverse complement strand
TGTCGCGCATGATCTCCAGCTTTCGCTCGCGCGTCTGCCCGCCACCAAAACCGTCAGCCATGTCGGCCAGGCCATCCTCATGCAAGGCCCCGGTGGCAAGCGCCATGGCGGAGAGAGCCAGCAGCGCAGAAGCAAGGGGAGGAAAGCCGAGGCCATAGGCGACAGAAAGGCCGATGGCCCCGATGAGACCAACCGCCATCCCTGCCAGCGGATAGGCCCAGACGGCGTCCCGCATGGAGGGAACCGGCTCGCTGACGTGGCCCGCAGGCAGGCGTGTCAGAAGCATCAGGGCGATGCGCGCTTCTTTGATCAGGCGTCCCGGATCGATCATCCGCCAGACACCCCGGCTTCGGCAAATGTTGCCATGCCATTGTGGCAAGCAATGGCCGAACGCAGAATCCCAAGGGCCAACGCCGCGCCGGAACCTTCGCCCAGCCGCATGCCAAGCGAAAGAAGAGGCTCCTTGCCCAACGCCGCGAGCAGGCGCTTATGGCCGGGCTCGGCTGAAACATGGCCGGCTATGCAATGATCGAGCGCTCCGTCAACAAGAGCCAATGGTGCAACGGCAGCCGTGCAGATGAAGCCGTCGAGAATGACAGGGATGCGGAGGCGGCGGGCTTCCAGCACGGCGCCGCAAAGGGCTGCCTGTTCGCGCCCGCCAAGGGCTGCAAGCACCGCCAGCGGATCTCCTAGGGCGGCCTTGTTGACGGCAACCGCCTGATCAACCACGCGGGCCTTCAGCGAGATGCCGTTGGCATCGGACCCGGTGCCGGGCCCCGCCCAATCTGCGCCCAATCCGCCAAAGACACCGGCGGCCAATGCCGCAGCAATGGTGGAATTGCCGATGCCCATCTCTCCCAGCACCAGCACATCGGCGGAAGCATCAACGGCGGACGCGCCGCGTGCCATGGCATCGAGCGTTTCGGCCTCGGTCATGGCCGGGCCTTCGGAAATGTCTGCGGTCGGCCGGTCAAGGTCGAGCGCGATGACCGAAAGCTCAGCGCCATTGGTCTTGCAAAGCTGGTTGATGGCCGCGCCGCCATGGGTGAAGTTCGCCACCATTTGCGCCGTCACTTCCTGCGGGAAGGGGTTGACGCCCTTGGCGCAAACACCGTGGTTTCCGGCAAAAACCAGCGCTTGCGCACGCTCCAGCTTCGGACGGTCAACGCCTTGCCATCCCGCCATGAACACCGCGAGGGTTTCCAGCAAGCCGAGCGACCCGGCAGGCTTGGTAAGGCTGCCCTGGCGGGCGAGTGCCGCAGTGCGGGCAGCCTCATCGGCAAGCGGCAAAGCGGCGAGCTTTGCCTTCAACTCGCCAAAGGAAGCGGCAGGAAAAAGAATGTCAGTCATGGAAGTCATTTCACTTTCATTGGCAGTCCGGCGACAACGAAAAACACATCCGTTGCAGCGGCGGCAACCATCTGGTTCAGGCGCCCTTGGGCATCACGGAACTCTCGCGCAAGCTTGTTGTCTGGCACGATGCCGAGACCGACCTCGTTTGTGACAAAAACGACAGGGCTCTCTGTTTTTCCAAGGGCTTCGACGAGGCGCTCCCCTTCGGCCTGCCAGTCGCGGCGGGCAAACATCAAGTTGGAAAGCCAGAGCGTCAGGCAATCAACAAGGCGCGGGCCCTGCCCTTCGGTATCAGCCAGCGCCTCAACCAGATCAAGCGGTGCCGGACGGTCGATCCAGAGGTGATCGCGGCGTGCCTTATGGGTGGCAATGCGGGCGCGCATCTCGTCGTCCAGCGCCTCGGCGGTGGCCACATAGACCGGGCGGCCGGGCAATGCCAGCACCGTCTTCTCGGCAAATTGGCTCTTGCCCGAACGGGCGCCGCCTGTGATGAGTGTGACCTGCATGACCGACTCCTGAGCGCGCACAGGAACCATCTCCCGGACGATTTGAAAAGAGGCATGACCGACAATTCTCCCCTTGCAGGCGCCGAATGGCTGCTGATCCGCCATGCGCCGCGCGCCGAGCCCGACCGTCTTGCCGGACGCCGCGATGTCGCTTCCGTGCTGCCCGATGAGGACAGGCTTGCACCGCTGCGCGCGATTGTCGGCCCATTCGACCGCTTGGTCACAAGCCCAGCACTTCGCTGCCGGCAGACGGCCGGAGCGCTTTTTACCGGCATCACCTGCGCCGAGGATGCGGGACTGTGGGAGCAGGATTTCGGTGAGTGGGAAGGTCTTGCCTATGGCGATGTTCCGGATATCGGTCCGCTGGACCGTGAAGGACTCGCGGCCCATTGCCCGCCGGGCGGCGAGAATTACCTCACCATGGCCACGCGGGTGACCGCATCGCTCACAGCGCTGCCCACCGGGCGCAGCGTGATCATTGCCCATG
>JBGSQC010000126.1:0-5375 GCA_041738295.1 Zhengella sp. | reverse complement strand
GATCACCCCGTCGCGCACCGCGCGGCCGACAAACGAGCCGTGGTCGATGCGCTTGCCATCATCATACCAGGTGTCCTGATGCGCATCGAACTGCACCAGAGCCAAAGGCCCGTGGATGGCGGCATGGGCCTTAAGGATCGGCCAGGTGACGAAGTGGTCGCCGCCCATGGAGAGCAGGAAGGCGCCTGATTTCAGGATCTTCGCCGCCTCGCGCTCGATCGCCGCCGGGGTCTTCTGGTGATTTCCATAGTCAAGCAGGCAGTCGCCATAGTCGATCACTTCCATCGCCTCGAAGAGATCGCGAGCAAAGGGATATTGCGGATCATTGTCGAAGATCGCCGAGGCGCGGCGGATCGCCTGCGGGCCGAAGCGCGCGCCCGGCCGGTTGGAAACCGCCGCATCAAAGGGAATGCCCCAGACCACCGCGTCTGCGCCTTTGACGTTCTTCGAATAGGGACGGCGCATGAAGGAGAGCGCCCCGGCATGGGTGGGGTCGCTGGCTGCACCCTTGCGCGAACGGGCGGTGAAGGCATTGTCGATGGATTTGGACGGCATTCTTTGTGCTCCGCAAACGGTTTGTGAAGCAGTTCTAGCGTAACGTCTCCGCCGGGCGAAGCCCAGGCCGGAAATTTCTGGCTGCTTGGACTGGCGCGCGCAGGCACCGCCAAACGGCACCGAAAGGCCGGGAATGAAATCGACCGGGGAAGTGGCAATCGGAGAGGGATTGGATGCAGGCCGGCTGGCCAGCGTGCAATATCTGCGCGCCATTGCCGCCTGGTCCGTGGTTGCCTATCACCTGACCGCATCGCTGGCCCGTGAGGCCGGTTCCGCCCCGGCCTTTGCCATTGGCGCCATCGGCGTCGACATCTTTTTCATCCTGTCGGGCTTCCTGATGGCGATGATCGTGGACGCCAAGGGCGGGGCGGGGCCGGGCTTCTTCACCCGCCGCCTCATCCGCATCGTGCCGCTTTACTGGCTGATGACGATTGCGCTTTTCATCATCGCCATGCTGGTGCCCGGCGTGCTGAAATCCGTGCTGGGCGATCCGGCCCATCTCATCGCCTCGCTGTTCTTCCTGCCCTATGAGAACGCGACTGGCGGCATCCAGCCGGTCCTGTCGCTTGGATGGACGCTGAACTACGAGATGGCCTTCTACGGTCTGGTGGTTGTCTTCGGCGGCTTCTTCGGCGACCGCACGCTGCTCAGCGTCTGCGCCGTCTTGGCTGCAGTGGCAGGCCTTGGAACACTGGTGGAGGCGCCCGGCGCCTTGCTGCGCTTCTACACCGATCCGATCATTCTGGAATTCGCGCTCGGCATTCTGCTCTACCGTTTCGTGTTCCGCGACCGCCCGGCAAGCCCGCGCGAAGGCCTCTACTGGCTGGCGCTGGCGGCAGGCATCCTGATGCTCGCCCTGTCAGCCGACCTGATGCAGGAGCGCTGGCGCTTCCTGACCTGGGGTCTGCCGGCCGCACTCTTCGTGGCGGGCGGCCTCCACAGCTTTTCCTTTGCCAGCCGCTGGCTGCAAAATCTCGGAGACTGGTCCTATTCCACCTATCTGGTCCACGTCTATGTCATCCAGTTTGCGGTGATGGTGGTGCTCCCCCATTTGCCGGGCTGGGCGGCGAACCCCTGGCTGCTGGCGCTCGTCCTGTTCCCGCTGATTGCGGCAGCCTCCGCACTGCTGCATCTGCGCTTTGAAAAGCCGGTGATGGCCTGGCTGACCCGCCTTGCGGCAAGCCGCCGCGCGGCAATCGCCTGATCCGATCCCCGAAAAGCAAAAAGCCCGGCGTGAGCCGGGCTTTCGCAATGTCTGTAGTCCAGCAGCCAATTCCAGAAGAACTGGCCCCGAGCGCCTTAGCGCTTGGAGAACTGGCCCCGAGCGCCTTAGCGCTTGGAGAACTGGCCCCGAGCGCCTTAGCGCTTGGAAAACTTGCCCCAAGCGCCTTAGCGCTTGGAGAACTGGAACGAACGGCGGGCCTTGGCCTTGCCGTACTTCTTGCGCTCGACGACGCGGCTGTCACGGGTCAGGAAGCCACCCTTCTTGAGCACGCCGCGAAGGGCCGGCTCGAAATAGGTCAGCGCCTTGGAGATGCCGTGACGGACGGCACCGGCCTGGCCGGAAAGGCCGCCGCCCTTGACCGTGACGACGATGTCGTACTGGCCAGTGCGGTTGGCAGCGATGATCGGCTGGCGCAGCACCATCTGCAGCACCGGACGCGCGAAATAGGCATCGGCTTCCTTGGTGTTGATGATGATCTTGCCGGCGCCCGGCTTGATCCAGACGCGGGCAATCGCGTTCTTGCGCTTGCCGGTCGCATAGGCGCGGCCATGGGCGTCAAGCTTCTGCACGTGGACGGGGGCGGTAACCTCCGCCTTCACGGTGCCAAGCGATTCAAGGGAAGAAAGGTCGGCCATGGAGTTCAGCCCTTCGTGTTCTTGGAAGACATGGCAGCGATGTCGAGAACGACGGGCTGCTGTGCCTCATGGGGATGGGAAGCGCCGGCATAGACGCGCAGGTTCTTCATCTGGCGGCGGCCCAGCGGACCACGCGGAACCATGCGCTCGACAGCCTTCTCGATGACGCGCTCCGGGAAGCGGCCTTCGATGATCTGGCGCGCGGTGCGCTCCTTGATGCCGCCGGCCCAGCCGGTGTGCCAGTAGTACACCTTGTCGGTGAACTTCTTGCCGGTCAGGGCCACCTTGTCGGCGTTGATGATCACGACATTGTCGCCGTCATCGACGTGAGGGGTGAAGGTTGCCTTGTGCTTGCCGCGCAGGCGGTTGGCGACGATGGAGGCGAGGCGACCGAGAACGAGCCCTTCGGCGTCGATCAGGATCCACTTCTTTTCCACTTCCGCCGGCTTCTGCGAAAAGGTTTTCATGGGTTTGTCTCTCAAATGGTCCGCCGGAAAGGCCCGGACGGCGCTTTTTGTTGCTTGGCGTTTTGCGAGGCGAACACCTTGAGGCAGGCCCGCAAAACAACACCGCGGCCCCTAAGGACCGCAGATGACCGGGCTTATAGGGGAAGCGGACAGGGGCGTCAAGCACGGGATAATGGAGTTCGTGCCGGAGAGATGAGCAAAAACAATGGGTTGGATGTGTGGTATTATTTTACCGCATAAAGAACCGATCTGCAAAGGCGCAAATCCGGTACCATGGCTCGGGTTCCAGACAAGCCGCCCTCACCGTGGCGGGATCGAGTATGTCCCCGTGGCGTGGGCCACCATGTGGCCGGCCGACAGCATTTCCACATCGAACACCATCAGGTTCTTGCCCAGCTTCAGGATGCGGCAATGTCCGTCGATCGGGCCGGCCTCGGCCTTGCGCATGAAATTGATGGAGAGGTTGGTCGTCACCGCCAGCGCCTTCGGGCCGACATGGGAAAGCACGCAGGCATAGCCGCCAATGTCGGCCAGCGTGAACAGTGCCGGGCCTGACACCGTGTTGCCGGGGCGCAGGTGCCGCTCATCGGCAGTGAGGCGCACCCGCGCGCCACCGGGGCTGACCTCGGTGACCACATAGGCCGCATGTTCGCCGTTCAATTGCGGGAAGACTTCGGCCAGGAAAGCGTTCAGCGCATCCACATCCATCACGGGGGCAAGCGAGTGTCTGGTCATGGGGGGTCTTTCTTCCCGTCTATCCACTTCGTGAGGTCTCGCCCGTCACGGCTGGCCCCATCTGCCCCATTCGTAGCAGGAAAATCCGTCTTTCCAACCCGGCGCGACGACACTAAGACTTTGTTTATAGTGCGGTCAGGGCAGGAGCATGATGATGCGCGGACTGGGGAAATTGATGGCGGCGCTGGCGCTTGTCTTCGGGCTGGCGGCGGGCGCGGGCGCACAGGAGGATGGTGCAGCGCCCATTGAGCAACTGGCGCTTGATGATGCCCGCGTTGCCCGTTTCCTCTCGAGCTACCCCGCCGTACAGGCGGTCATGCTGGAATTCGACAAGGAATACGAACCGGGCGATCCTGACGGCCTGATGGACGAGATTGATTATCTGGCCGGCAATGCCGAGGCAATCACAGCCATGGAGGTGAAGATCGAGGAGGGCGGGTTCGCCAGCTTCAAGGACTGGTATGATACAGTGCAGTCCATCATAATCGCCCGCCAGTGGCTGACCGATCCGCCGACCGACGAAAGCATGGATGCCTCGGAAGCCGAAATCCGCAAGATGGAAGGCATCACTGATGAGGAAAAGGAAGACCTGCTGGCAGGCCTGCGCGAGGCGCGCGAGCAGATGGATGCGATGAAGCCCACCGATGCCAATCTGGATGCCGTGCGTCCTCATCTTGATCGCCTGGACGGCGTTCTCGGCGGCAGCAATTGAAGGAGAAACCCATGGCTGAAGCAGCGCAGGCCCTGAAACCCGCCAATCCGGGATCTCTGGTGCGCACGCGTGATGGCGCGGTGCTGCGCATCGCCATGAACCGACCGCCGGCCAATGCCCTGTCGCTCGGCTTCATGCAGATGCTGCTGGATGCCTTCGAGGAGGCAAGGGGCGACGGGAGCGTCAAGGTCATCATCCTGTCTTCAGCCACCCGTGTGTTCTGCGCAGGGCATGACCTAAAGGAAATGGCCGCCGCGCGCACAAGTGCCGACAAGGGCCGCGCCTTCTTCGCTGAAACCTTTGCGCTGTGTTCAAAGCTGATGCAGGCGATTGTCCGCCACCCCAAGCCGGTGATCGCCGAGATTGATGGTGTGGCCACCGCCGCCGGCTGCCAGCTGGTCGCCTCCTGCGATCTCGCCATTGCCACGCCGGAATCGGGCTTTGCAACGCCCGGCGTCAACATCGGCCTTTTCTGCTCCACGCCCATGGTGGCGCTGTCGCGCAATGTCAGCCGCAAGCAGGCCATGGAAATGCTGCTGACCGGCGAGACCACAGACGCCGACACGGCGCGCGAGTTCGGCTTGGTCAACCGCGTGGTGCCCGCCAATTATCTGGCGCAGGTCACCAAGAAATATGCCGACACCATCGCATCAAAGTCGCCGCTGACGGTGCGCACCGGCAAGGAAGCCTTCTACAACCAGGCCGAAATGGGCCTGTCGGAGGCCTATGACTACACCGCGCAGGTGATGGTGGAAAACATGCTGGCGCGCGATGCGGAGGAGGGCATCTCCGCCTTCATCGAGAAGCGCCCGCCGGAATGGACGGGGAAGTGACCGTGTGCCGCAGTTGAATGGTGGAGCCTTTACGCAGCCCAACGGCTACTGCGATGAAGAAACCTCGAAACTGTCCAGCAAATCAGCAACTGAATTGAAGAACTCGGCATTGTCGGTTGGAAGCAGTTTTGGACTTCCGCTGGCAGAATAGACTGCTTCACCACGTCGCCATTGGCATCTGTTGCTACTAAAATATTTTTTACACAAATTGTT
>JBGSQC010000105.1:0-5538 GCA_041738295.1 Zhengella sp. | reverse complement strand
ATCCAGCTGTCGCGCGTGCGCAAAACCTGCGCCACGCCAAGCCCCGTTCCCGGACCCACGACCACGCGCGGCGCATGGTCACGTCGCTCCGGACCACCGATCCGCACCAGCCGTTCCAGCGGAAAGCTCGCCGCTGCCAGCCCCTGCGCAAGGAAGTCGTTCATTACGCAAACCTTGGCGATGCCCGTCCGGTCGATCACCTCCTGCGGGTCGATCACCCAGTCGGCATTGGTCAGGCGGAAGGGCGGCGTCTCCACCGGGCAGGCAACCGCAATGACCAGCGTCTTGACCTCTTTGAGCCGCTCAACGCCATAGGCCGCCAGCAGTGCGTCGCTGATCGTGGCATGGTCGCGGTTGATCAACCGCACGGGTGTACCGGCGGCTTCGCCGCCTTCCTCCAGCAGCAGGAAGCGCGAATTGGTGCCGCCAACATCGCCGATGATGGCCGGAAAAGCGATGGTCACGCGTCAGTCTCCCTTGGGCTGCGGGCTCAGGCGGCCCGAAGACCCGTATCCGGCATGAAGAGCGATGCCTTGTCCAGATCAAAAGCAAGGGCTGCGTCACTCCCCGGTGCCACATCGGCATCGGCATGCAGGCGCGCTGTCACTTCCTTGCCGCCGAGGCGAATCATCACGAAGGTGTCGGCGCCTGCCGGTTCCACGATCTCGACATGGCAATGCGCTTCCTGCGCGCCCGCCGGTGCCTTGCTGGCTGCCGAAATGTCCTCCGGCCGCAGACCGAGCACGATGTCCTTTTCGCTGGCGCTGGCAAGGCTGTCAAAGCGGGCCGCATGTTTCAGCACCAGCGGTTCGGAACCCGGCCGGGCGATCACGATTTCCGCATTCGTGCCGTTGCGGCGCAACTTGGCGGGGATCAGGTTCATCGCGGGAGAGCCCATGAAATCAGCCACGAACATGTTGGCCGGGCGGTTGTAGATTTCAGACGGCGTTCCGATCTGCTGGATCACGCCGCCCTTCATCACGACGATCTTGGTGGCCAGCGTCATCGCCTCGATCTGGTCATGCGTCACATAGACGATGGAGGCCGAAAGATTGTGATGCAGCCGCTTGATCTCGGTTCGCATCTCGACGCGCAGCTTGGCGTCGAGGTTCGACAGCGGCTCGTCGAAGAGGAACAGCTTGGGGTCGCGCACCAGCGCCCGGCCCATGGCAACGCGTTGGCGCTGGCCACCGGAAAGCTGGCCCGGCTTGCGGTTGAGCAGCGGCTCGATCTGCAGCTGGCGGGCCACCTCGGCAAGCTTGCGCTCCTGTTCGGCCTTGTCGACACCGCGCACCTTCATGCCGAAGGTGATGTTCTTGGCGACGCTCATCGTCGGGTAGAGCGCATAGGACTGGAACACCATGGCGATGTCGCGATCCTTGGGGCTGACGCCCGTCATGTCGCGCCCGCCAATGGCGATGGTGCCAGACGAAATGTCTTCAAGGCCCGCAATGCAGTTGAGCAGCGTGGACTTGCCGCAGCCCGACGGGCCGACCAGCACCAGGAAATCGCCCGGCTCGATGGAGACATTGATGTTCTTCAGGATCTCCACCGAACCATACTTCTTGTAGAGATTGCGGATGTCGAGGATTGGCTGGGTCATGATGGTCATCCCTTCACGGATCCTGCGGTCAGGCCGCGGATGAAGTATTTTCCGGCAACGACATAGACAAGCAGTGTCGGCAGGGCGGCGATGATCGCCGCGGCCATGTCGACATTGTATTCTTTCACGCCGGTGGTGGAGTTGACGATGTTGTTGAGTGCCACTGTCACGGGTTGTGTTCCCGCCTGGCTGAACGAGACACCGAAAAGGAAGTCGTTCCAGATCTGCGTGAACTGCCAGATGACCGTGACCACAACGATGGGCGCCGACAGCGGCAGGAAGATCGAGAACAGGATGCGGAAGAAGCCCGCCCCGTCCACCTTCGCCGCGCGCACCAGCTCCTGCGGGATCGTCACGTAGTAATTTCGGAAAAACAGCGTCGTGAACCCGATGCCGTAGATCACATGGACGAGGATCAGGCCGGGAATCGTGCCGGCCAGCTCCATCAGGCCGAGAACGCGGGCCATGGGCAGCAGCACCACCTGGAAGGGGATGAAGCAGCCAAACAGCAGGCCGGCAAACAGGATGTCGGCCCCGCGGAAGCGCCATTGCGCAAACACATAGCCGTTGAGCGCCCCGATCAGCGTGGAGATCATGACCGCCGGCACTGCCAGCAGCACGGAGTTCCAGAAATAGGGCTGCAAGCCTTCGCACTGGATGCCGGTGCAGGCGCCGGACCAGGCCTTGGCCCATGCAGCGAGACTGGGTTCACGCGGCAGCGCCATCAGCGAGCCGGAGCGGATTTCCTCAAGGCTTTTGAGCGAGGTCACCACCATCACGTAAAGCGGCATGAGGTAGTAGAGGGCAAAGACGATGAGCAGGATGTAGAGCCCGGCGCGCAGCAGCAGCCGCGTGACATTGCCCTGTCCCGTTGAGCGGATTGCGGTGTCAGTCATTGCGCTGCCTCAGTTCGGAATAGAGGTAGGGGACGACAATGGCGAAGACGATCATCATCATGACCATGGCCGAGGCTGCCGCCTGCCCGATGTCGCCGCGCGAGAACGCCATGGCAAACATGTAGGTGGCAGGCAGGTCCGTGGCATAGCCGGGGCCGCCGCCGGTCAGCGCGATCACGAGGTCGAAGCTCTTGATGGCAAGGTGCGACAGCACGATGAAGGCCGACAGGAAGATCGGGGCCATCGAGGGAATGATGATGGCGCTGTAGATGCGGCTGACCGGAATGCCGTCCACCTGCGCGGCGCGGATGATTTCCTGGTCGACCGAGCGCAGGCCCGCAAGAAACAGCGCCATGACAAAGCCTGATGCCTGCCAGACCCCGGCGATCACCACCGTGTAGATGGCCATGTCGGGGTTCACCAGCCAGTCCAGCGTGAAATTGGTGAAGCCGAGATTGCGCACCACCGTCTCGATGCCGAGGCCGGGATTGAGGATCCACTTCCACGCGGTACCAGTCACGATCAGGCTCAGCGCCATCGGGTAGAGATAGATGGTGCGGATGGCACCTTCGATGCGGATGCGCTGGTCGAGGAAGATGGCCAGCGCCAGACCCATGACCATCGAGATGACAATGAAGAGGATGCCGAACACCGCAAGGTTGGTCAGCGCCACTTCAAAGCGCGGCGCTTCGGCCAGCCGCGAATACTGGATGAAGCCGTCAAATTCATATTTCGGCAGCAGCCGCGAGCGGGTCAGCGAGATATAGGCCGTCCAGGCGATGAAGCCATAGACGAAGACGATGACCGCGGCGAAGGAAGGCGCCAGCACGATCTTCGGCACGTGTCGTTCAAGCCATTGGGACATGGTTCCACCCCCGGACCTTTTGCACCGGGAGATCCGGTGGCCTGCAGTCCGTCATAGTGCCTGAAAAACCGCACCCCGGCAGCATGGGCCGGGGTGCGGATGGGTCAGACAGGATTATTTGGAGTTGGTGACAGCCTTCACCAGCTGGGCCACCGCATCGTCCGACGACATGTCGGAGTTGAAGTGGGCGGTCACCACGTCGGTGATCGCACCGGCCTGCGCACCGCGCAGAGCCATGCCATGGGCATAGGACGGCAGCAGGGTGTTGGCCTTGGATGTCGAAGCCATGTCAGCCGACGAGGTCTGGGCGCAGCTGTCGAAATCCGTCATCGCGACATTGGTCGATGCCGGGATCGAGCCCTTGTTCATGTTGAACACCTTCTGGAAGTTGTCCCCCATGATCAGCTTGGCGAGCAGCTGCTGGCCGGCCTTCTTGTCGTCGCCGTCCACGTTGAACATGGCAAAGCTGTCAACATTGTAGAGATAGCCGCCGCCCGGTGCTGCCGCGCAGAGGAAGTCCTTGCCCGGTGCCTTGCCGGCAGCGGTGAATTCGCCCTTGGCCCAGTCGCCCATGATCTGGAAGGCTGCTTCGCCGTTGATCACCATGGCTGTTGCCAGGTTCCAGTCACGGCCGGGGAAGTTGGGATCGACGAAGCCGCGCATGATGCGCATTTGGTCGAAGATCTTCTTCATCGTGTCGGAGTTGAGTGAGGCCTCGTCCAGATCAACAAAGGCCTTGCGGAAGAACTCCGGACCGCCAATGCCGAGTGCGACCACTTCAAACACGGTCGCATCCTGCCAGGACTGGCCGCCATGGGCGAGCGGGGTGATACCCATGCCCTTCAGCTTGGTGGCCGCAGCGTTGAACTCATCCCAGGTCTTCGGCATGGTCACGCCAGCCTTGGCCAGCACTTCGGCATTGGCCCAGATCCAATCGACACGGTGGACGTTGACCGGAGCAGCGCACCACTTGCCATCACACTTCATGTGGTTGGCGATGGCTTCCGGCAACTTCTTGTCCCAGCCTTCAGCAGCCGCCACATCGGAAATATCCGACAGGGCGCCTTCTTCGGCCCATTCCTGGATGGCCGGGCCCTTGAGCTGCACGGCAGTCGGCGCATTGCCGGAAAGAACACGGGCGCGCAGCGCCGTCATCGCGGCATCGCCGCCGCCACCGGCAACCGGCATATCGGTCCACTTGCCACCATTGGCAGAGAATTCGTCCTTCAAGACGGCAACAGACTTGGCTTCACCGCCGGACGTCCACCAATGCAGGACTTCGGCCTGCGGTTCGGCGAAGGCCGGATTGAAGAGCATGGTTGATGCGAGAAAGGCGGCAGCCGCCACAGTTTTGCGGAACATGAAAGTCCTCCCGTTGAAATGTCATAGCCGCCCCTCCAGGCGGCGCGCCAAGACAAACGCCGACAGCGCCCGCCCGCAAGACGCAAAGCGCATCGGGCCATGCCCTGAGGCCATTTTTTCGGCCGCTTTGTTACAGGCCGTTACATTGCTGCTTGATTTGTTGCGCTCTGTTACGTTCCTCATGAAACGGCACTCAGCAACCGGGGAGGAGGACCCAGCCCGCATGGCCATTCCGCACATTCTCGTGGTCGATGACGACCAGGACATGCGCTCGATGCTGAAACAGTATCTGGTGGGCCACGGCTTTGCAGTTCACACAGCTTCGAGCGGCACGGAAGTGGAATCGGTCATTGAGCGTCACCGCATCGACGCCATCCTGCTCGATGTCATGTTGGCCGACGAATCCGGCATCACCATCTGCCGCAAGCTGCGCGAGACCAATTCCGTTCCCGTCATCATGGTGTCGGCCCTGTCGTCAGACCATCACCGCATGCGCGGCTATGAGTCGGGCGCCGACGACTACATCGCCAAGCCCTTCAACCCGGAACTGTTGCTGGCACGCCTGCGTGCCGTAGTGCGCCGCGCCGGGCGGTCGCCTTCGCTCGCCTACCGGCGCGACAATCACGTTTACCGGTTCGCCTGCTGGCGCTTTGACGGGCGCAAATCCGAACTGACAGCCGAAGCCGGTTTCCAGGTGGCCCTGTCGCGCCGCGAGACCGGCCTGTTGAAATGCCTGCTGGCCAATCCCTTCGTGGCCCTGACGCGCGAGGAGATCGCCGCCGCCATCGAGGAAGCGCGTGATCCGGGCGCTC
>JBGSQC010000099.1:0-11534 GCA_041738295.1 Zhengella sp. | reverse complement strand
GGTGCCGCAGCAGCCGGCTCTGCAGGCTTTGCAGGTTCGGCGGGCGCTGCGGGCGCGGTGGAGGCGATCTTGGTGATGCGGCCGGAATTGTCGACGGGCTTGTAGGGCGAATTGGCCGTGATGTACTCGGCCACCAGGTTTTCGAGGTTGGGTCCGAAATCATAGGCGTTGATCGCATTGGTGGCGAAGACCTTGAAGCCGTCGCCGCCGGTGCGGACATAATTGTTGGTGACAACGCCATAGGTCTTGGCGGCATCAATCGGCACGAAGGCACCGCCCTCGGCAACCATCACGTCTGACACGCGGCTGCCGGCGGGCTTGTTCATATCGAAGGTGTATTTCATGCCGGCGACGTGGGCGAAGCGGCCTGCGCCTTCCTCGACCTTGGAAACGCCGTTTTCCAGCGCGGCGACGAGATCGGCACCCTTGATCTGGAAGGTGGCGACAGTGTTCTGGAAGGGCAGCACGGTCAGCACGTCACCCATGGTGACGGTGCCGGCCTTGATGGTGGCGCGCACGCCGCCGCCATTCTGCACGGCAATGGTGATGCCCTGATCCTTGACGCGGTCCAGCATGGCATCGGCCACGAGGTTGCCCATGGCGCATTCCTGCGCACGGCAGGTGTCGCGCGAGCCGTCAATGTCACCGGCAGCCGCACCGACTTCCTTCTTCTTGATCTCCTCGAGAGGCACGCCAAGTTCCTTGACGCGCGCCGCAACGGCGGCATCCGGTGTTACCGACGCATCCAGCAGGATCGGGTCGCCCTTGGCGTCCGTCACATTGCCGGCATCGTCAAAGGTGACCGAGAGTTCGCCGAGATACTTCGAATAGGCATAGGCTTGGACAATAGGAACATCCTTGCCGGCCGGATTCTTGACCATTTCCGGGTACTTGGGTGCGCCTTCGACGGTGTTGGACATCAGCGTGTGGCTGTGGCCGCCGACAATCACGTCAATCCCCGGAACGGCGGCGGCAATCTCACGGTCTTTGGGCAGGCCGACATGCGACAGCAGGATGATCTTGTTGACGCCTTCGCCTTCCAGCTTGGCCACGACCGACTTCAGGTAGGAGATTTCATCGGTGATCAGCACGTTCTTGCCGGGGGCGGACGTCTCGTCGGTGTCGGTTGCTAGCACCGAGACGATGGCCACTTTCTGGCCGCCGATCTCATTGACCAGATATTCCTTGATCTTGCCGGCGAGGTTCTTCTCGTTGGCACCAACCAGCGTGTTGCCGGAAATGACCGGGAACTTCGCGCCATCGATGAAGGTCGCCAGCACATCCGGGCCATCATCGAATTCGTGGTTGCCGACCGCCATTGCGTCAAAGCCAATGCCGTTCATGAATTCCAGCTCAGCCTTGCCCTTGAAGGTGGAATAGAACAGCGAGCCCTGGAACTGGTCGCCGGCGTCCATCACCAGCACGTTCTTGCCTTCACCCTTCAGGGCATTGCGGCGCTCGTTGATCTTCGTGTGGACGCGCGCGACGCCGCCAAAGCAGGCGTTCTCGGCGGCTTCCTTTTCCGAGCAGGTGGAATCGAACTTGTTGATGGCTTCGATACGGCTGTGCAGATCGTTGATGTGGAGGATGTTCAGCGTGAAATCGGCAAAGGCGTGGGACGCCGTGATGGCGAGGACGGAAGCCGAAAGTGCAATGGTCAATGCATGTCTTTTCATGGTGACGCGATCTCCTGGGAAAATGTTCCTGCGACCGGGTTTAGCCGGTTTCTGTGACAGGTCTTATGTCTGGCCCGGACGGCATGGTTTCATCGGATGCTTGCAGATGCAAGCCGATTCCGATGGTAGACCGTCCGTGAGCGCGACGGGCGGGCGGCAGGACGAACAAAGCCGCGGGCGATGATCCCGCGCCTGCAAAGGGTCCGGGTGCTGGGATGCAATCAGCCGGCGTAGTCGCGCTCGTCGGCAATCACCTTGCCGTCGTTCGGCAGCGTTCCGGCTTCCACGATTTCCACTGCGCCGCCGAGCTTGGTGATCTCACGCAGGCTTGCTCCGATGGCGTTGGTATCGGCATCGCCGCGTTCCTCGACCAGCAGGCGCATGGCATCCTGTTCGCCGTTGCGCGACACGACAAGGCGCGCGCGCAGCACCTCCGGGTGGCGCTTGACAACAGCATCCACCTGCTTGGGATCAACGAACATGCCCTTGATTTTGGTGCGCTGGTCGGCGCGGCCCATCCAGCCCTTGATGCGGGTGTTGGTGCGACCGCAAGGGGATGGTTCGGGCAGCACGGCTGACAGGTCGCCGGTGCCAAGGCGGATCAGCGGATAAGCCTCGTTGAACGAGGTGACAACGACTTCACCCACTTCGCCGTCTTCCACCGGATCGCCGGTGCCAGGCCGCACGATTTCAAGGATGAGGTTCTCATTGAGCATCATTCCCGGAACGGGATTTCCGGCCTCGTCGGCGGTCTCATAGGCGATGACGCCGAATTCGGCGGTGGCGTAGCACTGCATCACGGTGACGCCGCGCGTGCGATACTCCTCGCGCAGGCTGGGGAAAAGAGCGCCACCAGACACCAGTGCGCGCTTTATGCTCGACAGGTCCTTGCCGGTCTCGGCGGCGCGGTCGAGCATGACCTTCAGGAAGTCCGGCGTGCCTGTGTAAACATCGGGCTTCAGGGCCACGGCAGCGTCCACCTGCATGTCAGTATTGCCGACACCGGCGGGGAAAACCGTGCAGCCAAAAGCGCGCGCGCCTTCATCAAGAATGAAGCCGCCCGGCGTCATGTGGTAGGAAAAGGCATTGTGGACGATGTCGCCTGGATGGATGCCAGCGGCATGGAAGGCGCGTGCTGCCGCCCAGGGATCAGGACCGAGGCCCTGCGGTTCCCAGATCGGGCCGGGCGACATGAAGACGCGGTTGCCTTTGAGCGCAGCCGGATTGGCAAAGCCGCCGAAGGGCGGATTGGCCAGCTGGAACTCCAGCAATTCGGGTTTGCGGAGAACCGGCAGGCGGGAAAGCGCCTCGCGCGAGATCACCGAGGTGGGGTCGATACCGTCCAGCCAGCGGACAAGACCGGGGGCCGATTTCATCGCGGAGGCAAGAAAGTCCGGAAGCCGCCCGAAAAGGCCGCTTTCGCGCGCTGCAACAGGGCGCGTTTCAAGCGCGTCAAAATGGCGTGTCATGGGGTCTTCCTCCGGGCTTTTTTCTTTTTATCGCAACCGGGAAAATGGAAGATCAAGCCGCAAGTTTACATTTGGGGCGGCCCGCGAAAATAAACTTGGCCAAAACGAAAGAAGCCGGTCGCCCGGCTTCCTTAACGGTCGTTGGGATGGCTGCGGTCAGCTGGTGACGCGGCGCACCAGCGAGAACTGCTGGCCGGCAGCGGTGGTGCAGTTCAGCTGGGTGGGGGATGCGAGAGCACAATTGACCTGGGTCTGGGTCTGGCGGATCAGCGAATTGACGTTGATCGAGACGGACGTGTCTCCCGTGGCGACATAGGTGCCATCGGCCAGCTTGTTGCCGGTGTCGGCGGCAACGGTTTCAAAGGCACCTGCATTGAAATTGGAATAGGCCACGCCATCGGTGCTGACCCACTGGCCTTCCACGCCGCGCGGCTGGACACGGGCCTGCGGGCCAGGTCCGGCGCTCTGGCAGCCGGCAACGGCAAGCGCAGCAGCAACCATGGTGAATGTCATCAATTTGCGCATCAGAAAGCTCCCCACATCGCAGATCAGGCTTTCCTTGCGCTTCAAGCGGGCAAAAGAAAGGCACCGGCCACACCATTTCAAACAAATTTGAAATGAATGCAACCGGGCCAGATCATTTAAGGCAAGGCTTTCAAAGCTTTGGGCTGAAAGGCCCTTTAGCGCCTTTTTGTCCTGCAAAGCGCGCCTCAGCGCACCAGAACGTTGCGGAACTGCCAAGGCCGCTTCATGTCCAGATCTTCCTCGAACAGGCCCGGACGATCGGTCAGCGGGGTCCAGTCGGTGTAGACGCCTTTGATCTTGCCGAGATACTGGCTCTGCACCTCAATGCAGCGCTGGTGGTCCATCTCGTCGGCCTCGACAATGCCTTCATTGGGGTTCTCCAGCGCCCAGACCATGCCGGCCAAGACGGCGGAAGAGACCTGAAGTCCGGTGGCGTTCTGGTAGGGCGCAAGGTTGCGTGCTTCTTCCAGCGACAGGTCGGAGCCGAACCAGAAGGCGTTCTTTTCGTGGCCGTAGATCAGAACGCCCAGTTCGTCCCGGCCATCCATCAGCTCGTCTTCATCCAGAACGTGGAAATCCTGCTGCGGCTTTCCGGCGCGCCCGAACATTTCATAGAGCGAGAGCACCGCATTGTTGCACGGGTGATAGGCGTAGTGCACGGTGGGCCGGAAATCCACCTTCCCGCTCTTCTTGTAGACGGTGTAGAAATCCGAAATCGTCACGGATTCATTGTGGGTCACCAGCAGGCCGAATTGCGGGCCGGGTGTCGGGCACCAGGTGCGCACGCGGGTGTCAGCACCGGGCTGCTCCAGATAGATGGCGCATTTGGACCCCTTCTTGTGCTTGCGGGCGTTCTTGGGCGTCCACCGCTCATGCGTGCCCCAGCCAAGCTCGGCGGGCTGCAGGCCCTCGGAGATGAAACCGTCAACCGACCACGTGTTCCAGAACACGTCACGCGGCTTTGGCTTCAGCGAGCGCTGGGTGTCGCGCTCGGCAATATGCACGCCCTTGACGCCGAGCTTCTTCATGATCTTTGCCCAGGCCTGGCGGTCGTTGCGGGCCGGAACCTTCACCTTCTTGCCGAGGTCTTCGGCGATGTTCAGGAGCGCTTGCTTGACGAACCAGGAGACCATGCCGGGATTGGCACCGCTGCAGGAAATGGCGGTGGTGCCACCGGGGTTTTCGCGGCGCTCGGCCAGCAGGTTTTCGCGCAGCGCATAATTGGTGCGCGCCGCATTGCCGAGGTCCTTGTCATAGTAGAAGCCAAGCCAAGGCTCGATCACCGTGTCGATGTAAAGCGCGCCGAGTTTGCGGCAAAGGCTCATGACATCGACCGAAGAGGTATCAACCGACAGGTTGACGCAGAAGCCCTGGCCGCCGCCTTCGGTCAGCAGCGGCTTCAGCAGTTCGCGGTAATTGTCCTTGGTAACGGCCTGCTTGAGGAAGCGCACGCCGTGCTTCTTGAGGATCTCGGCGTTGTCGCCTTCCGGATTGGGATCGATGACGACCATGCGCGATTTGTCGAACTTGAAGTGGCGTTCGATCAGCGGAAGTGTGCCGCGCCCGATCGATCCGAACCCGATCATCACGATGGGACCGGTGATCTCGCCGTAAACGGTCCAGTTCTTCTCTTCCATCGTCAACCTGCCTCATTCCCCGTATGCAGCGCGCATTGCGCCGTTCTAACGGCGAGAAAGCACAGTTGACCGTCACAATAAAGGGGAAACGGGTCAGAGGGTTAAGAGCGCGGGGTGGCCATCGCGTCAAGTAGCCGGCTAATGGCTTGGGCTTGGCCGTCGAGCGATTTGTAGGCCAGCTCTTCCGGCTTCATGGCTTTCAGGCCGGCAGAAAGGGCGGCGGCGCGGCTGCGTCCGGCTGCGCTTGCTGCCAGATCCATCAGTGGTCCGACCGTGATCAGGATCGTAAAAAGGATGTCGCCTGTGCCGGGCAAGCGGGTCAGTGTCTGGCGTTCCTCGCGCAGGAAGAGCGTGCCAGCGGGAAGATCGGCGGAGCGCTCCCCGGCATGGGCGTCCGGATAGTGCAGCCGGTCATCGCCATAGACCGACCAGTTGCCGCGAATAACCGGTTGGTCGGGCGCCAGATTGTCAAAGATGCGGTTGATGAGCGCGGCATTGCGTGTGCCGCCGCCATAACCCGGAACCGGTTCGTGGATGGCCTCCATGGGGCGGGAGAATTTCTCCGCCAGCCGCCATGAGGAGGGAAAGCTCAGCGAGGCGGCGGCAATGCGCCAGCCGTCATCGCCCTTGCGCATGATCACCAGATCTTCGGCGCACAGCATGGCAGCCCTGACCAGCGTCGGCGCATCCTCCGGCAATGCCGGCGCATTGCGGGCAAGAACGCCCTTGTTCGTCTGTTCAAACGCATCGGGATAGCGGGTGACCTGCCAATCCGCGACACGGGCCAGCACCTCGACCTGTGCTGTGGCAGTTTCGGTTTCGGCCATGTAAACCTTGTCGGGATGCATGGCCATCAAGCGCTGCTTCTCCGCCAGATAGGGCTGAAGTCGATCATCCACCACCAGCCAAGGCCTGTCTCCCAGCGGCGTGATGCCGATGGCAAAGGGCCTGGCCGGTGCTTCGTCCGGCATCATGCGTCCATGGCTTCCAGTTCGTCGATCAGGCCTTCGATCACCGAAAGACCCTTGGCCCAGAAACCGGGATCTGAAGCATCGAGGCCGAAGGGTGCCAGCAGCTCGGAATGGTGCTTGGTGCCACCGGCCCTCAGCATGTCAAAATACTTCTGCTGGAAGCCGCTTTCGGCCTTTTGGTAGACCGCATAGAGCGAGTTCACCAGGCAATCTCCAAAGGCATAAGCATAGACATAGAAGGGCGAGTGGATGAAGTGCGGAACATAGGCCCAGAACGTCTCATAGCCTTCATGCAGCACCACTGATGGCCCAAGGCTTTCGGCCTGCACGTCCAGCCAGAATTTCCCGATCTGATCGGCTGTCAGTTCGCCGTCACGGCGCGCCGTGTGGATCTTGCGCTCAAACTGGTAGAAGGCGATCTGGCGCACCACGGTGCCGATCATGTCTTCCACCTTCTGCGCCAGCATGGCCTTGCGCTCGCGCGGGTCGGACGTGCCGTCCAGCAGCGAGCGGAACGTCAGCATCTCGCCGAAGACTGAGGCCGTCTCGGCCAATGTCAGCGATGTTGACGACATCAGCGCGCCCTGTTCGCCAGCCAGCACCTGATGCACGCCGTGGCCCAGTTCATGGGCAAGCGTCATCACGTCGCGCGGCTTGCCGAGATAATTCAGCAGCACGTAGGGATGGGCCGATGGCACGGTCGGATGGGCAAAGGCGCCGGGCGACTTGCCGGGCCGCGACGGCGCGTCGATCCAGTTGCGGTCAAAAAAGCGGGCGGCGATTTCGGCCATTTCCGGGGCAAAGCCGGCATAGGCGGTCAGCACGGTCTCGCGCGCCTTGTCCCACGGGATGACAGCTTTTGGCGTCTCGGGCAGGGGAGCAAGCCGGTCCCAGTGATTGAGCTTGTCCATGCCGAGCCAGCGGGCCTTCATGGCATAGTAGCGGTGCGACAGGCGCGGATAGGCATCAGAGACCGCAGCGGCCAGTGCATCCACCACCTCGCGCTCCACCCGGTTGGCGAGATGACGGCTGTCGGCAATGTCGTCAAAGCCGCGCCAGCGGTCAGCGATGTCCTTGTCCTTCGCCAGCGTGTTGGTGATGTGCGTGAACAGGCGGATGTTTTCGCCGAGCGTGGCGGCGACCGCTTCGGCGGCGGCCTTGCGGCGCTTCGGATCGGCATCCTGCATTTTCGTCAGCACCGGTTCGAGCGGCAGCTTTTCGCCATCCAGATCGAAGCGCAGGGCGGCCAGCGTCTCGTCAAAAAGGCGGTTCCAGGCGCCGCGGCCGGTGACCGATTTTTCAAGGAACAGCTGCTCGATCTTGTCATCGAGCTGATAGGGCTTGTCTTTGCGCAGGTCCGTCACCCACGGCTTGTAATGGCCGAACGCCGGATCGGAGGCAAATGCGGCATCAATCGTGGCATCGGGAATGCGGTTCAGTTCGAGTGAAAAGAACAGGAGATGGGACGATGCATCGGTGATCTTTTCCGACAGGTCGCCATAGAGCTTTGACAGGGCGGGATCGGACGTGTCGCCGGCGTAAAGAAGGCCGGCATAGGACATGATGCGTCCCATCAGTTCTTCCAGCAGCTCGTATTGGGCGAGCGCTGCGCCAAGACCTTCGGCATCCGTCTTGCCCGCCGCCTCTTCCAGCTTGCCTTTCCAAGCGGATTCGAAATCACGGGCCTCGGCCTGCGATCTCGCGACATCTGCCGACAATGCCGGGCTGTTCATTGCCGGATAGAGATCGGCCAGGTTCCACCGCGGCAAGGTGCCGAGGCTGCCCTCGCCGGAACCGGCTGCAGCTTCTGCCGCATGGGCCGGGCAAGGCTTCAAAATGTGGCGCATCGGTTGGCTTCTCCGGGATTGTTAAATTACGCGCCATTCCGGTGAGGCCCGGTTGACTGTGTTTCTTGAGCCGATCTTCATGGCGCTGTGCCAGGTTGATGCATGATTTAAAGCGATCAGGGCAGACCGGCAAGGCGCGACGATGACACATACGATCCTGGCAGTCGATGACGATCCGGTACAGCGCCGTTTGGCGCAGGCCGCGCTGGAGCGCGCAGGATACGGCGTCGAGCAGGCCGACAGCGGCGAAGCCGCACTTGCCCTGCTGGCCGGTCCTCGCGGCGCCTCCGTATCGGCCATCCTGCTTGATCTGGTGATGCCCGGCATGGACGGCCTGACGGCTCTCGCCAAGATGCGGGAAGCCGGCTGCGACCTGCCGGTGATCGTGCAGACCGCCGAGGGCGGCATCGACACGGTGATTGCCGCGATGCGTGCCGGTGCCTTTGATTTCGTGGTGAAGCCTGCCGCGCCGGACCGGCTGGTGGCCGCCTTTGCCGCCGCGCTGAAAGTGGATGCCAAGGCCGGTGAAGCGGCCAAGCGTGGACGGCGTCCGTCTTTCAAGTCGATCACCTTCAAGGACATTGTGACACGCTCTCCGTCGATGGACCGGGTGCTCACCCTGGCGCGCAAGGCTGCGGTGTCCAACATTCCGATCATGATCGAAGGCGAATCGGGAACCGGCAAGGAACTGGTGGCGCGCGCCATCCAGGGGTCCGGAGACAGGTCGTCCAAGCCCTTCGTCACGGTCAATTGCGGTGCCATCCCGGAGAACCTGGTGGAGAGCATCCTGTTCGGCCATGAAAAGGGGTCGTTCACCGGCGCCACAGAGAAACACGCCGGCAAGTTCATGGAGGCCAATGGCGGCACGCTGTTCCTTGACGAGATCGGCGACCTGCCGCTGGAAGCGCAGGTCAAGCTGCTGCGCGCGGTCCAGGAAGGCGAGGTTGATCCGGTCGGCTCCGCCAAATCCCACAAGGTGGACATCCGGATCATCTCGGCCACACACCGCGATCTGGTCCAGGCGGTGCGCGACCAGAAGTTCCGTGAAGACCTCTATTACCGCCTCAATGTTTTCCCGATCCGGGTGCCGCCGCTGCGCGAGCGCCGCGATGACATTGCCTGGCTGGTCGGGCACTTCATCGAACGCCATCGCCAATTGGATGCCACCTGTCCCGTGCGCAGCGTTTCGGCGGAGGCATTGGCACTGCTCATGGCTTATGACTGGCCGGGCAACATCCGCCAGCTTGAGAATGCTGTTTTCCGCGCGGTCGTTCTGGCCGAGGGCGCCGAACTGACGGAAGACGAGTTTCCGCAGATCCGCACGCAGGTAGAGGGTCTGGGAGACGGGCAAGCGGCCGGATCAAGGTCCCTTCCGCCCGTTCAGCGACCTGTGCCATCATATTCACCTGCTGTTTCACTGCCGCCGCTGGTGATGCCAGTTGTACCGCCGCTTGCTCCGGCGGGCCTGTCCCGTCACGGCATGATTCAAGCGATGGACGACCATGGCGACATGCGATCGCTCTCCGATGTCGAGATGGAGATGATACGCCTCGCTATCGAGCATTATGAAGGCCAGATGAGCGAAGTGGCCCGCCGGCTGGGTATCGGCCGCTCGACGCTCTATCGCAAGCTCAAGGAATACGGGCTTGAGCCCGAGGGCATGCGCGGTGAAGCGCTTGCGGGTTGATCCGTCGATGCATGCATGATTGGATGATTTTCCCAGCCACCTGATCAGGATCAAACCCGCACTGCCGGGCAGGGTCCAAAATGATCAGACAAGTGGTTTAACGCTTTGTTTGCCACGTTTTAAGATGGGGAGCGGCTCCAAGCCGCCTTGCCATTCTTAGACCGCATTTGCGAACAATAAGCGCTGATTAACCATTCTGGCGGATAGTCGGGTTTCCCATTCCCGGCGATCCGGGGACAAATCAAAGAGCCGCGAGGCGGGACGAGTGGCGATCAGAATGCTGCATGGTCTGAAAATAATGAGCGCTGTGAGGCGGGCCGTAGCCTTGCTGGCAAGCGCATTGCTGGCACTGTTCCTGACGGGCATGGCCACAGGTTTGGCGTCTGCCGAGACCCGCACGCTCAAGCTTTATTACATCCATACCGGCGAAAAGGCCGAGATCACCTACAAGAAGAATGGTCGCTATGTGCAGAGCGGGCTGACCCAGCTCAACCGCTTCCTGCGTGACTGGCGCCGCAACGAGCCGACCAAGATGGACCCGCGCCTGTTTGATGTGGTGTGGAATGCCTACAAGATGGCGGGCGGGCGGGACTATATCCACGTCGTCTCGGCCTACCGGTCGCCGGCCACCAACAGCATGCTGCGCCGGACCCGTGGCGGCCAGGCGGAGAAAAGCCAGCACATGGTCGGCAAGGCCATGGACTTCTTCATCCCCGGTGTGAAGCTTTCCAAGCTTCGTGAAGTTGCCTTCAAGATCCAGGGCGGCGGCGTCGGCTACTATCCGCGCTCTGGTTCGCCCTTCGTGCATCTGGATGTCGGCAATGTGCGTGCCTGGCCGCGCATGTCGCGCACCGAACTGGCGCGCCTTTTCCCGGATGGCAAGACGCTTCACCTGCCTGCTGACGGCAAGCCGCTTCCCGGCTATGCGCTCGCCATGGCTGAATACAAGTCGCGCCGCGGAGCGCCGATCAGCATCGACAATTCCACCGAAGTTGCTTCAAGCACCCGTTCCGGCAAAGGCTTGCTGGCAACGCTGTTTGGCGGCGCTGACGAGGCCGAGGAAGAAAGCGGCGAAGTTGCGCGCGTGACAAACAAGCCGAAGCCTGCCCCGGTTGTCGTGGCTGCTGCTCCCGAGCCCAAGCCCGCACCCGAAGCAGCTCCTCAGCGCGAAGAGCCGAAATCAGCCGAAACGCTGTTGGCCTTGTTACCGCGCGCTGCCGTGCCTGCCCCGGTCTTTGCTGACCGTCCGGCACCGCGCCCGCAAGCCCCTGTCGGTGTGGACACAACCATTCCGCTGGCTGGCCAGGCGCAAGAAGCCGCACCCGCCAAGGCTGAAGTTGTCTATGCCAATATTCCGATGCCGACCCGTCGCCCGGCCTACAAGCCGGTTGAGCCGGAGGCCGGGCGTGATGAGCTGGCGGAGGCCATTGCTGCTGCCAATACTGATGCAGGCACTGTGGTGGCTTCGGCCCTCCCGACGCCGCGTCCCGATGTCCAGTCGAAGGAAATCCTGGCAGCGCTCACCAATGCGGATGTCAAGGAAGAGGGTGTTGCCATACCGCTTCCTGCCAGCCGACCGTCAGCGCAGAAGGATGGCACCGTGATCGCAGCCCTGCCGCAACCGCGCCCGGACGCCGCCGAAACGACAAACGGCAAAGGATCACGCGTCACGGCGACGCCGCGCAGTGCCATTGCCGGAGCCGCCGATCCGGCCGAGCGCAC
>JBGSQC010000197.1:0-21982 GCA_041738295.1 Zhengella sp. | reverse complement strand
GCAGCGAGATCAGCGGCGGCGTGCCGGCGGTCCCGCTCATTTCACGGTGACCGATGCCGTGACCACGGCCGCACCGGCTGGAAGATCGCCGCCGGTCACCTGCGTCCAGTCTCCATCGCTCGCACCGGTGCGCACCCGAATTTGGCGTGGCTCGGTGCCTTCCAGCACCCAGATGGCGCGTGTCCCGTCGTCGGCAACGCTCTCGTTGCCTGCGACCGACTCGGTGCGCGGGGGGCGCGGCATCAGTCGGCTCAACAGGCTTCCCTTGTTTTTCGCCTTGGCGGCAGGCGGTGCATAGCGCAGCGCCGCATTGGGAATGGCAAGCACGTCCTTATGGTCGGCCACGCGGATTTCAGCCGTGGCGGTCATGCCCGGGCGCAGCGCCAGATCGGTGTTGTCGACATCCAGCACTGCCTTGTATGTGACCACGCCATCGACTGTTTCGGGTGCAAAGCGCAACTGGCTGATGGTTGCCTTGAATGTGCGATCCTGCCAGGCTTCGACCGTGAAGTCGGCCGGATTGGCAATCTTCACCTGGCCGATGTCAGCCTCGTCGATATCAACTGTCAGATCCATCCGCGTCAGGCTTTCGGCGAGCGTGAACAGGGTGGGCGCCTGCAGCGAAGCCGCCACGATCTGGCCCTCCTCCACGGTCCGGTTGAGCACGATGCCGTCGATGGGCGAGCAGATGCAGGCCTTGGCGAGATTGGTTTCCTGCAGGCGCAGCTCGGCTTCGGCTACCAGAACATTGGCTTTCGCGGTCTCGATGGCCGCCTGTGCCCGCAGCCAGGACGCCTTGGACGACAACAGGCTTTCCTGAGAGGCGATGCCGCGCTTTGCCAGCTGCTGGGCGCGTTCATAACCATCGGCGCGCTCGGTCAACGTTGCCTCGGCCTCGGTCAGGCTTGCTTTGCGGGCAATGACGGAGGCACGCGCGCTTTGCACCGCCGCATCCAGCTTGTCGGTGTCAAGCTCGGCCAGGATTTCGCCCTTCTTCACCGCGTCGTTGAAATCCGCCTTGACGGCGCGCACGCGGCCCGACAGTTCCGACGAGATATCCACCTGGTTGATTGGCTCTATGGTGCCTGTGGCAGTGACCGTGACGATGATGTCAGTCCGCTTGGCAGCAACCGTTGTGTATTTCGTGGTGCCGCTGTCGCCGGTCGCGGTCCACCACCAGACACCCCCGGCAGCTGCCAGAAACACTGCGCCGATAACCAACCAGCGCCCGCGCGAACTACCCGAGCGTGCCTTTGCAATGGATTCGATTTCTGCCTTGTCTGCCATGGGGCACCCTTTCGCCAAGGCGAAAATATCCGCCATTCGAGCGGTTCATGCCTTGATAGGGGTCAAGCTAGTCTTTGCTGCACTGCAAGACGAGTTACAAATCGGACAGGTGGAAAACTGCCGCACCCTTCCACCACCGCCACCGGCTGCCACCCCTTCACCCTTGCGTTTTGGCCCTTCCATGCTACATGCGCGGGCATGACCGAAACACCACGCTCCCATATCCGCAATTTCTCCATCGTCGCCCATATCGACCATGGGAAATCCACGCTTGCCGACCGGCTGATCCAGATGACCGGGTCCATCGAGGACCGGGACATGAAGGAGCAGATCCTCGATTCCATGGATATCGAGCGCGAGCGCGGCATCACCATCAAGGCCAACACGGTTCGCCTCGAATATGATGCCAAGAACGGCGAGCATTATGTGCTGAACCTGATCGACACGCCCGGCCATGTGGACTTTGCCTATGAGGTCAGCCGCTCGCTGGCGGCCTGCGAGGGGTCGCTGCTGGTGGTCGATGCCTCCCAGGGCGTGGAAGCGCAGACGCTGGCCAATGTCTACCAGGCGCTCGACAATGACCACGAGATCGTCACCGTGCTCAACAAGATCGACCTGCCGGCTGCCGAGCCGGAGCGCATCCGCGCGCAGATCGAGGATGTGATCGGGCTGGACGCCTCTGACGCTTGCATGATTTCGGCCAAGACCGGCATCGGCATCGAAAGCGTGCTGGAAGCCATCGTCAACAAGCTGCCGGCACCCAAGGAAGGCGAGCGCGACAAGCCGCTCAAGGCCATGCTGGTCGACAGCTGGTATGATGTTTATCTCGGCGTCATCGTGCTGGTGCGCATCATCGACGGGGTGATGAAGAAGGGCCAGACCATCCGCATGATGGGCACCGACGCCAAGTATCTCGTCGAGCGCGTGGGTGTGATGACGCCCAAGATGGTGATGATCGACAGCTTGGGACCCGGCGAGATCGGCTTCTTCACCGGCTCGATCAAGGAAGTGGCGGACACCCGCGTTGGCGACACCATCACCGAAGACAAGCGCCCTTGCGAACAGGCCCTGCCCGGCTTCAAGCCGGCCCAGCCGGTGGTGTTCTGCGGGTTGTTCCCGGTGGATGCCGCCGAATTCGAGGATCTGCGCGCCGCCATGGGCAAGCTACGCCTCAATGACGCGTCCTTCTCGTTTGAAATGGAAACGTCTGCCGCGCTCGGTTTCGGCTTCCGCTGCGGCTTCCTCGGCCTGCTGCATCTGGAGATCATCCAGGAGCGGCTGGAGCGCGAGTTCAACCTTGACCTGATCGCCACCGCGCCTTCGGTCGTCTACCACATGAACATGAATGACGGCTCGGTGATTGAGCTGCACAACCCGGCCGACATGCCCGATGTGGTGAAGATCGCGGCCATCGAGGAGCCGTGGATCCGCGCCACCATCCTGACGCCGGATGACTATCTCGGGTCCATCCTGAAGCTCTGCCAGGACCGCCGCGGGCTGCAGATCGACCTCAATTATGTCGGCAAGCGCGCCATGGTCACCTATGACCTGCCGCTGAACGAAGTGGTGTTCGATTTCTACGACCGGCTGAAGTCGATTTCAAAGGGCTATGCCTCGTTCGACTACCAGCTGACCGATTACCGCGAGGGCGACCTCGTGAAAATGTCCATCCTCGTCAACGAGGAGCCGGTGGACGCGCTCTCCATGCTGGTTCACCGCTCACAGGCCGAAAAGCGCGGTCGCGTGATGTGCGAGAAGCTGAAGGAACTGATCCCCCGCCATCTCTTCAAGATCCCGATCCAGGCGGCCATCGGCGGCCGCGTGATCGCCCGCGAGACGCTGTCTGCCATGCGCAAGGACGTGACCGCCAAGTGCTATGGCGGCGACGCCTCACGCAAACGCAAGCTGCTGGACAAGCAGAAAGAGGGCAAGAAGAAGATGCGCCAGTTCGGGCGCGTCGAGATTCCCCAGGAGGCGTTCATCCAGGCCTTGAAAATGGGCGATGAGTGAGGGGCTAAAGCTCCGATGCTCGTCATCCTCGGCCTTGTGCCGAGGACCCAGGCTTGTTTTGTGAATGGCAAATCCGGGTTTTAACTGATCGTGGGCTTGGTCTCCGGGTCCTCGCCACAAGCCCGGGAATGACGAAAGAGAGGTCAGCCCCCTCTATCCACACCCGCCCAACACTGCCTTATCCTGCCCGTTCGGTCCCCCGTGAGGGAAGTTCGCTGTGCACCGGACATCGAATGGGGGATCGCGGTGCCGGGTGGGCTGTGTCGGAGAGCGCAGTTTGGTGTTGGGCCGTACACCCGGGTCCAGAATGCGGGTCCCCGCGCCTGCCCAAGAACCCGCCGCCGCTTCCTTCAATGGAAGGGCCTGCGGGAGACAGCAGGGGCAAGGTTTTTACCAGGGTGTATCGCAGCATGCGGGCAGCAGCCGGGCGGCGGCCGGAAGGTCGCCTACTCACTTTAGAATTATCGGTGCCCTTGTGGCCGCCGCCTTCCCTCGTTTGCCGAGGGGCCAGAGTTTCAAGGATCAATGGCCAGACGGATGAACAATCCGGGCGTGGCGGCGATGACCTCTTTCCGGATGACGCGGTAGAGGGCGCTGCGGTCGATCCTCCCTTCTCCCCTTGCGGGAGAAGGTGGATGCGGAGGTTCGCAGAACCGGAGCAGACGGATGAGGGGTGGTGAATTGGCGCTACCCCTCATCCGTCGCCTGCGGCGACACCTTCTCCTACAAGGGGAGAAGGGAAGAGAGCTCGGCGCTACGCAAGTCTGCTCCTCCGGGATGACGAAGGAGATGGTCATCGCATCCCCCTTTTCCCGTCGCGTCCTCGCCGTTAACTTGAGGCAACAACTCCGGAGACACATCATGCGCCGTTTCCTTCTCACCCCGTTTGTCCTTGCTGCCCTGATCGCGCCGGCGCTGGCGGCCCTGCCGCCCTATTATCAGCGGCAGGCGGAGCTGCAGCGGATCCTGGAATCCGGTGCCGTGCAGGAGGCGCTGAAATCCGCACCCATCGATGCCATCGAGCGCACCGGCGGTGACGAGTACCGTGTCTACGGGGGCAAATGCGCTGTCATGGTGCGCATCAAGGGCCTGCCCCTGCCCGACGGCATGGTTGGCCCGCGCCGCTTCGAGCTGGACGTTGGCAAGGCTGATTGCACCAACTGACTTAACGGCACCCGGTCGCGACGGAGAAGGCCACGGCCAGGTGACAAGTCGGACATACTACCCAGTATGTTGGCCTTGACCGGAGCTTGTCCGGCGGCTTAAGTTTTCGCGGAAGCGGGGCAGCCAAGCCCCGCAATGGCAGAAAGGCTGCCAGCCCCGGGAGGACAAGCATGGGTGAACTCAGGCGCGACACGATTGGTTTCCTCGTCCATGACTGGCTCGACGCCGAAGTCCTGACCGGCACGCAGCACTATGGCGCGCATTCGCGCGAGACTTTTGACCAGTTGCTCGACCTTGCCCACCGCATGGCAGAAAACGAGTTCCTGCCTTCCTTCAAGCCGGGCGACCGCGACGAGCCGCAGCTTCATGGCGACGGAACCGTCACCATCCATCCGCTGATTGCCAAGGCCGTGCGTGCCTTTCTCGATGCCGGGTTCCAGCTGGCGACCATACCCGAAGCCCATGGCGGCATGCAGATGCCGCATCTGGTGGCGAGCGCGGCGAAAGCCTTCTTCCAGGCGGGCAATGTGGCGGCGGGCGCCTATCCCATGCTGTCGACCGGCAACACCCGCGTGCTGCTGTCGCGCGGGTCTGACAGCCTGATCCGCCATTTCGCCGTGCCGCAGATGGAGGGCCGTTCGCTCGGCACCATGTGCCTGTCCGAACCGCAGGCGGGCTCTTCGCTCGGCGACATCACCACCAAGGCCGAGTTTGACTGCGAGGACGACATCGGCACGCGCTACCGGTTGACCGGGCGCAAGATGTGGATCTCGGGCGGCGACCACGACATCACCGAGGATATCTGCCACCTCGTGCTGGCAAAGATCCCCGGCCCGGACGGCAGGCTGCCTGCCGGCACCAAGGGCATTTCCATTTTTGCTGTGCCGAAGCGCATTCCGGCCGAGGCGCAAGGCACCGACAGCCCGGTGAGGAACGACGTGACTGTGGCCGGTCTCAATCACAAGATGGGCTATCGCGGTACGACAAACTGCCTTCTGAATTTCGGCGAGGGTACGGTGCACCGGCCCTTCGGCAAGGGCGGCGCGGTGGGATATCTCATCGGCGAGGCGGGCGAAGGCTTGGCAATCATGTTCCTGATGATGAACGAGGCGCGCATTGGTGTCGGCCTCGGCGCGGCGGCGCAGGCCTGGCGGGGCTACCTCCTGTCGGCGCGCTATGCCTCGGAGCGATTGCAAGGCCGGATGCTGGATGACCGCAATGCGGAAAAACAAGTGCCGCTGCTGGCTCATGCCGACATCCGCCGGATGCTGCTGGCGCAAAAGGCCTATGCGGAAGGCTCGCTGGCGCTGTGCCTCTATTCGGCGCGCCTCGTCGATGTGATTGCCAGCACGGAAGATGACACGGTGCGCGAAGAGGCCGAAACGCTGCTGGCGCTGCTGACCCCGGTCAACAAGACCTTCCCGTCGGAATATGGGCCGCTTGCCAATTCGCTCGCCATCCAGTGCCATGGCGGCTACGGCTACACGCGCGATTTCGACGTGGAGCAGCTTTACCGCGACAACCGGCTGAACCCGATCCACGAGGGCACGACCGGCATCCAGGCCATGGACCTGCTCGGCCGCAAGATCATGGCTGACAGGGGCGCAGGGCTGAACCTGCTGGCCGTGCGCATTTGCGAGACGGTTGCCAGGGCGCGCGCTGCGGGCGGCTTCGAGGCCGAGATTGCCGCGCTTGAAAAGGCGCTCGCAGATGTGGGCACCGCGATCAAGAGTCAGGGCGGCACGCCGGAAACCGCCTTTGCCAATGCCACGCCGTTGCTCTTTGCCTTCGGTCATCTGGTGGTCGGCTGGCAGTGGCTGGACCAGACCGTCGCGGCAATGGGCGCGAAGGATGCCGGACGGGTGAGCGAGGTCTTTGCCAGGTCAAAGCGTGCCGCCTGCCGTTATTTCTTCGATTTCGAAATGCCGCAGATTGCAGGCTGGCTGGCACCGTTTGCCTCGGGAAGCCGGGCCAGCCTTGATGCCGATCCGGTCCTCTTCACAGAGTGCTAACCAAGGCGCTGATCTGCATAAGAAAAACGTAACCCGCATGCGCTACAAGGTTGGTGTGTGTGCGGGTGAACATGACCAAGATTGACAGCCTTTGGAAACGATTAACGGATCACGTTGACCAGCTTGCCGGCAGGCAGATGGAAGGCTCGGCCGTTATTTCCAAGGTCCGGGCCAAGCAGGTCCGCTCCATCGTCGAGACCACGCCGCTGATGATGCTGGCCAATCTGGTGACTTCAGGCATCTGCTTCACCATCTTGCGGCATACTCCGGCGGGGCCCTCTCTCGCGGTCTGGGTGTCCGTCGTCTGGTTTGTTGCCAGCTATGGCCTGTGGGACTGGTACCGGCGGCTGCGGCACCTCACGATCCGCCACGCCTCCGCGCGGTCCATCCACCATGTGGCCGCCCATGCTACCCTTCTGGGCATGCTCTGGGGCATTCTTGCCGCCATTGCCTATCCGTCCGCCGGTCCCGATGGTAAACTCCTGCTGGCAGCCGTGCCAGCCGGCATGGCCGGTGCCGGCTGCCTGGTGCTCTATGTGGTTCCGCTGGCGATGGCTGGATGGCTCTTTACATTCAGCCTTGGCATGACAGCCGCGCTGATCGCCGGCGGGGGAGACAGCGACCATACGCTGCTGTTTCTCTGCCTGCTTTACTCGGTCAGCCTCTATCGGGCCGGGACCTCGGCTTCGAACACCTTCAACGAAAACTCTGCGTCCGCAGAACTGATCAAGGACCAGTCGGCGACCATCCAGATGCTGCTGTCGGATTTCTCGGAAAGCGCCCGGGACTGGCTCTGGGAGACTGATCGCACCGGGCATCTGATCCGCGGCCGCCAGCAGTTCATCGAAACTGCCGGGCTTGAGTTTGACGGCGTAGGCACTGGTGCGCTCGCCTTGTGGATGAATGCGCCTGCCAATGCCTCGACCGTGGCGCAAATGCGCGAGAGCTTTCTCTCCCGGACGGCATTCCGCAATGCGCTGCTGGAGGTGGACGGGCCGAACGGACGCCACTGGGTCAGCCTGTCCGGCAAGCCGGTTTTTGACGAGGACGGCCGGTTCACCGGGTTTCGTGGCGTGGCTTCCAATGTCACCGAACTGCACATGGCGGAAAAGCAGATCGCTTATCTCGCCTTCCATGATCCGCTGACCGGACTTGAAAACAGGCAGAGCTTCAACTCATCGCTGGAAAAGGCCTGGCAGGAGCGCGTGTCGTGACCAGGCGCAGTGCTCTACCTGGACCTCGATGGCTTCAAGGCCGTCAACGACCAGTATGGGCATGCCATGGGCGACAAGCTGCTGGTTGAGGTTGCCGAGCGGCTGCGCGCCATCGTTCCCTCAAGCGACGTGATTGCCCGGCTCGGCGGCGACGAGTTTGCCATCATCGTCCGGGCTGCCCGCCGCCGCGACAGTGTGGTGAAACTCCTTGAGCGCATTGTCCTTCGCATCAGCAAGCCATACCGCATTGCCGGTACGGAATTGCACATCTCGGTCTCTATCGGTGCGGCCCATGCCTGCGCGGACATTGGTTCTGCCGCCGACTGGCTGAACCATGCCGATCTCGCGCTCTACCGGATGAAGGAGGAAGGCAAGGCAGGCTACCGCTTCTATGTGGAAGCGATGGACGAACTGGTGCAGCGACAGCGCCGGCTGGAGCGCGACCTGAAAACGGCTGTCGCCAGTGAGCAGCTGACCGTCGTTTACCAGCCCTATGCACAATCGGGCACGCGCCGCACCGCAGGCTTCGAAGCCCTTGTCCGCTGGGATCATCCCGAGCTTGGTACCATCGCGCCGCTGGAATTCATCCCCATTGCCGAGCGTGCCGGACTGATCGAGCAGGTGGGCAGTTTTGTCCTGGAGAAAGCATCCGCTGAGGCCGTTCTCTGGCCGGAAGACCTCAGCCTCTCGGTCAACCTGTCGCCGCAACAAATGCAGCGCTCCGACATTGCCCAGCGCGTGTTTGCCATCCTTTCCAGGTCAGGGCTTGCTACCCACCGCCTTGAACTGGAGATCACCGAATCGAGCTTCCTGACACAGGACGAACTGGTGTTGGACAACCTGCGGCAGCTGAAGGCCGGCGGCGTGTCGGTTGCCCTGGATGATTTCGGCACCGGCTATTCGGCACTGTCCTATCTGCTGCGATTCCCGTTCGACAAGCTGAAGATCGACAAATCTTTCGTGATGCCGGCGCTTGATGGCCATGCTGCGCGCGACATGCTGGAGACGATCCACAGCCTGGCGCAAGCGCTCAAGCTCACCATCACTGCTGAAGGTGTCGAGAACGAAGGCCAGGCGGCGCTTCTTGAGGGCATGGGCTGTCACTACCTGCAAGGCTTCCATTTTTCCCGGCCGATCGAAGGCGCAAGGATCGCCGCCTATCTGCTGCGCGAGCAGGCAAAGCTGACCGAAACATCGGTGGATACTGCCATCAGGGAAGCGTCACGCGGCGCAGCGTGAGGTTGATCCGGCCGGGACGGGCCAACACCATGGAGGTTCCGGGAAAGATGCGCGTCACGCCGTGAAAGGCCAGCCGGCTTTTCCCCGCCAGTAAAACCACATCTCCTGATGCCAGACGGATGCTGGTGGTTTGCCCACCTCGCGTGGTGCCCCCGACCCGGAACAGGCAATCATCGCCGAGCGAAACTGACATCACCGGCGCAGCGAGGTCCTGCTCGTCGCGGTCCTGATGCATGCCCATTTTCGCGTGCGGATCATAATGGTTGACCAGACAGGCCTGCGGCGGATGCGGGTAGCCTGACAGTTTAGTCCAAAGATCGAGCAGGCTTTGCGGCATGGATGGCCAGGGCTTGCCTGTTACGGGATGGAAAGGCTGGTAGCGGTAACCCCGCTCCTTGTCGGTCACCCAGCCCAATTCACCGCAATTGGTCATGCGGACACTCATCGGCGTACCGGTGCGCGGCATGACCGGCGTGAATAGCGGGGCCTCGGCAACCACGGCACGGATGGCAACTGCCAGTTCCTCCTGCGCCGCACGCCCAAGGCATTGCGGAACATGGACAAAGCCTTCGGGAAAATCTGCCTTGGAAGTGACCATGATCATTCCGGTGTCCGATGAACGCAGTTATTATGGGACCGGGGTTCAACTGGCGCAAAGGGAAATCCGATGAGGAAAAACTGCCTTGCCTTGATGATTGCAACATTGGCCGGCACTCCGGTTCACGCTGCGGCGATTACCGTTGACACAGCCCTTGCCGGAGACGCGGCAGCGGAGGTTTGCGTCTTTGCGCAAAAACTTGAAGAGGGGACGGATGCCATCATCGCCCAGTTGCAGGACATGGCCCGCCTTTGGGTCGAAAGCGACAGAGCCAAGCTTGATCCGCTGATGCGCCCTGAGATGGGTCCTTTCGCCATGGTTGCCGGCAAGGTGCACCTGATCGGCGATCTCGCCCCCTTTGCGCAGGAATTCCTGGTGGTGTCGGCAGACCCGAAACGCGGCCAGACCATCTATTTCCGGATCATCTACGAGACAGGTCCGAAGGGCTATTATTTCAAGAACGTCAAGTTCAACTCGGATTACTATTCGATCCTGTCGCACGGCATCCTGCATGAGCCGCGCGATGTGAACTGCGCCCGCTGAGTTTCGCTGCACAAGAAAACGGCGGCCCGTGAAGGCCGCCGTCTGATCTTTGCCGGTCTGCAAGCAGATCAGGCGGTTTCAATATCCGGAATGCGCAGGATCTGGCCCGGATAGATCTTGTCGGGATGGGTCAGCATCGGCTTGTTGGCCTCGAAGATGACATCATGCTTGGTGCCCTTGCCCT
Organism: Zhengella sp.; assembly: GCA_041738295.1. Classification (GTDB taxonomy): domain Bacteria; phylum Pseudomonadota; class Alphaproteobacteria; order Rhizobiales; family Rhizobiaceae; genus Zhengella. Next base: position 11,731 of record JBGSQC010000197.1, on the reverse strand, counting down.
TGCCGTAATGCTTCTCAGCGATCTTCCAGAGATTGTCGCCCTTCTTGACCTCGTAGAATACCGGCGTCTTGGCGGGCGTCGAGGCCTTGACCAGAGCGGTCATGTCGACGTTGGAATCAAGGCGCAGGCCGGAATCCGGAGCGATCACATGGAGTTCCGAGGCTTCGACCTTGGAAATGCCCAGCGTGTTGCCAACCGCGATGATGGCCTTCTCGAAGATCGACTGATCCTGCACGGCACCCTTGAGGATGACCTTGTCGCCGACCACTTCGACATCGACCTTTTCAGTGCCGAGGCCGTAAGAATCGAGGTCCTTCTTGAGCTTGTCGGCGGCCGGCGCCTCGTCGTCGCCGATACCCAGCTTCTTGCCCACCGATTTGACAAAATCGAAAATACCCATGCCGCAAACTCCCTTTTCAGGCTGTGGTTGATCGGGAGCGACTTTGGCACCCGTGTGTGACAAATGGAAGAGGCGGCGGCCAGATTCAACAGTGCAGGCCGGGCGTTACGGTAACGTCAGTCGTCGCCCGGCTTGCCGCGCATCTTCTTGACGCCGGAGCGACCTGATTTCTCCTTGAGGCGCCGCTCGACTGAACCCTTGGTGGGTCTGGTCTTGCGGCGTGGCGGCGGAGGCGGCTCGGCTGCCTTTTTCAGAAGCGCTGCCAGCCGCTCGCGCGCATCGACGCGGTTGCGCTCCTGCGTGCGGAAGCGCGACGCCTCGATGATGATCTCACCCTCCTTGGTGGCACGCGATCCGGCCAACGCAATCAGCCGGTCACGCACGCGCTCTTCCAGAGACGAGGCCAGCACATTGAAGCGAAGCTGGACCGCGGTCGCCACCTTGTTGACGTTCTGGCCGCCCGGACCGGCGGCGCGGATGAAGCTCTCCGACAGCTCGTCGGCTCGGATGACATGCCGGCCGGAGCGGATGTCGTCGCCGATCATGGGTCGATCCAGACGATCACCTCGTCCGGCTCCTTCCTGGTGATGGCGGGGACGGTCACTCCCTCGGCAGGGAGACCGGCGACCAGAAGGATCACCGGCTTCTCGTGGTCAGGCCGGCCACAGATCTCCGACAGGAACCCCATCGGCGAAGGCGTGTGTGTCAAGGTCGCAAGGCCAGCTTCGTGAAGTGCTGCGATCAGGAAGCCGGTGGCGATGCCGACTGATTCCGGCACGTAATAGTGCTTGATGCGCTTGCCATCGGGCGCGATGCCATGGCGCTGCGCGAAGATGACGATCAGCCAGGGCGCAGTTTCGAGGAAGGGCTTGTCGGCATCGGTGCCAAGCGGCGCGAGCGCTTCCAGCCAGTCCTCCGGTGCGCGGCCATTGTAGAACGCCCTCTCCTCTTCCTCGGCGGCCTCACGGATGCGCCGCTTGGTTTCGGCATCCGAGATGCAGACGAATGTCCAAGGTTGCTGGTTGGCCCCCGACGGCGCGGAGGCCGCAGCCATGATGCAATTCTCGATGACGGAACGCGGCACGGGCTCGGACGAGAAATCGCGCACTGTGCGCCGTTTGGAAATGGCCGCGCGGAAGGCCTGCGCCGCGCGCTCCATCTCGTTTGGCGAACGTCGCTCAAAGGGGAGCAGGATATGGCTTGCGGTCTTCATGGCGGCAGATCACCACGGGCCGCGCCAAAAGAAAAGGCCCGGCGGAGCGTTCCGCCGGGCCTTCCTTATGTCAGGTTTTTCCGATTCATGCTGCCGTCGGAGCGGCGGCCTTGACGGAGCCGTCCACATGGGCCTCGAACTTGGCGAAGTTCTCGATAAACATGGTGACCAGCTTTTTCGCCTGCGCGTCGTAAGCGGCCTTGTCGGCCCAGGTCGAGCGCGGATCGAGGATCGCGGTGTCGACACCTGGAACAGCAACCGGAACCTCGAAGCCGAAGGACGGATCAACACGGAAATCGGCCTTGTTGAGCGAGCCGTCGAGGGCAGCGGTCAGCAAAGCGCGGGTTGCCTTGATCGGCATGCGGCGGCCAGTGCCATAGGCGCCGCCGGTCCAGCCGGTGTTGACCAGCCAGCAGGTGACGCCGTGCTCGGCGATGAGCGCGCGCAGCAGGTTGCCGTACTCAGAGGGATGGCGCGGCATGAAGGGAGCGCCAAAGCAGGTGGAGAAGGTGGCTTCCGGCTCGGTGACGCCCTTTTCGGTGCCGGCAACCTTGGCGGTGTAGCCCGACAGGAAGTGGTACATGGCCTGCGCCGGGGTCATGCGGGCAATCGGAGGCATGACGCCGAAGGCATCAGCGGTCAGCATGATGATGTTCTTCGGCTGGCCGGCCTTGCCGGTGGCCGAGGCATTGGGGATGAAGTGCAGCGGATAGGCGCAGCGCGTGTTCTCGGTCAGCGAGCCGTTGTCAAAGTCGGGCACGCGGTTCTCGTCCAGCACGACGTTTTCCAGCACGGTGCCGAAGCGCTGCGTGGTGGCGAAAATCTCCGGCTCGGCTTCGGCCGACAGGCGGATGGTCTTGGCATAGCAGCCGCCTTCGAAATTGAAGACGCCATCGGCACCCCAGCCATGCTCGTCGTCGCCGATGAGGGTGCGGGTCGGATCAGCCGAAAGCGTGGTCTTGCCGGTGCCCGACAGGCCGAAGAACACGGCGGTATCACCGGCCGGGCCCATGTTGGCCGAGCAGTGCATCGGCATGACCTTGTTTTCCGGCAGCTTGTAGTTCAGCGCGGTGAAGACCGACTTCTTGATCTCGCCGGCATAGGAGGTGCCGCCGATGAGCACGATCATGCGCGTCAGGTCGACAGCGATGACGGTCTCGGAGCGGCAGCCGTGGCGGGCCGGAACAGCCTTGAAGGACGGCAGGTCGATGATCGTCATCTTCGGCAGGAAAGAGGCGAGCGCGGCGCGTTCGGGACGGATCAGCAGGTTGCGGATGAAAAGCGAATGCCAGGCATATTCGGTGACAACGCGGGTCGGCAGGCAGTTGGCTTCATCGGCACCGCCAACGAGATCCTGCACGAACAGTTCACGGCCCTGGGCGTGCTCGATGAAGTCAGCCATGAGCACTTCGAAATGGGCGGGCGACATCGGCTTGTTGTTGTCCCACCACACCTGGTTTTCGGTGTTGGCGTCGCGGACGACGAACTTGTCCTTGGGCGAGCGGCCGGTGTGCTGGCCGGTCAGCGCGACAAAGGCGCCGGCATTGGTCAGGCGGCCTTCGCCGCGGCGGATGGCCTCTTCATAGAGGTCGGCCTCGCCGAGATTGTAAAAGACAGCGCCGAGGTTCTTCAGCCCGGAGGTCTCGATCCCGTTACCGGGATTGCGCAAACCGATCTCTTTCATGTCCGCCACCATGTTCCTTGTCGTGTAGGCCTGTTGTCAGGCAAAGCTCATGCCCCGCAACGTCCTCGCGACGCAACGTGACCGGGTGAGAAACAGAAAAGAAAAATGAATTCAAATCATTAATCGATTTAAAAATTTGAAAATCGTTTCAATCGTTTGTATCGGTTAACAAAAGCAAACGATTTCAACAGGGTTGCACAAGTGCTGTGCAGTTCCCATCTGCCACTCACCGGGGATGGCAATGCCTGGTTGACTGGCGCCCGTGTGACAACACGGGGAATCTGTGCCACAATTTGTACCCAATTTGTCCGTCACAAACCGGCTCGGCCAAACGGCCTCGGCTAAAGGAGAACCAACATGGCGACGATTGCGCTGGTGGACGACGACCGCAACATCCTGACTTCCGTGTCCATCGCGCTGGAATCGGAAGGCTACAAGGTGGAGACCTACACCGATGGTGCCTCGGCGCTCGACGGGTTGCAGATCCGCCCGCCGCATCTGGCCATCTTCGACATCAAAATGCCGCGCATGGACGGCATGGAGCTGTTGCGCCGCCTTCGCCAGAAATCCGACCTGCCGGTGATCTTCCTGACCTCCAAGGATGACGAGATCGACGAATTGTTCGGCCTGAAGATGGGTGCCGATGATTTCATCCGCAAACCCTTTTCCCAGCGCCTGCTGGTCGAGCGCGTGAAGGCAGTGCTGCGCCGCGCCGGCGTGCGTGAGGCCGGCGCAAAGCCCGCCGGCGAAGAGGCCCCTTCGCTCCAGCGCGGACAGTTGTTGATGGACCAGGAGCGCCATACCTGCACCTGGAAGGGTCAGCCGGTAACACTGACGGTGACCGAATTCCTGATCCTGCAGTCGCTGGCCCAGCGGCCCGGCGTGGTGAAGAGCCGCGACGCGCTGATGGATGCGGCCTATGACGAGCAGGTCTATGTGGATGACCGGACCATCGACAGCCACATCAAGCGGCTGCGCAAGAAGTTCAAGGTCGTTGACGACGACTTCGAGATGATCGAAACGCTGTATGGCGTGGGCTACCGGTTCCGCGAGGGCTGACACCAGAGGAACCGGCCTTGCGGGCAAGGGCCCGCCTGGAGCGACAATGACGGACAAGGGTGGCACACGGACCGGATCGCCCCGTGCCCAGGCGGCGCGGAAGGCGCCTGTCGCCCGGTTTTTCCTGACGATCCGCCGTACGCTCGGCAGTCACGTGTTTTCCAGCCTGACCCAGCGCATTCTTGTGCTGAACCTTGCCGGTCTCGGCGTGCTGGTTTCAGGCATCCTCTACCTCAACCAATATCGCGACGGGCTGATCGACGCGCGGGTGGAGAGCCTGCGCACGCAGGGCGAAATCATTGCCGCTGCCATTGCGGCCTCCGCCACGGTGGAAACCAACAGCCTTCGCATTGATCCCGAAAAGCTGCTGGAACTGCAAGCCGGACAAAGCGCCGAGCCGTCACCGGACGGTCTGGACAACCTGGAATTTCCGATCAATCCCGACCGGGTGGCCCCGGTTCTGCGCCGGCTGATTTCGCCGACGCGCACGCGGGCGCGCATCTATGACCGGGATGCCAACATGCTGCTGGATTCGCAGCACCTCTATTCGGGCGGGCAGATCCTTCGCTACGGCCTGCCGGCGCTGGATGGCGAAGAGAAGACACCGGGGCTGGCCGACCGCATCTCGACCTGGCTTCATGTGGCACTCCGGCGCGGCGACTTGCCGGTGGACAAGGAACAGCCCGGCGGCAATGGCGCGGCCTATCCCGAAGTGATCAAGGCGCTGACCGGATCGGGCGACCGGCAGGTGCGGGTGTCGGAAAAGGGCGAGATGATCGTCTCGGTCGCCGTACCGATCCAGAAATACCGCGCGGTGCTGGGCGTTCTGCAGCTTTCCACCCAGGGCGGCGACATCGACGCCATCATCTCTTCCGAGCGCAAGGCGATTGTCGCGGTGTTTGCGGTTGCGGCCATGGTCACGATGATCCTGTCGCTGCTGCTTGCTTCGACGATTGCCAATCCGCTGCGCCGGCTGGCAGCGGCTGCCGTCAGGGTGAAGCGCGGGGTCAAGACGCGCGAGGAGATCCCTGATTTTTCCGAACGCCGCGATGAAATCGGCAATCTTTCGGCAGCGCTGCGCGACATGACCAATGCGCTCTACGGGCGCATCGATGCCATTGAACGCTTTGCCGCTGATGTGAGCCATGAGCTGAAGAACCCGCTGACGTCGCTCAGAAGTGCTGTCGAGACGCTGCCGCTTGCAAAAAATGACGTGTCGCGCGCGCGCCTTCTGGAGATCATCCAGCATGATGTGCGCCGCTTGGACCGGCTGATAACCGACATTTCGGACGCCTCGCGCCTCGACGCAGAACTGGCGCGCGCCGATGCCCGCACCGTCGACATGGAAAAGCTGGTGGGCGACCTGGTGTCGGTCAACCGCGAAACCTCCAAGTCCATCAAGCCGGTCACCATCGACCTTCGCATCGAGCGCGGCCCCTTTGCCCAGCGCGGCTTCCGCGTCAACGGACATGATTTGCGTCTCGGCCAGGTGATTTCGAACCTGATCGCCAATGCGCGCTCCTTCGTGCCGGAGGGCAACGGGCGGATCCTGATCACGCTGATGCGCAGTGCCCGCCATGTCATCGTGACGGTGGAAGACAATGGTCCGGGCATTCGTGTCGAGAACATCGACCGCATTTTCGAGCGCTTCTACACCGACCGGCCATCGGGCGAATCCTTTGGCCAGAATTCCGGGCTTGGCCTGTCCATCTCTCGCCAGATTGCCGAGGCGCATGGCGGAACACTGACTGCCGAGAACATTGCCGGCACCAAGCCCGGCGATTTCAGGGGCGCCCGCTTCACCATCGTGCTGCCGGTCGAGGCCTGACAGCCGGCAAACAAGGCAGAAATGGCGATTTCGCACAGGAACAGCATGCGGATTGACCGACAAATGGCAAAAAGGGGCTTGCCATTGGCAGCGACGTTGACAAGATGGCCGTCCGCTCTTCAGGCAAGGGCGGCTTGAAATGTCCATGACAACGGCGAAGCCGGGAGCCAAGTTTACATGATCGGACTCGTGCTTGTGACGCACGGAAGACTGGCCGAGGAATTCCGCCAAGCCGTCGAACACGTTGTCGGCCCCCAGAAATTCTTCGAGACCGTATCCATTGGCGCCGATGATGACATGGAGCAACGGCGACTCGACATTGTCGAAGCGGTGCGCATGGCCGAGACCGGCCATGGCGTGATCATCGTGACCGACATGTTTGGCGGCACGCCGTCCAATCTGGCCATTTCCGTGATGGAGGCCGGGCGTGTCGAAGTTGTGGCAGGCATGAACCTGCCCATGCTGATCAAGCTTTCCAGCATTCGTGCAGGCGACGACATGGCGCTGTCGCTGACCGAAGCCCAGAATGCAGGCCGCAAATACATCAATGTGGCCAGCCAGATTCTCAGCGCGAAGTGACCGCCATGGCAACCGAACATCAGGAAAAAACGTCCGCGCGCGCGCTTGAGATCGTCAACAAGCGCGGTCTCCACGCGCGTGCCTCGGCCAAGTTCGTGCAACTGGCCTCCTCCTTCGATGCAGAGGTGGAAGTGGAGAAGGACGGGCTGGTGGTGGACGGATCCTCCATTCTCGACCTCATGATGCTGGCGGCATCGCCTGGATGCTGCATCCAGGTGCGCACCAGCGGACCGGACGCGGAGGCTGCCATGGAGGCACTTTCGGATCTGGTCGCGGACCGGTTCGGCGAGGAATGCTGACAATGCCGCACCCCGCTCGCATGCAGGGATAAACATTTCTTTATGTCTTTATTGCCTTGTTGCAGGCTTTCTGCTATCCGGCTGCCACGGTCCGGACAGGCAATGATTGCGTCCGGCGTCTTTCAGCCTGACGGAGACAAAATCATGGCGCAGGATTATGTGGTTGCCGATATCGGCCTGGCCGAATACGGCCGCAAGGAAATCGACATTGCCGAAACCGAAATGCCGGGCCTGATGGCCTGCCGCGAGGAATTCGGCACGACCAAGCCGCTCAAGGGCGCGCGGATCACCGGCTCGCTGCACATGACCATCCAGACAGCCGTGCTGATCGAGACGCTGAAAGTTCTCGGTGCCGATGTGCGCTGGGCTTCGTGCAACATTTTCTCCACCCAGGATCATGCGGCTGCGGCCATTGCTGCCACCGGCACGCCGGTCTTCGCGGTCAAGGGCGAGAACCTGACCGAATACTGGGATTACACCGACAAGATTTTCCAGTGGGCCGATGGCGGCACGTCCAACATGATCCTCGATGATGGCGGCGATGCCACCATGTACATCCTGCTTGGCGCGCGTGCCGAAGCCGGCGAGGACATCCTCAAGAACCCCGGTTCGGAAGAAGAGGAAATCCTGTTTGCGCAGATCAAGAAGCGTCTGGCCGCAACGCCCGGCTTCTTCACCAAGCAGCGCGATGCCATCAAGGGCGTGACGGAAGAGACCACGACCGGCGTGAACCGCCTCTACCAGCTGCAGGCCAAGGGCCTGCTGCCCTTCCCGGCGATCAACGTCAACGACTCGGTCACCAAGTCGAAGTTCGACAACAAGTATGGCTGCAAGGAATCACTGGTTGACGGCATCCGCCGCGGCACCGACGTGATGATGGCCGGCAAGGTTGCCGTTGTCTGCGGTTATGGCGACGTCGGCAAGGGTTCGGCTGCCTCGCTGCAGGGCGCCGGCGCCCGCGTCAAGGTGACGGAAGTCGACCCGATCTGCGCGCTGCAGGCTGCCATGGACGGCTTTGAAGTGGTCACGCTGGAAGATGCCGCACCGCATGCCGACATCATCATCACCACGACCGGCAACAAGGATGTGGTGACGCTGGACCATATGCGCATGGTCAAGGACATGGCCATCATCGGCAACATCGGCCATTTCGACAACGAGATCCAGGTTGCTGCCCTGAAGAACCTCAAGTGGACCAACATCAAGCCGCAGGTGGACATGATCACCTTCCCTGACGGCAAGCGGATGATCCTGCTGTCGGAAGGCCGCCTGCTGAACCTCGGCAATGCGACCGGCCACCCGTCCTTCGTGATGTCGGCCTCGTTCACCAACCAGACGCTGGCGCAGATCGAACTGTTTGCCCATGGCGAAAAGTACGAGAACAAGGTCTACACCCTGCCCAAGCATCTCGACGAGAAGGTCGCGCGGTTGCATCTGGCCAAGCTGGGCTCCAAGCTGACCGTTCTTTCGGATGAGCAGGCCGCCTATATCGGCGTGCCGCAGCAGGGTCCGTTCAAGGCCGAACACTACAGGTACTGATTTTCCCAATCAGACCCACAAGATATTGATGCCGGGCAGTTGACTTTCTGCCCGGCATTATTTTTGCGCGCATGCATGCTTCACGCCGATTCGCACACAAGCTATGCTGTGATTCGCAATGCCTCCGGTCCGGGACACGAGACGGGGATAGAGAGGCATGCTGACAGGGCGGTCTTGGAAAGCGCGAGCAGCGGAGAGCACAAGACATGCCAGCGAATTCCCCGAAGGGGGCGAGATCGATGAACCGTGCGGCAACGGTTCCATCGGTGCATGAGGGCGACACGAGGGGATCAGTGAAAAAGATCGAGGCGGTCCGGCGGGCGTGGACGCGCGCGCTGGCTCAGGCAAGCATGCTTGTTCCGGCGCAGACAGTCCGGTTGCGGACGTCAGCGCTTTCGCTGGCCGGCACGGTCATCCGCGCGCCGGCGCTTGGCGCGCTGGCGCTGCCTTCGATGGCCGGTTCGGCGCTGGCGGAAGTGCGCGTCGTGCAGGTTACCGGACCGGCGGTCGGCGTGACCGACGTGATTGCCTATTCCGTCTTTGCCGGCGTGCTGGGCGCAGCCATTCTTTCGGCTTTCTACGTCATCCGCGAACGGGCCCGCATCTCGCAGGACAACAGTTTGCTGAGGGCGCGCGTCTCCGACCTCAATGCCGCGCTGCAGCGCTCCGAAAGCCTGCTGAACATGAAGGACCAGCGCCTTGTGCTGTGGGCGGGCAAGCAGGCCACGCCGGAGCTGGCAGGGTCGCTGCCCGTCGAGAGCGGCGCGCCGGAAGACCGCGCTGCCTTTCTCGCCTTCGGGCGCTGGCTCACCCCGTCATCGGCAACACTGCTGGAGCGCGCCATCATTGCGCTGCGTGACCGCGACCAGGCATTCGAACTCGTGGTCGAGACCCGCAACGGCACTTTGCTCGAGGCTGAAGGCCGTATCGCCCCGCATCACACAGTGCTGCGTTTCTCGGCGCTGAGCAAGGCAATGGGCGAGCATGCGCGCACGCGCGCCGAGCTTCAGGAGATGACGCGCACTTCCAGCCAATGGCGGCTGCTGGCCGAAAAGGTCGGCGCGCCGATGTGGATGCGCGATGGCGAAGGACGCCTGACCTGGGTCAATTCGGCCTATGCGCAGGCTGTCGAGGCTGACAGCCCGGCGGCGGCCATCGCGGAAGGCCGCGAGCTGCTTTCCACCCAGACACGCGAAAGCGTGACACGCGCGCAAGGCGACAACCCGGTCTATGCACATCGCATTTCCACCGTGATCGGCAAGGAACGGCACCAGTTCCTGATGACCGATGTGCGCAGCGAAGACGGATCAGCCGGCATCGCGCTCGACGTCACCGCCATGGAACAGTTGCGCGAGGAGTATGAACACGCTCAGCGCAGCCATTCCGACACGCTGGACCAGCTGAACACGGCGGTTGCCATTTTCGATGCCGACAAGAAGCTGCGTTTCTACAATCTGGCTTTCCAGAAGCTCTGGGACCTCGACACAGCTTTTCTCACGTCCATACCCGACCATACGCTGCTGCTTGACCGCCTGCGCCGCGACGGCCAGTTGGCCGAACAGCCCGAGTGGCGCCGCTGGAAGGACCAGCTGTTTTCAGCCTACCATGCTGTCGACAGCCAGGAGCATTGGTGGCATTTGCCCGATGGCCGCACCATCCGCGTGCTGGCCAATCCGCAGCCCAAGGGCGGCGTGACCTGGGTTTTCGAGAACCTGACCGAACGAATGGATCTCGAAAGCCGCTACAAGACGGCAGTGCGCGTGCAGGGCGAGACACTGGACAATCTGGCCGAGGGCGTTGCCGTGTTCGGGCCGGACGGGCGCGTGCGCCTGTGCAACCCGGCCTTTGCGACGCTTTGGGGCCTGCCGAAGGAACTGGCCAGCGAGAACGTTCACATCTCGGCCATTCGCGGGGCCTGTGAAACCATCACCAAGGAAAGCCCCTGGTCCGGTTTCGTCTCCATGGTGACCGGATTTGACGAGGAACGGGCAGAACACGCCGGACGAACCGCCTTGAGCGACGGGACCATCCTGTCCTGGGCGGCGATCCCCCTGCCAAACGGACAGGTGATGACCACCTTTGTGGATGTCACCGACTCTGCCAATGTCGAGCGGGCGCTGAAGGAAAAGAACGATGCGCTTCAACGCGCCGACCAGCTGAAGGACGAGTTCGTCCAGCATGTGTCCTACGAACTTCGTTCACCGCTGACCAACATCATCGGCTTCACCGAACTGCTTGCCATGGAAGCGCCCGGCCCGCTAAACGGCAAGCAGCGCGACTATATCGACCACATCGCCACCTCGTCCTCGTTACTGCTGACCATCGTCAACGACATCCTTGACCTTGCAACGGTTGATGCCGGGATCATGCAGCTCGACATTTCGGAAATGTCACTCGCCGAAACCGTGCAGGCCGCAGCCGATCTTGTGGCCGACCGTTTTGCCGAAGAGCGCCTGACGCTCGACGTGGACCTTTCCGGTGCACCGGCGGTGCTGCTGGCTGATCAGGGCCGGGTGCGCCAGATGCTGTTCAACCTCCTTTCCAATGCCGCCAACCATGCGCCGCAGGGCAGCACGGTCAGCGTCAGGGCAAGCCGTGAAGGCGAAGGCGTTGAGCTTTCCGTCCATGACGAGGGTGCGGGCATGAGCCCGGAAATCCTGCAAACCGTGTTCCAGCGGTTTTCCACCACCACCAGCGCCAAGGGCAAGCGCGGTGCGGGCCTCGGTCTTTCCATCGTCAAGAGCTTCATGGAGCTGCATGGCGGCAGTGTTTCCATCGATACCGGTGAAGGCCGGGGTACGACGGTCCGCTGCCGGTTCCCGCAGTCGCCGGGCGGCATGCGCGCGGCTGCCGAGTAGGCGCGGGCCATGGACCTTGCCGACCACTCTTTCCTGCTGGCCGATGAAGCCGCGACACAGCGCTTTGGCGAGGATCTTGCTGCTGCGCTGAAACCCGGCGACGTGATCGCGCTTCATGGTGATCTCGGTGCCGGGAAAAGCACACTGGCGCGCGCGGCCATCCGCGCCATGGCCAATGATGACAATCTTGAAGTGCCGAGCCCGACCTTCACACTGGTGCAGGCCTATGATTTGCGCGTGCCCATTACCCATTTCGACCTTTACCGCCTGAC
>JBGSQC010000347.1:0-11730 GCA_041738295.1 Zhengella sp. | reverse complement strand
GCCGATGATTGCTCCGGAAAGGCCGAACAGGGGATTGAGGTAAAAGCTGGTGTGGATGTCGATGACGCCGGTGTGGATCATCAGTTGCGTGATGCCGAGCGCCACGGCTGCTGCCAGGATCCAGCTCGAAAGTCCGCGGCTGTCGGCGGCATACCAGTGCCGCTCAAGCGCCGAGAGGGTGCAGAAATGCTGGCGTCGTGCAACGAAACCCATCACAAAACCGGCGGCAAGACCGGCAATCGGCAGAAACCATGGTGATTCCGCGAGCGTCATGCTGTTCCTCCAGACCCTCCCTTATGCCGGGAAGTGTCCATCCAGTTGGACCGAGATGCTACATGCAGTCAACGGACCAAGCAATGGCAGTGGTGGGAGTGCCGGACGCGGCAAATTGAACTGGATGGAGGAGGATCAGTCGGCCTTGGGCTGGCGCACAGGGGCGCAGAACAGGCCATAAAGCGTCTCGACAACCGACGAGACTTCCTTGTTCACCATCGAATAATAAATCATCCGGCCATCGCGGCGCGCGGAAACGAGCTGGTCGAAACGAAGGCGGGCCAGCTGCTGGGAGACCGCAGCCTGCGGCATGTCCATGATCTCTTCGAGTTCCGAAACAGACTTTTCGCCCTCGGCCAGCAGGCAGAGGATCAGCAAACGGCTTTCATGGCTGAGCGCCTTCATCAGGTCGCTGGCTTTGCGCGCCTGCTCCATCAGGATGTTCATTTCAGCCGGCACTGCCGGATTGAGTTTTGGCGCTGCGCTCATCGTTGAAACTTCCCGGAAGTCCGCTTTCCCGTTCATTCACATGCAAATAATATCATGTTGCAATGCAAAACGAAATGGCATTTTCCTACTTTGGAACTTTTCCGAGCAGGTCGCCGACCAGAAACCAGAAAAACTGGTCGCCCGGATATCCACGGATGCGCCCGATCTCCTTGCCGCCGTCGATCAGCACAAAAGTCGGCGTGAACCGCTCCCGAGCCACATAGCCGAGATCCTCGGGCCAAGGTTCGGTAATGTCGACGCGGCGCAAGGGTGCACGCTTTCCTTCATCCGTGTTGGGCCAAGCCGGAGCGATTTCCTTGTTGAAGCGGGCGCACCAGGCACAGCCCGGCTGCTCCAGCATCAGCATTTCGGCAGCTTGGGCAAAAAGGGGCGTCGCAAGCGACAAGACTGCTGCCAGCGCGCCGGTTTTCAAAAGTGTGAGCATTTTGCCTCCCGAATTGGATTGCAACATATAGAACAATACGCATACATTCCATTCACAAGTTTGGGGGGGCGTCAGATTGCTGTCCCCGGGAGGAATTGAATGCTGGATATCAGCCTGTGGGGCGCGCTCGTCGCGGGCCTTTTATCATTTGTATCGCCCTGCGTACTGCCCATCGTGCCTCCCTATCTGGCGTGGCTGGCCGGCCTGAGCTTTGAGGAATTGCGCGAAAGCGAAAGCGTGACCGGCCGTTCAAAGCGGATCGTCGCGGCTGCCGTTGCCTTCGTGCTGGGTTTCTCCACGGTCTTCATCATGCTGGGAGCCACGGCCTCGATCTTCGGTCAGGCCATGCGCGAGGCGCTTGCCTGGACCATCAAGCTCGGCTCGCTGGAGATCAATGTGCTGGCCGCCATCGCCGGCCTGGTGATCTTCATCATGGGCCTGCATTTCCTGGGCGTTTTCCGTATTGCCCTGCTTTACCGCGAAGCCCGCGTGCAGGTGGACCGCAAGCCGGCCGGCCTCGTCGGGGCCTATGTCATGGGCCTTGCCTTCGCCTTCGGCTGGACGCCCTGCGTCGGTCAGGTGCTGGCCGCCATCCTGTTTGTGGCCGGCAGCGAGGACACTGCCCTGCGTGGCGCTGCCCTGCTGGGCGCCTATTCGCTTGGCATCGGCGTTCCCTTCGTGCTTGCCGCCGTCTTTGCCAGCCGGTTCATCGGCGCGGCACAAAAGTTCAAGCGACACATGCACAAGGTGGAAATGGCCATGGGCGCATTGCTCGTCATCACCGGCCTGCTGTTCATGACAGGCCAGATGTCGCGCATCGCCCAATGGCTGATCGATACCTTCCCCGCTTTCCAGACCATCGGCTGAGGAGACCGACCATGATCCGCATTCTGGCTTTTCTGACCCTGCTGCTGCTTCCGGTGGCCTCGACCGCCGCTGAAATGGGCGATGATGGCATCCACAAGGAGGCCTGGTTTGCCGATACGTTCCGCGACATTGCCGAAGACATGGAAACCGCCAAGTCCGAAGGCAAGCGCCTTGCCATCATCTTCGAGCAGCGCGGCTGCATCTATTGCGCCGCCATGCACGAGAAAATCCTGTCGGATCCGGAAGTGTCGGACTACATCAAGGCCAACTACATGGTCGTCCAGTACAACATGTTCGGCGACAAGGAAGTGACCGATCTCGACGGTGAGGAACTGACCGAAAAGTCGGCGTCCCGCAAATGGGGCTTCGTTTTCACCCCCACCATCGTCTTCCTGCCGGAGGAAAAGCCGGAAGGAAAGACCGTCGCGCAGGCCGCCGTCGCCATCATGCCCGGCGCCTTCGGCAAGCTAACTTTCCTCAACATGTTCAAGTGGGTGCGCGAAAAGGGATACGAGGGCGAGGAGCACTTCCAGAAGTACCATGCGCGCATTATCAACGACCTTCGTGCGGCCGGGAAACTCGTTGCCGAGTGACCGTTGAAAGCACGGTCGGGCATGCGACGAAGGGATACATGCAAAAAATTATATTTGTGCATTGAAACTCGATCAATGCACGGATATGGTTCACCGAGGAGAAAGGTGACGGGCCAACCGTTGCCGGGTAGCGGAGGAGACAAAAACCAATGAAGCTGGTTACAGCATTTGCAACCCTTGTTGCGGCGGCCGTCATGGGCACTGCAGCTTTTGCGGCGGAAGTGGCGCCTGACGCAGTCGAGTTCACCGATGACGGGGTCAAGACATCCCTGACCGGTGTCGCTGGCAATGCAGAGGAAGGCGCCAAGATTTTCAAGGGCGGCAAGCTCGGAAACTGCCTCGCCTGCCACGAAAACAAGGCGATGTCGAAGGAACTGTTCCACGGCAATGTCGGCCCGTCGCTTGATGGCGTCGCCAGCCGCTACACGGTCGAGCAGTTGCGCGCCATCATTGTCGATTCAAAGAAGGCGCTGACCGAAGAGACAGTCATGCCCGGTTTCTATTCCCTGAAGGTCGGCTTCAAGCCGCGCGAGGAATTTGCCGGCAAGACCGTGCTCACGGCCCAGGAAGTTGAAGACGTGCTGGCATACGTTGCCACGCTCAAGGAATAATCTGGCTAAAGGAGCTTGAAGACATGAAAATGAACAGGAGACAGGCCTTCGGGTTTGGCGCTGCAGCAGCGGCTTTCGCTGTTACGGGCTTCCGTGTGGCACCTGCCGTGGCTTCGACCGAAGACACAGACAAGGCAATAATGGAGTTCACCGGTGGCAAGGCACCTGCCGCTGGCAAGATTACGCTGACCGCCCCGGAAATCGCTGAGAACGGCAACACCGTTCCCGTCAGCGTTTCGGTGGAAAGCGCCATGACCGGCGACGAAATGGTGGATTCGGTCATCATTTATGCTGACGGCAATCCGAGCCCCGGCGTGGCGACCTTCCACTTCACGGAAATGAGCGGAGCGGCTTCCGCGACCACCCGTATCCGCCTGTCCAAGACCCAGAATGTCGTGGCTGTTGCCAAGATGAAGGACGGCTCGTTCTTCATGGACAAGAAGCAGGTCAAGGTCACCATCGGCGGCTGCGGCGGCTAACACTCGATTAGGTTGAGGACAAGAACATGGCAGAATCCAAACCCCGCGTGAAAGTTCCCAAGACGGCCAAGGCCGGGGAAGTCATCACCATCAAGAGCCTGATCAGCCACGAAATGGAATCCGGTCAGCGCAAGGACAAGGATGGCAAGCCCATCCCGCGTCAGATCATCAACAAGTTCACCTGCGAGTTCAACGGGAAGCCGGTTTTCTCCTGCGATCTCGATCCCGCAGTGTCGGCCAACCCTTACATCGAGTTTTCCGCCAAGGTCACCGAGGCGGGCAAATTCAAGTTCACGTGGGTCGATGACAACGGATCGGTCTACGAATCGGAAAACGAGATCACCGTCAATTAATGATGGGGCCGGAAGGAGAGGGAACTCTTTCCGGCGCTTTTCCTGGGAGGGAATGCGCGTGAAAAAAACAATTATGACGACAAGCGTTGCAGCGATTGCCCTGACAATCCTCGGCGCTTCTGTTCTGCAAGCTGATCCCATCAACGAGACGCTTGAAATCGACGGCAAGGAAATGATCACCCGCGCCAAGGCGCCGGATGGCCATCCTTTCGATGAAGTCCTGTCGGGCTGGCTCTTCCGCGAGCCGACCACCCGCGCGCTGGAAGTTGATCCTTTCGAGAACCCTGGCATGCTCGCGGTGGAAGAAGGCGCGACCATCTGGAACACGGTCGAGGGAACGGCTGGCAAGTCCTGCGCCTCGTGCCATGGCGATGCAGCCGAAAGCATGAAGGCTGCTGCAGCAAAGTTCCCCAAGTGGGATGCCGCATCCAAGCGGCCGGTCAACATCGAGATGCAGATCAACAGTTGCCGCGAGAAGAACATGGGCGCAGCGCCCTATGAGTTCGACAAGGGCGGCCAGGTTCCGTTGACGACCTATATCCGCCACCAGGCGATCGGCACCCCGATGTCTGTCGATCTGTCCCAAGGCGAGATGCAGAAATGGTTCGACATGGGCAAGGAGGTCTATTACACCCGGACCGGCCAGTTGAACCTCTCCTGTGCCAATTGCCATGAAGCCCTCATGGGCAAGATGATCCGTGCGGACCATCTGAGCCAGGGCCAGATCAACGGCTTCCCGACCTATCGTCTGAAGTCCGGCCTGACCTCGCTGCACAACCGCTTCCGCGGCTGCATCAGCGATACTCGTGGCACGCCGCCCAAAGCCTTCTCCGACGAGCTGATGGCTCTGGAGGTTTATGTGACCTGGCGCGGAACCGGCCTTTCGATCGAAACGCCGTCTGTTCGCCAGTAATCTGGATGGACCAAAATCCGGGAGTGGCTTGCCACTCCCGGACGCCTTCAAAAAGATAAAAATTTGGGTGGGAAAAACCCGGCCTCGCGGTCCTGAACTGCGAACTATTGCCTTCAACACTTCAGGAGTATCCCCAGATGGTTTCCCGACGCGAGTTCCTGCAATTCGGAATGACGGCTGCTGCCGCGTTCTCGGCTGCGGGCTTTTCCACCGGTATCACCCGTGCGCTGGCCCAGCAGAAAATCACTCAGGACGATCTGCTGAAGTTCAATTCCAAGGGTCAGGTGACCCTGCTGCATTTCACCGATGTTCATGCGCAGCTGAAGCCGCTGTTCTTCCGTCCGCCAGACACCAATATCGGTGTCGGTGCCTATGCCGGCATTCCGCCGCATCTGGTCGGCGAGGAGATGCTGAAATACTTCAACATCGCTCCCGGCAGCCCCAATGCCTATGCCCATACCATGGTCGATTACGAGAATATGGCGCGCGCCTATGGCAAGCTCGGCGGTCTCGACCGCACCGCGACGCTGGTCAAGGCCATCCGTGCCGAGCGTGGTGAAGACAAGGTTCTCTTCCTTGATGGCGGGGACACCTGGCAGGGGTCTTACACCTCTCTGAAGACCAATGGCCAGGACATGGTCGATTGCATGAAGTTGCTGAAGCCCGATGCCATGGTTGGCCATTGGGAGTTCACCTTCGGCACCGAGCGCCTGCTCGAGATCACCGAGAACATGGGCTATCCCTTCCTCGCCTCCAACGTCTTCAATGCGGAGTGGGAGGAGCCTGCCTTCGAGCACACCAAGATGTTCGAAAAGGGTGGCGTCAAGGTTGCCGTCATCGGCCAGGCCATGCCCTACACGCCGATTGCCAACCCGAAATGGATGTTCCCGGAATACTCCTTCGGCATCCGCCCGGAAGTCCTTCAGGAAAACGTTGACAAGGCGCGCGCAGAGGGTGCCGAAGTGGTTGTCCTGCTGTCGCACAATGGCTTTGACGTCGACCGCAAGCTGGCAACCGTCGTCAAGGGCATTGATGTCATCCTGACTGGCCATACCCATGACGCCATTCCGGTCGCAGTCGAAGTGGAAGGCACGCTCATCCTCGCATCCGGCAGCCATGGCAAATATCTGGGCCGTGTCGATCTTGAAGTGACGAACGGCAAGGTCACCGGCTTCTCGTCGGGTCTCATTCCGGTCTTCTCCGATGTCATCGCGGCGGATCCGGAAATGAAGGCGAAGATTGACGAGGTCCGCGCACCTCATGAGGCAGAGTGCAACCGCGTCATCGGCAAGACCGAGCAGCTGCTCTATCGCCGCGGAAATTTCAACGGCACCTGGGACGATGTGATCTGCCAAGGCATCCGCGAGAAGCGCGATGTCCAGATCGCCCTGTCGCCGGGCTTCCGCTGGGGCACGACCCTGCTTCCGGGATCCGACATCACCATGGATGATCTCTACACCGAGACCTCGATGAGCTACCCGGCGGTTTACCGCTCGGAGATGACCGGTGCCCAGATCAAGGAGATCCTCGAGGATGTCTGCGACAACCTCTTCAACAAGGATCCCTTCTACCAGCAGGGCGGTGACATGGTCCGCGTTGGCGGCATGGCCTACACTTGCCATGTCAATCTGGAGCAGGGCCAGCGCATCACCGACATGACGCTGGATGACGGCTCTGCCATCGAAGCCGAAAAGACCTACACGGTCGGCGGCTGGGCATCCGTCAACGAGGGCACTGAGGGTCCCGCCATCTATGACCTGATGGAAGAGTACATCAAGGAAAAAGGCACCATCAACGCGCCCGACAAGCGGACCGTGAAGATCGTGATGTGATCCTTTGTGCGGTATCGACAGCCGGTACCGCACATGATACATAGCAAATATTGAATGTAACGCATCATCCGGGAGGACTGCATGACCGGAACATCCGAGAAGGGCGCATCGCGCCGCAATTTCCTGAAAGCGGGCCTGGCCGGCGGCGCAGCATTGGCTGCGGGGACGGTCATCGCACGGGCCGAAGGCGATCCGTTGATCACCGAACTGCAGGACTGGGCCAGCACCACCGGCGACGGCGTCGATGTGACGCCCTACGGCATGCCGATCAAGTTCGAATCCGAAGTTGTGCGCCGCAACGTGCCATGGCTGACGGCTGATACGATCTCGTCGATCAACTTCACGCCGATCCACGCGCTTGATGGCACGATCACGCCGCAGGGCTGCGCTTTCGAGCGCCATCACTCCGGAGCCATCGAGCTTTCGAAGGATGATTACCGGCTGATGATCAACGGCCTGGTCGACCAGCCGCTGGTCTTTACCTATGCCGATCTGGAGCGCTTCCCGCGCGAAAACCATGTCTATTTCTGCGAATGCGCAGCCAACACCGGCATGGAATGGGCGGGTTCTCAGCTCAATGGTGCGCAGTTCACCCACGGCATGATCCACAACATGGAATATTCGGGCATTCCGCTGCGCACGCTTCTGGAAGAAGCAGGCCTTGGCGCCGCCGGTGACCTGAAGGACAAGTGGGTCTATGTGGAAGGCGCCGACGCCTCTTCCAACGGCCGTTCGATCCCCATGGAAAAGGCGCTTGATGATTGCTTTATCGCCTTCTTTGCCAATGGCGAGGGGCTGCGCAAGGAACACGGCTATCCTGTCCGCCTGGTCGTTCCGGGCTGGGAAGGCAACATGTGGGTCAAGTGGATCCGCCGCATCGAAGTGACGAACGCGGCTGTCGAAAGCCGCGAGGAAACCTCCAAGTACACCGATACGCTGGAGAACGGGAAGTCCCGCAAATGGACCTGGGTGATGGACGCCAAATCGGTCATCACCTCGCCGAGCCCGCAGAACCCGATCAAGCACGGCCCCGGCCCGCTGGTCATCACCGGCATGGCCTGGTCCGGTCACGGCCGCATCACCCGCGTCGATGTCACCAAGGATGGCGGAAAGACCTGGCAGACGGCCCGGCTTGGCTCCACTCAAGGTGCCAAAAAGGCGCTGACCCGCTTCTATCTGGAGACGGAATGGAACGGCGAGGAGATGCTGCTGCAATCGCGCGCCATGGACGAGACGGGCTATGTCCAGCCGACCAAGGAACAGTTGCGCGAAGTGCGCGGCGTGAACTCGGTTTATCACAACAACTGCATCCAGACTTGGCATGTGAACACGGACGGGACGTCGGAAAATGTCGAAATTTCTTAATTCTCTTCTGACAGCCGCCACCTTTGCGGCGCTCACCGTTGCCGCTCAGGCTGGTGACGCAGATGCTGGCAAGAACGTCTTCAAGAAATGCGCTGCCTGCCATGCGGTGGGTGACGGTGCCAAGAACAAGACCGGCCCGCAGCTGAACGGCCTGTTTGGCCGCAAGGCCGGCACGGCCGAAGGTTTTAAATATTCCGCCGCGATGACCGGTTCGGGCATTGAGTGGAACGACGAAACCATTGCGGCCTACATGAAGGACCCCAAGGGATTTGTTCCGAAGAACAAGATGGCCTTTGCCGGGCTGAAGAAGGACGAGGAGATCAATGATCTGCTCGCCTATCTGAAGACCTTCTCGGCTGGTGCCGCACCGGCTGCAGAAAAGCCGGCCGAGGCTGCTCCAGCCGCCCCGGCTGCCGAACCGCAGAAGACCGAAGCGCCTGCCGCAGCCGAACCGGTGAAGGCCGCCGCCGCCGCTGCTCCTGCTGTCGCCAATGCCGTTGCTTCCAAGGGCAAGTTCAAGCTTGGCCGCCAGGCAATGGAAAACGAAATTGCCGCCTGGAACGTCGATGTCAGCCCGGATGGAACCGGCCTGCCCGAAGGCAAGGGTTCGGTTGAAGACGGCGAAGCAGTCTTCTCCGAGAAGTGCGCCGCCTGCCATGGTGAGTTCGCTGAAGGCGTCGACAACTGGCCGAAGCTTGCCGGTGGCATGGATACATTGGCTGACGATGATCCGTTGAAGACGGTCGGCTCCTACTGGCCGCATCTGTCGACCACCTGGGACTATGTCCATCGCTCGATGCCCTTCGGCAATGCCGGCACGCTGACGGCGGACGAGACCTATGCCATCGTCGCCTACATCCTCTTCTCCAACAATCTGGTGGAAGACGATTTCGTGCTGTCGAAGGAGAACTTCACTTCGGTGAAGCTGCCCAATGCCGACGGCTTCCTGGTCGATGACCGGCCGGAGACCGAATATGCCAAGTGGCGCACTGAGCCTTGCATGGAGAACTGCAAGGACAAGGTGGAGATCACCAAGAAGGCGACAGTCCTCGACGTGACGCCTGACAAAGCCGACGACTGATCGCGATGACGACCAAGGGAAGCGCGGTGAAAACCGCGCTTCTTGTCTAATGTCCAACCCGATTGGACAGGTGGACAGGAAATGGCCGATAATGCCGCACGGTTGCGGTGTTGCCGGAAGCCGGATTTGGGAGGAGCCTGCTGTGATGATCAAGAGTGTTCGTGCGCGATCCATGCGCTCGCAAAAGTCCTTGCTGTCTACTCTCCTGTTTTTGGCAGCGGCATTGGCCGTGTCTGTGCCCGCATCTGCCGAGGATGCGGGAGAAGAGCTGTTCGGCCAGTGCAAGGGCTGCCATGAGATCGGGGCAGGCGCCAAGCACAAGGTCGGACCGCATCTCGACGGCATTTTCGGGCGCACCGCAGGAACCTCCGAAGGCTTCAAATATTCCGCCGCCATGAAAAAGGCAGGCGAAGACGGCTTGAAGTGGGACGCTGAAGCCCTTGCCAAATACATCGAGAAGCCGCGCGACTTCATCAAGGGCAACCGCATGTCCTTTCGCGGCATGGCGAAGGAAGAAGACCGCAAGCTCCTCATCGAATGGCTGACAGCCAAGGCTTCCGAGGCACCGGCTGCCGACACTGCCCACAAGGTTGACGATACCGGAGCAACGGTCCGTGGTTTCGCCGACGCTGTACTGGCCCTCGAAGGCGACAAGGAATACGGCCAGTATCTCGCCGGTGAATGCGTCACCTGCCACCAGATCACCGGCCAGGTGGAAGGCATCCCCTCCATCGTCGGCGTCCCGCGCGATTATTTCGTGCGCGCCATGCTGGAGTTCAAGAACAACATCCGCACCAACGAGGTCATGAAACTTCGCGCGGCCAACATGACCAACGAGGATCTGGCTGCCTTGGCGGCCTATTTCGAATCGCTTGAGCCTCGGTAAATCGCCGCTTGAGTGTATCTGCGTTTTCACCAGGGAGGATATCATGACGAAATTTACGAGACGGCAGTTCGGGGTTCTGATGGGCAGTACCGCTGCCGTGATGTCATTGCCCGTTTCTCTTCGTGCCCAGGGCAAGCCCAAGGTCGTCGTCATCGGGGGCGGCGCCGGTGGTGCAACGGCGGCACGCTACATCGCCAAGGACTCCGCCAACGAGATCGACGTCACGCTGATCGAGGCGTCGGAAAAATACACCACCTGCTTCTTCTCCAACCTCTATCTCGGCGGCTACCGGGACATGAACTCCATCGTTCATTCCTATGACAAGCTCCAGTCTAACTACGGCATCACCAAGGTGACCGGTCGTGCCAAGTCGATCGACAAGGAAAAGAAGACCGTCATGATGGAAGATGGCACCGCCATCCCCTATGACCGTCTGGTCGTCGCCCCCGGCATCGACATCATCTACGACTCCGTCCCGGGCTATTCCGAGGAAGCTGCCGAGATCGCCCCGCACGCCTGGAAGGCCGGTCCGCAGACCGAACTGCTCAAGGCCAAGCTCGATGCGATCACCAACGGCCAGCAGATCATCATGGTTGCCCCACCAAACCCCTATCGTTGCCCCCCCGGCCCCTATGAGCGCATCTCGATGATGGCCCATGTGCTGAAGTCCAAGGGCGTCGATGCCAAGATCATCATTCTTGATCCCAAGGACAAGTTCTCCAAGCAGGCCCTGTTCCAGGAAGGCTGGGACAAGCATTACCCAGGCATGATCGAGTGGATCGGTCCCGATGTGCACGGCGGCATCAAGAATGTCGACGTCAAGGCCGGTACGGTGGAAACCGATCTCGACACCTTCAAGGGCGACCTCTTGAACATCATCCCGGCCCAGCGCGCCGGGGCGATTGCCATCTCGGCCGGCCTTGCCAATGACAAGGGCTTCTGCCCGATCGATCCGGAATCCATGCGCTCGACCATGGATCCCAACATCTTCGTCATCGGCGATGCCTCGATTGCCGGAGACATGCCGAAGTCCGGCTTCTCGGCAAACAGCCAGGCCAAGGTTGCGGCCATGAATGTTCGCGGCGACCTTTTGAAGTCCAAGGTCTTCCCGGCCAAATACTCCAACACCTGCTGGAGCCTGATCGAGAGCGATGACGGCGTGAAGGTCGGCGGCCAGTATTCCCCGGCTGACGGCAAGATCACGGCCACGACCAACTTCATCAGCCAGAAGGGCGAGGATGCGGCGCTGCGCAAGTCGACCTATGAAGAGTCGATCGGCTGGTATTCCGGCATCACTGCCGACATGTTCGGCTGACACAAAAATCCTCCCTGTAGTCCCTCCAACGCGGGGCCGGGCGGGACTGCAAGACGGAACGGCGGCCTGCAAGGGCCGCCGTTTCTTCGTTTCAGGTTCCGTCACTCGGCGGGAGCGAGCGCCGGGGCAGGCGACGCGATCGTCCTGCCTTCGAGGAACCGGCCCGCAACGGCTGCCGACAGAACCATGGATGCCAGGCCGAGGAGCGACGACACCGCCAGAACCGAC
>JBGSQC010000341.1:0-2578 GCA_041738295.1 Zhengella sp. | reverse complement strand
CGGTGATCGCTGCCTGCTCGGGTGCCTCCACGGCGCTGAAGCCGCTGATAGGCCAGGGCCTGCCGCTGACGGTTGCCGATGCCTGGCCGGCACCTTCCGTGCTTCAAGCCATGGCGGTGGATGTGACTGGTGCTGTCGGCGACGAAGCCTTCCTTCGTTCGGTTCGCAGCGCCCTTGCGGCGCGAAAAGGGCCGATCGTGCCGCTGGTCAGCGAACGCCTCTACCCGGCGGCCTGGTGCCATGAGCGCTCGGTTTGCGTCGACACCACGGCGGCTGGCGGCAATGCCAGCCTGCTGGCAGCGGCGGGATAAGATTACGCAGGAGGAAACTGCGGGAAGCAGCTTATTGGTACAGCCGGGGATTGGCCCGGGCTCCGGTCCATGCTAGATTTCCCTTGGGGCATCCACTGACACGTTCAGGAGAATGAATCATGTGCCAAGCCCATGTCCCGATTGGTGAACCGCCGGTTGGAAAAATCCCGTTCCTTGCCTCGCAGTGCATCCGGGCCTGTCCTGTGAAAGAAGACGGTGCGCCTTGCCTGCGGACTTGCACCAAACCCCAGGGCCATTTCGGACTACACATGTGTTCAGAAGGACATAGCTGGGACTGAGATTGCCTTCAGCGCTAAAAGCCGAGGCAACAGAATCGCTTGCGCCGGTTTGCTGCCGGTTGGAATCACTGCCTTGGCAAAATGATTCAAAGCGATGAAGCGGCCTTGCATCGCGGCGGCTGTCGGTCGATAGCTGCCGCATGACCGGAGTCGTGCTCGCCATCATCGGCCTGTTTCTCGGCGGCCTCTTGAAAGGGGCTACCGGCGCGGGTGCGCCCATCATCGCCGTGCCGGTGATGGCGCTGTGGTTCAACGTGCCGCTGGCCGTTACCATCTTTGCCATCCCGAACCTGCTCGCCAATGTCTGGCAGGCCTGGACCTACAGGTCTGAGCAGTTGCCGCGCCGCTTCATGGTGATGTTTGCTGGCGGCGGGGCGCTTGGCACGCTCATCGGCACGATGCTGCTTGCCAATTTGCCGGGAAAGGCGCTGACGTTGGTCGTGGCGCTTGCTGTCTTCGTCTATGTCGCCTTCCGGCTGGCGCGTCCAAGCTGGAAGCTTGCCTATCCTATGGCCGAGAAACTGTCGGGTGTGTTCGGCACGCTGGGCGGCGTGCTGTTCGGATCGACCGGCGTTTCGGCACCCGTGTCGCTTTCCTTCCTCAATGCCATGAAGCTGGAGCGGCGCGCCTTTGTGGCGACCGTCACGGTGTTTTTCGTCATGATGGGTCTGGTGCAGGTGCCGATGCTGATCGGCTACGGGCTAATGGACGGGCGCAAGTTCCTGCTGAGCCTGTCAGCCATCCTGCCGATCTGGGCGGGCATGCCGGTTGGCGCCTGGCTGGCGCGGCACATTTCGCGTGAGACCTTCGACAAGGTGATCCTTGCCGTGCTGACGGTGATTGCCATCAGGCTGGCCTGGGGATCGCTGTCCTGACGTGCGTCCATGCTGGCCGACCTTGGCAATTCGGGTTGACCGGCAAGGCCGGGCGGTCTTTTCTCAAATCACCAAGGGGAGGACGGGGATGCTTGAAGGGGTGCGCATACTGGAAGTCGAGGGGCTTGGGCCGGGGCCGTTCTGCGGCATGCTTCTGGCGGATCTCGGCGCTGACGTGATCGTCGCGCACCGCAAGCAGGCGACCGGTACTGCAGGCTTCGTGGAACGCCCGGTGCTCGACCGGGGCAAGCGGTCCATCGCGCTCGACCTGAAGGATGAGAGCGACCGGGCGATCTTCCTGAAGCTCGCCGCCAAGGCTGACGGGCTGATCGAAGGCTTTCGCCCCGGCGTGATGGAGCGTCTCGACCTTGGCCCGGCTGATCTGCAGGCTGCCAATCCGGCGCTTGTCTATGGCCGCATGACAGGCTGGGGGCAGGAGGGGCCGCTTTCCCATGCCGCCGGCCATGACCTCAACTACATCGCACGGTCAGGCGCGCTCTGGTACGCCTCGCCGCCCGGTGCATGCCCGGTGACGCCGCCAACCCTGCTTGGCGATATTGGCGGTGGCGCGCTCTATCTGGCGCTCGGGCTTTTGTCCGGCATCCTGCGGGCCCGCGCGACCGGCCAAGGCGCGGTTGTGGATGCTGCGATTGTCGATGGATCGGCCCACATGATGAACCTGCTGATGGCGCTGAAACAGGGCGGCGGGCTTTCGCCGCAGCGGGGAAAGAGCCTGCTTGACGGGCCACACTGGAGCCGCAGCTACCGGACGTCTGATGGCGGGTTCATGGCGGTGCAGGCGCTGGAGCCGAAATTCTACGCGATGTTCCTCGAGAGGATGGGGCTTGCCGGGGATCCCGCCTTCAAGAGCCAGTTCGACCAGCGGCTCTGGCCGCAGCAGACAGCGGCTCTGGCAGCGATCTTTGCCGGTAAGAGCCGCGCGGAGTGGACGGCGCTCTTTGATGGTACGGATGCCTGTGTTGCGCCGGTGCTGGCACCTCACGAAGCCATGGCCGAGCCGCACATGGCAGCGCGCGGTGTCTGGTCGGAAGTCGAAGGCGTGATGCAGGCGGCCCCCGCGCCGCGCTTTGCA
>JBGSQC010000322.1:0-10217 GCA_041738295.1 Zhengella sp. | reverse complement strand
GGGCCTGACGCGCAAACGCGCCATGCTCGGCTGGGAGGCCGGGCAGGCCGGTTAGCGCTTTGGCACCCGCCTGTTTGCTTTGGCAATTGTGAACTGTCTGCAAGGGCGATAGCTTTCCGTCCCATGCGGGAGGCACTTCATGATCACTGTCATCGGTTCCATCAATCTTGACCTGATTGCCACGGTCGGCCGGCTTCCGGGGCCGGGCGAAACGGTTTCGGGAACCGGCTTTTCGTCGGCTCCCGGCGGCAAGGGGGCCAATCAGGCGCTGGCTGCCGCGCGCGCCGGATCCCAAACCCGCATGGTCGGTGCTGTCGGCAAGGATGCTTTTGCCGACGAAGCACTGGCGTTGCTGAAGGCAGGCGGCGTTGATCTCTCGCAGACCCGCGCCGTCGATGGTCCAACCGGCACCGCGCTCATCCTCGTAGGCGGCGATGGCGAGAACATGATCGCCGTCGTTCCCGGTGCCAATGCCCATGTGACGCCCGAAATGGCGGCCAATTCGGCAGCCGAAGGCGGCATCGTTGTCCTGCAGTATGAAATTCCGCTGGCCAGCGTCGAAGCCGCCCTCATCGCCTGCCGCAAGGCCGAAGGGACCAGCCTGCTCAACATCGCGCCCTGGAACGAGAACGCCACGCCGCTTGTCGCCATGGCTGACTTGATCATCGCCAACGAGACCGAGTTTGACCTTTACGCATCAGCCACCGGCCTGCTCGGGACAACGCGCGAGGCGCGCATGGCGAATTTCGCCCACACGACCGGGCGCATCCTCATCGTGACACTGGGCGGCCAAGGCGTGCTCGCAATGACAACGGAAGGCTCCATCGCTGTCCCCGCATTGCCCATCACGCCGGTGGACACCGTGGGTGCCGGTGACACCTTCTGTGGCTATCTGGCGGGAGGCCTTGATCGTGGGCTCATCCTTGAAGATGCGCTGCGCCTTGCCGCCGCCGCCGGATCGCTCGCCTGCCTGAAGCCTGGAGCGCAACCGGCGATTCCCATGCTGGCAAAGGTCGAAGCCGCCTTGCAGGTTTAGAGAAGCGCCAGCTTCTCTGTCAGCAAGTTGAAAAATCCCTCATGGTCGATGTCGCGCATGACCAGCGCATTTTTCGGCCGGTCGGTGACACTCCACCAGTCCACCACGGTGGATCCCATGGTCAGGTCAGACATGGTTTCCACCGTCACGTTCACTTGGCGGCCTGAAAACAGCTCCGGCTTCAGCAGCCAGGCAATCACGCAAGGATCATGCAGCGGCCCGCCATCGGTTCCATATTTCGCCTCGTCGAACCGCTCGAAGAAATCAAGAAGCTGCGCCGTGGCGATGCCGACCGGCGTGCCAAGCGCGCGAATGCGCTCGACGCGCTTCTGCGTGGTCAGCGCCTTGTGGGTGACATCGAGCGGCATCATGACGATTGGCACATGCGAGCGGAACACCACATCTGCGGCATGCGGATCGACATAGATGTTGAATTCGGCGGATGGCGTCACATTGCCCTGCTCGAAATAGCCGCCACCCATCATCACGATCTGCTTGATTCGCGGCGCAATGCGCGGCTCGCGGTTAAGCGCCAGCGCGATGTTCGTGAGTGGCCCGAGCGTCGCCAGCGTCACCCTGTCGGGTGCTTCAGCCATGATCGTGTCGATGATGAAATCCACCGCATGGCCGGGCGTCAGCGCCATGGTCGGTTCCGGCAGGTCGGGGCCGTCTAGCCCGGTCTTGCCGTGCACTTCTTCCGCCGTCACCAGATGGCGCAGCAGCGGACGCACTGCCCCCTTGTAAACCTTCATGTCCGGCCGGCCGGCCAGTTCGCAGATTTTCCGGGCATTGAGTTCGGTCAGATGCAGCGGCACATTGCCCGCCACCGCGCAAATGCCGAGGACCTCCAGCTCTTCGCTGGCCAGCGCCAGCAGGATGGCCACCGCGTCATCCTGTCCGGGATCGGTGTCGATGATGATTTTCTGGCGGCCTGCCATGTGCATTTCCCTTCTTGAAACCGGTCTTTTGTGAAACCATATCAGGACGGTGGCAGGATGCCAGAAGGGTCCGGTCACTTTCGGTCGCTCTTGGAGGACAGATCCCGATGACGCGCATGACGCCATTTTCCAGCCCGCTTTTGCTCGGGTTCGATGCGATGGAGAAAACCATCGAACGCATCGCCAAGGGCGGTGACGGCTATCCGCCTTACAATATTGAACGCATCCGCACCGAAGAAGGCACCGTCAGGCTGCGCATCACGCTGGCCGTGGCAGGCTTTGCCGAATCAGAGCTGGATGTGGCAACCGAGGAAAGCACGCTGGTCATCCGGGGCCGTCAGGCCGAAGAAGGCGAGCGGGATTTCCTGCATCGCGGCATCGCGGCGCGCCAATTCCAGCGGGCATTCGTGCTGGCCGACGGCATGCGGGTTCTCGGAGCCGAGCTGAAGAACGGCCTTCTTTCCATCGATCTTGACCGGCCCGAACCCGAACGGCTGGTCCGCAAGATCGCCATTGCCGTCAAGGAGTGACGGCTCGCCATTAGTCCTTCGTTAACGGCTCTGTGAGGGGATTGTCCGTGGAGGAAACCCTCTCGAAAGGAGGCTGAAAAGATGAACGCCCATTTCGACCTGTATCACATGACCCGCGAAGAGCTGGCCCATCTGGGCGAGGGAGCGGTCGGCTATGTCCGCAAGATGAAGACCGAGGATTTGCTGGAGTGCTATCCGGGTATTTCCGGCATTGCTCCCGGCATCGAGGTTTGGACGCTGTTTGCCGCCGATGGCCAGCCGATCCTGCTGGCAGACCAGCGAGATGCGGCCATGGCAGGCGCCGTTCAAAACGACCTCGTTCCCGTTCTTCTTCACTGAGCGGAAATGCAAAGGGCGGCTTTCGCCGCCCTTTTGAGACTTGTCCTGCAAATGTCCGGAAGCTTCAGGCCGCGTTCGTCACGGGCGAAGAGCCGAGCAGGGCATGGATGGCGCTGGCATCAGCCGCGCCACGAATCTTGGCCACAGTGTCAGCATCGCGCATCACGCGCGCAATGCGCGACAGCGCCTTCAGGTGATCGGCGCCAGCTCCCTCGGGGGCCAGAAGCAGGAACACCAGGTCGACCGGCTGGTCGTCGATCGCCTCGAACTCGACCGGATGGTCAAGCCGCGCAAACAGGCCGGTAATATGGTCGATCGACGGCAGCTTGCCATGGGGAATGGCGAGGCCGTTCCCCGCCCCGGTGGATCCCAGGCGCTCGCGCTGCAGGATCGTGTCGAAAATCACACGTTCCGGCAGCCCGGTCAGCCCGGCAGCCTTTTCCGCCAGCAATTGTAGAAGCTGCTTTTTGGAATTGGCCTTCAAAGCCGGAAACACGGCTTCGATGGTCACAAGATCTCCAAGACCCATCCTGCTTGCCTTTCTGGCACATGTGCGCGGGATAAACGCCCCGCGCCCATGGTTTGTTTCATTCCGCCGCTTGCGAACCCGCCGAGGGGTCGATCCAGCCGATGTTTCCATCAGCGCGGCGATAAACAATGTTGACATGATCATTCGCGGAATTGCGGAACACGAACACCGGGCTTTCCTTGGTGTCGAGTTCAATAACCGCGGATGCTACGGACATCGGGGCAAGGGACATTGTGGATTCGGCAACGATGGTGGGCGCGTAGTCGACCGGCACTTCTTCGTCTTCGTCGGCCACCGGCGACATGATGCGATAGGTCATGTCCTCGTTTTGCGTGGAGGTGTCGCGATGATGGCTCTTCAGGCGGCGCTTGTAGCGGCGCAGGCGCTTTTCCAGCTTCTCTGCGGCTTCTTCGAAAGAGACCTGCGGGTCCATGCCCCGACCTGTCGACTGCAGCACAAGGCCGGTATCGATGTGGAGCGTGCAATCGGTATCAAAACGGGCACCGGTTTTCTCGACCGTGACCCGGCCTGAAAACCCGCCATCGAAATATTTTTCGACAGCTTCGCCTATCCGTTCCTCGATGCGCGTGCGGAACGCGTCACCAATTTCCATCTGTTTTCCCGAAATGCGCAGGGTCATGTGGAGAATCCTCTCTTCCAACTCAACAGCGGTGATTTTATACCCGCTGCCGCTGCACACAAGGCATTCGGCGATCAGGTTTGAAATAGTTGGCCCGGCCCTGCTGGTCGCGACAAAGCCACGCAATGCGGCGCGGACTTAGGGCTTCATGGCCACAATGTCAATCAGAAGTGACCGATGGCCGCTCAGCCTTCGACCCGTGCAACGGCCCGCTTTTCGCGCCTGCGCTGGACGGAAGACGGAATGTTCATGCCTTCCCGGTACTTGGCAACTGTTCGCCGCGCCACATCAATTCCGGCCTTGTTGAGAAGGTCAACAATGGCATCATCCGACAAGACGTTGGATGCCGTTTCCGTGTCGATCATCTGGCGGATGCGATGGCGCACTGATTCTGCCGAATGGGCGTCACCCCCCTCCGCAGAGGCAATGGCCGCGGTGAAGAAATAGCGCATTTCGAACATGCCGCGCGGGGTCATCATGTATTTGTTGGCTGTCACGCGGCTGACGGTCGATTCATGCATGGAAATCGCGTCGGCCACGGTACGCAGGTTCAGCGGGCGCAGATGCGTCACGCCATGCAGCAGAAATCCATCCTGCTGGCGCACGATCTCGCTGGCGACCTTGAGGATGGTTCGCGCCCGCTGGTCGAGGCTGCGCGTCAGCCAGTTGGCATTCTGCAGGCACTCGGAGATGAACTCCTTGTCGGCCTGGGTGCGCGCCCCGGCCTGCACGCGCGCCGCATAGTCCTGGTCCATGAGCACGCGTGGCAATGCGTCGGTGTTGAGGTCCACCGCCCAGCTTCCATCGGACGCGGCCCGAACCATCACGTCGGGCACGATGGGATCGGCAATGCCGCCCTCGAAGGCCATGCCCGGTTTTGGATCAAGTGCGCGGATTTCAGCCAGCATGTCGAGCAGGTCTTCTTCGTCAACGCCGCACAGGGTCTTGAGGGTCTGGAAATCCCGTCGTGCCAGCAGTTCCAGGTGACCCACCATGGCCGCCATGGCCGGATCGAACCGGTCCTTGGCTTTCAGCTGGATGGTCAGGCATTCCGCAAGATTGCGCGCAAAGAGGCCGGGCGGGTCGAATTGCTGGCAGGCTGCCAGCACACGGGCAACGGCCTCGCCACTCGTGCCGAGCCGATCTGCGATCTCCGCCAGATCAGCCTGGCAATAGCCGCTGGGATCAAGCGCATCGGCCAGTTCGGCTGCTATCAGCCGGTCGCCGGCATCGCGGATCATCAGGGAGATCTGCTCCTGCACATGGCCTGACAATGTTTCTGGAGCTGCCGAGACCTGGTCGAGGTCGAAGGCTTCGCCGCTTCCGCTGCTGCTGCTGCCCGGAGCCGATTTCCAGCCGGGCTCCAGCGTCGCCGGAACCGCTTCGCGCACGCCGGGATCATCTGGGAAAACGTTTTCAAGCGAGGTGTCGAGCTTGCCGGCAATGGCGCTGGAATCCCACTCCAGATCAGCCTTCATCCAGTCGCTGCTGGCTTCTGCTTCCACCTGGACAGGCGGCTCAGCATCGCCGCGGGCATCGTCGCGTTCGATCAGCGGATTGCGCTCGATCTCCTGGTCGACAAAACGGTCAAGCTCAAGCGAGGTGAATTGCAGGAGACGAATCGACTGCATCAGCTGGGGTGTCATCACCAGCGACTGCGATTGCTTCATCTGCAACTTGGCGGAAAGCGCCATTACCCGATACCCGTCAGTCCGGCCCAGTCAGGGCCACCCTCGTAAAGGTGGGCCCATAAAACTTGGCCTGATCCTTGCTTGTCAAGCCAGACTAACAGCAGAGACTGATCAAAGGGTAAAGCCCTCACCAAGATAAAGGCGGCGGACATCCGGATTGGCAACAATGTCGGCAGGCCGGCCATGGGTCAGCACCTGACCGGCATGGATGATGTAGGCGCGGTCGATCAGGCCGAGCGTTTCGCGCACATTGTGGTCGGTGATCAGCACGCCGATGCCGCGAGCGGTCAAATGGCGGACCAGTTGCTGGATGTCGGACACGGCAATCGGGTCAACACCGGCAAAGGGTTCGTCCAGCAGCATGAAGTTCGGGTTGCTCGCCAACGCCCGGGCGATTTCAAGGCGCCGGCGCTCGCCACCGGAAAGCGCAATGGCGGGCGACTTGCGCAGATGCGTGATGTGGAACTCTTCCAGCAGCTCGTCGAGCTTGCGCGCGCGCTCCTTGCGGTCCTTCTGCACCACTTCCAGCACAGCCATGATGTTGTCTTCGACGGAGAGGCCACGAAAAATCGAGGCTTCCTGCGGCAGATAGCCGATGCCGAGCCGCGCGCGGCGGTACATCGGCAGTTCGGTCACATCATTGCCGTCAATCTCGATGGTCCCGGAATCGGCCGTCACAAGTCCGGTCACCATGTAGAAACAGGTGGTCTTGCCGGCCCCGTTCGGGCCGAGCAGCCCCACGGCCTCGCCTGAGCGCACGCCAAGTGAAACGCCGGCAACGACCTGTCGGCCCTTGTAGCTTTTGGTCAGGCCACGTGCGATCAGCGTGCCCTTGTAGCGCTCGCCTTCGGCGGTAACCCCGTCGCGGGCTGCCTTCGGCTTGCTGCCGGGGAGGATGGATTTCAGGAAGGACACTGCGTCAGCCCATGTGCTTGTCAGACCGGCATGCCGGTCAGTTGGTGGCATCTTTCTTCTTTTTCTCGTCCTTGTCGCCTGCCTTCTTGGCATCCTTGGGCGACAGCAGCATCTTCACGCGGCCCGGCTGCCCGTTCTGGGCGCAGGGGGCCAGATTGGCAAGGCCGGTCTTTGTGTTGACCGTCAGCTTGCAGCCGATAATGACATTCTTGCCCTCGGTCAGCACGACCGGCTTTGCCGGAAAGCCGTTGAGCACGAGCGTCTCGGTCTTCATGTCGTAGACGCCGTTGTCGCCGGTTGCTTCCTGCGTTTCCGACTTGACATAGACCGTGCCCGAAACCTCCAGCCGGTCAATGTCGGCCGACCCGGCGCCGGTCGTACTCGACGGCGCAGCGCTGTCCTTGGCCTCGGCATCAGGCTTGTCGGTCTTGTCCTTCTTCTTTTTCTCTTTTTCGGCGTCCTTTTTGTAATAGACCTTCATGACACCGGCCTTCAGAAGCGTCTTCTCCTGCTGCACGGCCACATTGCCGGTGAAGATAGCCAGGCTTTCCGTCTCTCGCACTTCGAGCTTGTTGCTCTCGATCTGGATCGGCTTGTTGCTGTCGATCTTCATCGAGGTGGCGCGCTCCTGGGCGAGTGCAGCCGTGGTGCAAAGGGTGAGCGAGGCCGCGATGGCGGCAATCATGCGTCTCATTTCTTGTCCTGACTGGTCTTTTTCTTGGCCGCTGCATCGCTGGTGGCCTTGGCCGCCTCGTCACGCTGCTTTTGTCGGGCCTTCAATTCATCGGGGCGCAATACCATGCGCACATTGTCCTCGAAGACAAGAACCTTGCCATTGTCCTCGACCACAAACGTGTTTGACTGGATGCGGGAATTTTCCAGACGGATGTCAACCGGCTTGCCTGTTTCCAGCCGTCCGGTCTTGATGTCGATCTTTGCATCCGTCAAATCGGCTTCCATGCCGTCATTGGTGACGATGCGGATCGGGCTGGTGATGTCGAGCTTTTGCGCCTTGTTGTCGAACACTCCGGTTGCGGCCTTGATGTCGGCCTTCACCGTTTCACTCATCGGGAGCACCGCGATGATGTCCTCCAGCTCAAAGCGGTCCATGTTGCCGAGTTCCTGGATCGCCCGTGTCGCAGTCATGGTGTAGGGCAGCTTGTCCTTGGTAAAGCCGTCGAGCTTCGGGGCGGCCATCACCAGCTTGCCGTCGACAATGCCGCTCGCCGCAAGGTCAACCGAAATCTTGCCGGGCGTGATCCACCAGGAATACCCGGCAAAACCCACGGCAATGCCAATGGCCAGAACCGGCAGCACACGTTTGAGAAACCGCACGCGGCGCGAATGGCGGCGCGCCAAGTCGAAGGCGGACTGCGGCATGTGCCCGGCGCGCCGCGACGAAGCCGCGCTGGCTGCCGGGAAATCGCTTGCATGGGTCAAAGTCATGGCCGGCGCTTGCGCCATTGATTGGGTCCTGTCATTGCGCCGGTCTGCCAGACGGATGCGGCTTTTGCGGGGCCTTCCCTGAATAAGGCTTATTATGGTTATTTTTCGATGAAGGCCAATCGCTGACACCGGGCATTGGCGATTGCTGCCGGACAGGCTACAAACGCGCCTTCAATCAACGCCTTATGCAGGCGCAGGACGGAGCCTCACATGAACAGCGACACGATCATCGAACAGCGCCGCTTGCGCCGCAAGGTGAGCTTCTGGCGCGCAGCGGCCTTCATCATTGCTGCAATTGCCATTGTTGCCGCTTCGGTGAAATTGTCGGGCGTGAACCTTGGCGCAGCCGGATCCGACCATATTGCCAAGATCCGGATCGAAGGCACCATCACCGAGGACGAAGACCTGATCGCCCTCATCGGCAAGGCGGCCAAATCCGACACCGTCAAGGGTGTGATGCTGGCCATCGACAGCCCAGGTGGCACGACAGCCGGTGGCGAGGCCATTTATGAGGCCGTCCGTGAACTTGCAGCCAAGAAGCCGGTGGTTGCCCAGGTGGGCACGCTTGCTGCATCGGCTGGTTACATGATCGCATGCGCGACCGACCATATCGTCGCGCGCCAATCCTCCATCGTTGGTTCGATCGGCGTTCTCGTCCAGATTCCCAATGTGAAGGGCCTGCTCGACAAGCTGGGCGTTTCGGTCGACACGGTGAAGTCCGCTCCGCTCAAGGCCGAGCCGTCGCCGTTCAACGAGACCACCGAAGCCGAGCGCGCCATGATGAGCGCCATGATCATGGACAGCTACAACTGGTTTGCAGGCATCGTACAGGAGCGCCGGCCGCTGACACCGGCCGAATTGATGGCGCTGGCTGACGGCTCCGTTTTCACCGGACGCCAGGCCAAGGAGCGCAAGCTTGTCGATGCGCTGGGAGGCGAGGACAAGGCGAAGGAATGGCTCACCTCCAAGGGGCTGGACGAAAATCTGAAGATCGTTGAATGGAAGAAGAAGTCGGAAACGGGCCTTGGCGCGCTCGGGATGTCGGTCGCATCGCTCACCGACTGGCTGACAGGGGGCACTGCGGCACAGGAGCGCATGGTTCGCAGGGTTGTGGGGGAAGGCATCTTTCTTGACGGTCTGCTGTCGCTCTGGCAACCTGCCGCCCCAATGCCGGAAAACAACGAATAAACGGTCATTTACCAGACAATCCGTCGGGGCAGGCGACAAAGGGACGAACGTGATCAAATCCGAGCTAGTGCAAATCATAGCGAACAGGAATCCGGACCTGTTCCAGCGCGATGTGGAAAACATCGTCAACGCCATTTTCGACGAAATCACCGAGACGCTCGCCAAGGGCAACCGCGTGGAATTGCGCGGCTTTGGGGCTTTCTCGGTCAAGAACCGCCCGGCGCGCGCCGGACGCAATCCGAGGACCGGCGAATCCGTGCAGGTTGACGAGAAGTGGGTTCCCTTCTTCAAGACCGGCAAGGAATTGCGCGAGCGCCTCAACAGCGATTGAAGCCGGGCGCATCTGCGCCATGGCCTCAATGCAGGAAAGATTGGACCGGACCCATGATCAACCGCCTCTTCACCGTGCTCATCATTGTTCCGGTTGCGATCATTCTCATCGCTCTGGCTGTCGCGAACCGCGATCTGGTGGCATTCACGCTGGATCCGTTCAACCGTGGCAATCCGTTCCTCACCGTTCACCTGCCCTTCTTCGTTTATCTCTTCGGCGCGCTCGGGCTCGGCATGATCCTTGGTTCCATGGCGACCTGGTGGAAGCAGGGGCGCTATCGCAAGCTCGCCCGCGAGACGAGCCGCGAGGTCAAGCAGCTGCGCGCCGCCGAGCCGGTTGCCGCTTCCGGTGCGTCATCCCTGCCGGCACTCAGGAGCTGACGCTCCTTGCGCATCATCGGTCCGCAAACAGTCAACGACACCTTGCCCTATGCGCATCTGGTCGAGGTGCTGCGCGCGGCCTTTCGCGACGGCGTGGTGCAGCCTGTGCGCCATCATCACACGGTGGAGCGCCCCGATGGCGCTGATTCAACCCTTCTTTTGATGCCGGCATGGACGGATTTTGCCCGCGCCGGAAAATCCGCTGGCGGCTATATCGGCATCAAGATCGTGACCGTCAGCCCGGACAACAATGC
>JBGSQC010000286.1:0-11387 GCA_041738295.1 Zhengella sp. | reverse complement strand
CCGCCAAGGCCGAGATCGCCCCGCACCATGTTGGCCAGCGCCAGAGGCACGCGATCGAGCGTCAGTTGCAGGTCAAGCGCATCGCCTGCAGTGCCCTGCGCGCCGATGCGCCCCTCGCCTGCCTTCAGTGAAAGCGGCTCCAGCGTGACCTGGCTTCCCTTGACCGCAAGGCGGCCAGGCTTTTCCAGGGTGAGCGCCTGGCCCTTGTTCGTCACGCTGGCTGTTTCCAGCGCAATCGCATAGCCGCCGTCGGCTGGTGTGAGTGTGCCCGATGCCTCGACCGCAGAGCCGTTCGCCAGCTTGGCTGCGGTGGCAAATGCCGTTTCGCCGCCGGTCGACTTGGCATTGGATGTCAGTGTCGCAATGTCGATGCCACCGGCAGTGATCTTTTCGCCAGTCAATGACCCGTTGACGACCGGAACCGCAAACAGCTTCGTCACAGTGGCCTTGATGGTGGCGCGAGCGGCGGAAAATCCGTCGGCTTGCAGCCCGGTGATGGCGCCGTCCAACGTGAGCGTCTGTCCGTCTTTCGGGTCGAGATCCAGCGTTGCATTCATAGCGCCCTTGGCCTTGACGAGGGCCAGCGCCGCAGCGGTCGATATATCGGAAGCGTTCAGCACAAGACTGCCATCCAGAAAGCCAGCGGCATTGCGACTGACGTCACCCTTCAGCGTCGCGCCGCGTGTCACAAAGGACAGATCGGGGAAGGCCGTTTCCCTGTCCGCATGGGTGACGGCAGACGACAGGGCGACGCGTTCGCCATCCAGCATCCCATCGCCGGTGACAGTGCCTGAAAAATCACCGTTCGTGAGCGTGCCGTCGAGCGCGAGTGCGGCACCGGACAGGCGGCGTTCCGCCAGCTTGCCTTCGTCAACCGCGAGCCGCGCCTTGGTGGCAATGACGCCGCCGGTGCCCTTGAGGCTGGCATCAAGCGCCAGTGGGCCGGAGAGCCGCTCATCCACAAGCGCGAGATCGGACAGCGATCCGTCAACGGTAAAATCGGCATCGGTGGACGAGAACCGCCCATCGGCGGTGATCCGGACTTGGTCATTGCCAAGGTTGAACGCATCTGCGGCGATGCCGTTTTCATCACGCGCCAGCCGTCCGGCAATCCGCGTTGTTCCGGCAAACAGACCGTCCAGCCCGGCATCACCGGTGGTGATGTTCTCGGCCTTGCCGTCCAGCACCATGTCGAAGCCACCGGAGAGAATGTCGAGCTTTCCCTTGGCTGTCAGGTTGGCCGAGCCGGAAAGCTCGCGGCCTGCAAGACCGGAAAATGGCGCAAGGCTTTCGGTGACGAGCGCGATGTCGCCGTCGAACCGCCCCCCGTCAAGAAGGCCGGTTGCGCGCGCCAGAAGGGCTGCTCCCTTCAATTCCAGGAGGGATATTTCCAGTGGCTGTCCCGCCCGGACCGTGACATTGAGATCGGCGCTAGGCTGGGGTCCGAGCGCGCGGGCGGTGCCGGCGTCACGTGCCGTCAATCCGCTTGCCACCATGCGCAAAGAGGCAGTGACACTGCGCGCCATTGGATCATTCAGCGCGCTGACCTGACCGCCCATGTCGGCAAAGATGCGTTGAATGGTCATGCCCGGCGCTGCAATGCCTTCGGCCACCAGCCGTCCGGTCCATTGGCCGTCGGTGGTGCTGCCATAGTCGATGGCGAGACTGGCGCTGGAAAGCGTGGTGTCACTGCCCGGCAGCGGCACTTGCTCGCCGCCGGCCGCATTCAACGTTCCATCAAGAGTGAGCGCGCGCAGGAAGCCGTCCGGCAGGATCAGGCCGGATGCATTGAGCTTCAACGCACCGCCAGCGAGCTGCAAATTTTCCAGCTTGAAGCCGCCTTCAGCCGGAGCGAGACCGGACAGGTCCAGCCGCGACTCGGCTCCGAAGAAGGGCCGCAGACGTTCCGGCGCCAGGATGGAAAGCGGGCCGGCTACGGCCGCCGTCACAGCAACTCCGGCGTCGCTTTCCTTCAGCGCAACTGACCCCGAAAGCGCCGGCTGTCCGCCCGCCACCAGAGCTATATCGCCTTTCCAGTCGGACAGCGGCGCGGCGCCCTTGATGGTCAGGTCGAGCGAAGGCGTGCCTTCGATCGCCAGAAGCGTGGCCGCGATGCCATTGGCCGGCTCCTTGAGATCAAGGTCAATGGCCAGGTTCCGGCTTTCACTGGCAAAGCTGGCGGTCAGGGCAAGGCTGCCGCCCGGACCGTCGGTTCGCAACACGGACAGGCGCGTGTCGAGCGATCCATCTTCCAGCGTCAGGTTTCCGGCAGCCTGCAACCGGGCTTCCTGTCCGGCGACCAGCTCACCCAGCACAATCTCTGCCAGTTCCAGCTTGGCAATCGCAATGGCGAGTGGCAGTTCCGGCAGGGCAAAGCGGCTGGATTCGGGCGATGGCAGGCTGTCATCAGGCAAGGGACGGCGCGCCATGGTGACACGCCCGGCGCTCAGTTCTTCGATCTGCAGGCGTCCGCGCAGCAGCGCGGATCGGGTCCAGACAATCGCCACCCTTTCGAGCGTCAGCCAGACGCCCTCCCGGTCGGCTACAGTAATGGAACCAATCGTGGCGTTGGACGACAAGACGCCCTCGATGCCGGAAATCTGGATCTGGCGGCCCGGCGTCGAAAGCTGGTTCTCGACATAGTCGGTGAACCAGGATTTTTCCTGCTCAGCGCTGTCCTGCGCCATGGCGTTCCAAGGCAGCAGCAGCATCAGGAGGAGGAGCAGCGCGCGCATCAGAAGGCCTGCCCTATTCCGGCATAGATCGCAAAGGACGGGTCGCCCGGACGCCGATTGAGAGGAACGGCGACATCGAGGCGGATGGGCCCCAGACCCGTGAAATAGCGCAGGCCAAGGCCTGCGCCGTAGCGCATGGTGCCAAGACCGGAGAATGCATCGCGGCCGACCATGCCGCCATCGGAAAAGGCGACCAGGCCTATTGTGTCGCTCACCTTGAAGCGCAGCTCGGCTGATGCCTCGAACAGAGATCGCCCGCCGGTCAGCGTGCGTCCTTGTCCGAGGCCAATGGTGTTGAATCCGTAGCCGCGAATGGATCCGCCGCCACCTGCGAAGAACAGCTTTTCGGGTGGTGCTTCGGCAATCGGCATGCCGCTCAGAAGCCCGGCCTTGACCCGGCCTGCAAGCACCATGCGGTTGTCGGCATCAAGTGCGCGATAGGCGCGCGCCTCGGCCAGCACGCGCACCGCCGTGTTGGCATATTCGAACTCGTGGAAAGGCTGAACGCGGCCTGCAAAATAGAAGCCTTCGGTCGCGTTGGCGGCATTGTCGCGGCTGTCCCATGTCAGCCCGGCATCAAGGCCTGCAATGGTGAAATTGCGCGTGCCGAACAGGTCCTCGATGCGCGAGCGTTCAAAGGTTGCCGCCAGCGATCCGCTGAGCCGGTCGGAAAACAGATGCGTCACCCCGGCACTGGCGACAACGGCAGTCCGCACATAGGCCGGAAGCGTTTCGCGCTCGCCCTTGATGGCAAGTTCGAGATCAGTGTCGCGGGTGAAAACGCCGGGCTTGGTGAAGGTCGCCCCCAGCAGATAGTCAAAATCACGCGGATCGGACGAGCGACCGAGCCCCGCAATCTTGCCCTCAAGGCGAAGCCGCTCGGCGCGGCCAAACAGATTGCGATGGATCCAGTAGGTTTCCATCCCGGCACCATCGGTGCTGGACCACGTGGCGCCTAGGCCGATGCGGCGCAGCTTTCGTTCCTGCACCACCAGCGACATGGGCAGGATACCATCGTCACCGATGCTGTCCGCCTCGACAAAGCGTTGCGACTGGAAGACATCGAGCCTTGCCAGACGCTTTGACGCGGCCTCGATGTCGTCAGGATCAAATTCCTGACCCTGCTCCAGCCCGGCCATCCAGGCGACGAACTCCGGGTCCATCCGCGCAGTTCCCTCGACGACCAAGTCACCGTAGCGGGCAAGCGGTCCGGGTTCGACCGTCAGCGTGGCATCGAGTGTGGTCGAGGGGTGATCAGCTTCAATGTCCTGGTCGGCAATGCGGGCCTTGGCGTGGCCCTGCTGGCGCCAGGCTTCAATCGAGAGCGCCGAAGCATCGCGCACCGCAGATGAACGCGCCAGCGCGCCCGGCAGAAAGCCCTTAGTGGCTGGATCATCCACCTCGTCTTCACGGCTTTGGGCTGGCGGCGCCTTGTTGATGATGTCGGCGCGGCCAAAGGTGAATTCAGGCCCGGGCTTCACACGGACGACCACTTGCGCGGTTTCGCCGATGCGCGCATCGGGCTTCATTTGCGCGGCTTCCTGCCCGTCAATCGTCACGGACACCGTGCCGCCATAGCGCCCTTGCCGATAGAGCGCACCAACGAGCGCACGGTAATCGCCGCGCGCCAGAACGATCAGGCCGGAAGTGCCTGCGGCCAGCTCATCCTTCTTGCGCCAGAGCGAGGACGCCGCCTTCAGCGCCTTCTCGTCTGCGGCATCGCCACCCTCGATCTCGAAGGTGACTTCATAGGATTGCGGCTCGGTAACAACGGCTTCGCGGTCTTTTTCGGCGCGCGACTTGAAAAGGGAAATACCAAAAATCTCAATGGCATGAGCAGGCGTTCCGGCCGGAACCACCGGCAAGGCAAGACACACCACCAGTGCTGATCGCAACAATTGCCGGATCAGACCACTCCTTGCGCTACGCCGGACCGCTGCATGGCCGTCCGGGCATTCACATTTTCCCTGATCCGTCTGCCTTTCGGCTCCGGACATCAGGACTATAGTGGCTCTAACGCAAAAGCCCATGCCAAGGTTGCGCCCAGCCCCTCGATCGTCGCCGA
The DNA here is from genome assembly GCA_041738295.1 of Zhengella sp. Lineage (GTDB taxonomy): Bacteria > Pseudomonadota > Alphaproteobacteria > Rhizobiales > Rhizobiaceae > Zhengella. Next base: position 6,587 of record JBGSQC010000286.1, on the reverse strand, counting down.
ACTTCGTTAAGCTGTTGCTATCATGCCGCGCTTCGGCGCGCCTGATACCGGGCAAAAGCCTCGTCAAAGGCTGGCATCAGAAGGCGGTCCGGCTCGGTTGTCCGCGCAATGGCAGGCTTGGTACAGACAGTTGCGGCGGAGGCGCCCGTTGCAGCCATCACGCCGAGGCGCGCTGCGCCAAAAGCGGCGCCGAAATCGCCGCCGGCGGGCAGCTCGACGGGTATGGCGAGCACGGTTGCGATAATTTTCAGCCAGTGATCCGAACGCGAGCCGCCGCCCATGGCCAGAACAGATGATATCTGCGTCGAAGCTGAGGCGAGCGCATCACGGTTTTCACGCAAAGCAAAGGCAACGCCTTCCATCACGGCCCGCGTCATGGCAGCGCGCGTGGTGGAGACTGAAAGTCCGAAGAACAGGCCGCGAATGCTCGCATCATTGTGCGGCGTGCGTTCGCCCGACAGATAGGGAAGGAAGCCTTCGGATCCCGGTGCTGCGAGACTATCGCCGAGTTCGTCAGAAAGTGCAGCCGCGCTTGTGCCGGTGATCGTGGCAAACCAGTCCAGCGCGGAAGCCGCCGACAGGATGACGCCCATCTGGTGCCAGGCATCCGGGACAGCGTGGCAGAACGTATGCACCGCGCTTTCCGGCTTCGGGTTGTAACCGGGAGCAGAGGCAAACAACACGCCCGAGGTGCCCAGCGATACAAAGGCCGAGCCGGGCGCGACAATGCCAGCCCCGATCGCGCTCGCCGCATTGTCGCCGCCGCCACCTGCCACGATCACGCCTAGTCCCATGCCCCAGCGTGCGGCCAGCGCGGATTTCAGCGTCGCGGAAGGCTCGCTTCCCTCGACGAGCCTCGGCATGTGGGAGCGGTCGAGACCGGTTGAAGCCAGCAGCTCAACGGACCAGTCTCGCGCACCCACATCAAGCCAGCTCGTTCCGGCTGCATCCGACATGTCTGAGACATGCTCGCCGGTCAGCCAGAAGCGCAGATAATCCTTTGGCAACAGCACCTTCGCGGTGCGGGCAAATACATCAGGTTCATGGCGCGCGACCCACAAAATTTTAGGCGCGGTGAAGCCGGGGAAGACGATGTTGCCGGTGATCGCGCGAAACTGCGGATCGGCATCGAGTCCGGCGGCTTCCGCATGGGCGCGGGTGTCGTTCCACAGGATCGAAGGCCGCAGAACGGTGCCTGACGCATCCAGCAGCGTTGCCCCGTGCATCTGGCCGGAAAGGCCGATGCCGCGGACGGCGGCCAGTTCTCCGGCGTGATCCTGCTTCAGCCGGTCGAGCGCTGTCTCGCATGCCGCCACCCAATTGGCCGGGTCTTGTTCGCTCCAGCCGTCCTGAGGGTGGCTCACCTCCAGCGGCACGCTCGCGGATGCCACGATGCGCTGGCCCTCATCCATCAGCAGGGCCTTGAGGCCGGAGGTTCCGAGATCCAGTCCGAGAAACATTCAGATGTCTCCAAAGCTGCCGATGGAGGCGAGTTCCGCGCGATGGCGCTGCATGGCGAGGAAGGCCCTGTAGTCGCGGTCACAGGCGGCACGGCGTGCGGGATCGGGCCGCACTACGCTCAAGGGTGCGGCCATTGCCTGGGCGGCAGCCATCAGGCCGGAGTGAAGCCCGCCCGCTGCGCCCGCCAGCATGGCGGTGCCGAGCAGCACGGCGTCGGGCTCGTCGGGTACGAAAAGCGGCAGGCCGGTCATGTCGGCATAAAGCTGGATCAGCAGGGGATTGCGCAGATGACCGCCTGCGACATGGACCCGCTCCACAGGCTGGCCTTCTTCGCCCATATGCCCGGCAATCTGGCGCAGGCCGGCTGCCAGACCGACCCCTGCGCGCCAGTAGAGGATGCACAAGGCATCGAAGGATGTGTCCAGCGTCAGGCCGCTGATGACAGCGCGGGCAAACGGATCGGCAAGCGGCGACCGGTTTCCGTTGAAATCGGGCAGGACATGCAGCGTGTTGCCAAGTGCGGGGCCGCGCTCAGCCAGCAGGACATGCAGCCGGTCGACCACGCGGGCATGAAGGGCATCCGGCGTATCGCTGGTGCGGCCAAACCAGCGCAGCACATGGTCAAACGTCGCGCCGGTGGCCGATTGACCGCCCTCGCTCACATGAAAGCCGGGAAGGATCGCATCCTTGAACGGACCCCAGATTCCTCGCGCCATGACAGGCGCAGTGGTCATTGCCATCATGCAGCTGGAGGTTCCGGCAATCAGGCCCAGCGTCGAGCCTATGCGGTCGGGCGCGCAGCCACCAAGGATGCCGAGCGTTCCGGCGAAAGCGTCGATCAGGCCGGTGGCGACGACCGTGCCCTTGGCTAGCCCCAGTTCCACAGCGGCTTTCCCTGTCAGCGCACCGGCAGCGGTTCCGGGTGGCAGCACGCCCGTATCCAGGTTTGCACGCTGGCGCAGATCGTCAAGTCCGGCTGCTGCGAGGAACCCGTCCTGCCAGCCGCCCTCGTCGGGCAAATAGGTCCATTTCGCAGTAAGGGTGCACAGCGACCGCACCGGCGACCCCGAAGCTCGCCATGACAGGAAATCGGTCAGGTCCATGGCATGACCGAGCCGGGCCCAGAGTTCCGGCCGGTGACGTTTCAGCCAGAGCAGTTTCGGCGTCTGCATTTCCGGCGACATGGTGCCGCCGACATGATCAATGACCCGATGGGCGATGCCGGTGATGTGGGCTGCTTCCTGCACGGCGCGGTGATCAAACCAGGCAATCGTGTCGCGCCCGTCCGGCCCGAGCGCCATCGGCGCACCGGCTTGATCGAGAAGCACAAGCGAGCAGGTGGCATCAAAAGCAATGGCGGCAACGGCTGCGGCCTCAATGCCGGCCTCGCTGCGGGCAGCCTTCACCGCATCGCAAACCGCATTCCAGATGTCACCGGAAGATTGTTCGGCCTGTCCGTCGCTGCCTTCATGAAGCCCGATAGCCCGCACGGCGCGCGACAGCATGTGTCCGGCAGGCGTGAACAGGCCGGCGCGCACGCTCGCCGTTCCCACATCCACCGCGCAGACAAATTTCTCCATGACGCCTTGGCCGCTCACTCAAAGGGTTTCCAGAACGCCGGCCAAGTCTTGCATGTTTTCAAGGAGTGCCGAAGGCGAAAGTTGCATCGCCTGTTCGCGCAGTCCCGCGGGGCCTGCGTGGGAAGCGCCGCAAAAGGCAATGACGCGCATGCCCGCGCGCTGTGCCGCCTCGATGCCGGCGGGACTGTCCTCGACCACAACGCACTCGCTTGGATGCACACCCATCGCTGCTGCGGCATGCAGAAAAAGATCCGGCGCAGGTTTGCCGTTTGCCACCATGGTGGCGCTGAAAATATGGGGCTCGAACAGGCCAAGCAGGCCGGTCACTTCCAGCGACAGGCGGATCCGCTCAGGCTGGCTCGACGAGGCAACACAGACCTTGCGGTTGATCCCGGCGACGGCACCGGCAATACCGTTGACCGGCTTCAGCTCCGAACGGAAGCGCGCATAAAGGCGTGCGCGCATCTCTGCCAAATGGCCGGCCGTCAACCGCAGGCCAAAATCGCTTTCCATCAGGCCGGAAATGGTGGCCATGGAGCGACCAAGCAGACGCCGGTAGGCCTCGTCCAGCGAGATTTCGCAGCCGGCCTCCTTCAGGATGTCAAGCAGCACGCCAACCGAGATCGGCTCACTGTCCACCAGCACACCATCGCAATCAAAGATGACGAGGCGGACGGGAACTGCCTGCCGGATCGTCCGGTCCTTGGCTTCCTCCGTTTGCGCCTGCATCGCCATGGCCCTCATCCGTTCACATAAGCCTCGATGGCGGCCACCATGCCCTTGGCGTGGATGAGGCGCAACCAGCGCGCAAATGGCTCTGCGAAGCGCGGTTCGCCTGCCAGGTCGCCATAGATGTGGCGCTGGGCAAGCCAGGCAGAAGGTTCTGCCTTGGCAGCCTCGGCCGCCTTCGTCAAAGCGGGCCAGAACGGGTCGTTTGCTTCCACGATTGATCCGTCTTCGCGCGTGCCGGTGCAGTAGCGCGCCCAGGCAGCAGAGACCAGGGCGAGGCCTTCCACCGGGGTTCCAGCGGCCAGCCCATCACGGATCGACGGAACAATGAAGCCCGGATGGCGGCTCGATCCGTCAAAGGCCACGCGACGCGTGGTATCCACGATGCAGGGGTTGGAAAAGCGGCGTTCGATCAGCTGCACATAGTCGGCAGGCGCCATGCCCGGCACCGGCTTCACATGCGGCATGATTTCATCGCGCTCGACCTTCGCAAACAGCGCTGAAATGGCCGGATGCTCCATGCAGCCCGAAATCGTCGTGACTGACAGAACCTCGCCTGCATCCGCAATCACCTGATGACCGCCATTGAGGATGCGTATCTTCATCACCTCATGGTCGTGGACATGGTCCGAGAAGGTCGCTCCTGCCTTGTCCCAGTCCGGCCGGCCGGCACAGAAATCATCCTCGATCACCCATTGGCGGAAGTTCTCGTGGGTAACGGGCGCGGCATCCTCGATGCCGAATTCGCGCACCAGCGCCAGTTCGTTTTGACCTGTCGCCGGCACGATGCAGTCGACCATGGAGTTCGGGAAGGAGCAGGTGGTGTCAATCCAGGCCGCAAGGCCGGGGTCCGTCAGCCGGGCGAGCGACACGATGGTCTGGCGCAGGATCGCGCCATTGCCCTGGAGATTGTCGCAGCACTGTCCGGTGAACGGCCCTGCCCCGCTGGCGCGGCGTTTCTTGAGTGCAGCCACCATCGCACCAAAGGCTGTGCGCGGACGATCAGGATTGGCCACATCATGCAGGATGTCGGGGTGCGCGGCATCGAAGCCCTTGGTTGCAGGATCGAGATAGTAACCGCCTTCGGTCACGGTCAGCGCGACAATGCGTATGGCGGGATCGGCCATGGCGTCGATCAGCGGGCCATTGCCCTCCTCGATCGGCAGATAGCCGATCATGGAGCCAACCACTTCGGCCGACTGGCCGGACGGATCAAGTTCGATCAGCGTGGTCAGGCAATCCTGCGCCAGAAGCCGTTCGCGCTGGGCGGCATCAAAGGGGCGCACGCCTGCACCGATGATCGCCCAGTCATGGGCAAGGCCCTGCTGCATCAGCCGGTGGAGATACCAGGACTGGTGGGCGCGGTGGAAATTGCCAAGGCCGATATGGATGATGCCCGGCGTCAATTTCGAACGGTCATAAGTTGGACCGGGAACACCAGCCGGCAGGTCGCCCAAGGTTGCGTTGGAGAGTTTCATGTCAGCTCATCCAGTTCCCGCCGTCGACATTGTAGGTCTGGGCGACGATGTAATCGGCGTCCGGTGATGCCAGGAAAACCGCCATGCCGGTCAGGTCGTCCGCCGTGCCCATGCGGCCGAAGGGAACGGCTTGGCCCACTTCGCGCTTCTTCTCGCCCGGCGCCTTGTTCTCGTATTTGGCGAAGAAGGCATCGACACCATCCCAGTGTTCGCCGTCCACGACACCGGGCGCAATCGCGTTCACATTGATGCCATGGGCGATCAGGTTCAGGCCTGCCGACTGGGTGAGCGAGATGACGGCGGCCTTGGTGGCGCAATAGACCGCCACCAGCGCCTCGCCGCGCCTGCCGGCCTGGCTTGCCATGTTGATGATCTTGCCACCGCCGCCGCGCGCAATCATGTGGCGGGCAACCGCCTGCATGGTGAACAGCGTGCCGGCAACATTGATGGAAAAGACGCGGTCGTAATCGGCCCGTGTGATCTCGACGAGAGGAGCTGCGGTGAAAATCGCCGCATTGTTGATCAGAATGTCGATGCGGCCCAGCTTCTCCACGGTTTCAGCCACGGCGGCATCAATGCTGGCCTGTGACGTGACATCCATGGAAACGGCGATTGCCGCCCCGCCGATGGAGGCGGCTGCCTCGCCTGCCCGCTTCACGTCAATGTCGGCGATGGCGACACGTGCGCCTTCAGCGACATAGGCCTTGGCGAAGGCGAGGCCGATACCGCGCGCAGCACCCGTGATCAGCGCAGACTTTCCTTGAAGCCGTCCGGTCACAGCGCCAGCCCTTCCGCGTTGAAGCGATGAACCTTGCCGTCCTGCGGCGTCAGCCAGACTGTGTCGCCATGCCCCGCATTGAAGGCGCCGTCGGTGCGGACCGTGATCTGGCCGATGCCTTCGACATCGGTGTGAAGCAGCGTGTCGGAGCCCAGATGCTCGGCGACCGACACAACGCCTTTCCAGGCGCCGCTTTCCCTGGACGTGGTGATGTGTTCAGGGCGCATGCCGATGGTAACTGCACCCAGCTTCGCAGCCTCAGAGCCGGTGACAAGGTTCATGCGCGGCGAACCGATAAAGCCTGCGACGAACAGGTTCTTCGGGCTGCGGTAGAGCTCCAGCGGTGAACCCACCTGCTCGATGCGGCCCTTGTTCAGCACCACGATCTTGTCAGCCATGGTCATGGCCTCGATCTGGTCATGGGTGACGTAGATCATCGTGGTGCCGAGCGTGTTGTGCAGCTCTGAGATTTCGAGGCGCATGGTCCCACGCAAAGCCGCATCAAGGTTCGACAGCGGCTCGTCAAACAGGAAGGCTTCCGGCTGGCGCACGATGGCGCGG
>JBGSQC010000220.1:0-1902 GCA_041738295.1 Zhengella sp. | reverse complement strand
CCTCGCGCAGCTTGTGGGCCTTGTCGGTGGCAGCAGCGATGCGCTGGCCGCGCTGCAATTCGCGCAGCTTCATCTCGGCATTGCGAACATTGGCACGCAACCGGGCAATCTCGGCGGCGAATTGCTTCTGCGCCATGTCGGAGGCTTCGCGCTCGGCTTCGAGCAACGCGATGGTCTCGGCGGCTTCGCGGGCGAGATCCTCCTTGCCCTGCTCGATGGCCGCGATGGTGCGGGTTTCGAGATCGGTGATGCGGGCAACAAGACGCTCGAACTGCTCGGCCTCCTGCCTGTTCTGCGCCATGGCGATGGCGACGGCCTTGCGGGCCTGTTCCACGGCGCTGGCGCTGTCGCGCATCTGCTGGTTCAGGATGGCCAGCGCATGGCGGTCGGTGAACTCCTCGTTGGCATCATGGGCGGCACCGCGGAAAAGCGTGATGATGGTCTTGAACATTGGCTTCATTCCTTCTATGAACGTTGTTCATGAATGCACCATACATCAAAATGAACGGTGTTCAATAATTATTTTGAACGACGTTCATTTTCGGAAGGGAGTGGTTAATGATCGGCAAACGCGAGGAAAAGCGCGAAGGGTTGAAGGCCGGGCTGATTGCGGCAGCGCGCGAGCGGATGCGGGCAAACGGGCTGAAGGGACTGCGCGCACGTGACGTGACGGCCGATGCCGGGGTGGCGCTCGGCAGCCTCTACAATGCGTTTGAGGATCTGGACGAGCTGGTGCTGCACGTCAATTCGATCACGCTGGGCGAGCTTGGCGCGGCATTGGCCGAAGCCTCGGCTTCCGCCCCCAGCCCGGAAGCGCGGCTGCGCGCGCTGGCACGCGGCTATCTGCATTTCGCGCTGGAGAACCGGCATCTCTGGGCATCGCTGTTCGAGCACCGCATGCCGGAAGGGCGCGTGGTGCCGGACTGGCATCTGGCCGACCACGCCGTGCTGTTCAGCCACATCATAGCGCCGCTGGCCCAGCTGGAGCCGGAGCTGGACGAGGAGCACCTGATCCTGCGGGCGCGCACCGCCTTTGCCGCCGTGCACGGCATTGTCGCCATTTCCATCGAGGAACGCTTCATCGGCCTGCCGAAAGACCAGCTGGAGGCCGAGCTCGACCGTTTCACCGCGCTGCTGGCAGCCGGCGCCCGGGCTGTGGGGGCATCGGGCTAGACTGTCAGACGGTCAGGTGCGCGCGCACTTCGGGACGGTCCAGCGACGGGCCGTCACCGGAATGCACCACTTCGCCGCAATCCATGATGTAGACATCGTCGGCCAGCTCGCGGCAGAAATCGAGATATTGCTCGACCAGCAACACGGCGATGCCCTGCGTGTCGCGCAGGAAGCGGATGGCGCGGCCGATATCCTTGATGATCGACGGCTGGATGCCCTCGGTCGGCTCGTCCAGCATCAGGAGCTTCGGCCTTGTAACCAGCGCCCTTCCGATGGCGAGCTGCTGCTGCTGGCCACCGGAGAGATCACCGCCGCGCCGGTTCAGCATGTCTTTCAGCACCGGGAACAGCTCGAAGACATAATCCGGCACGAAGCGATCCTTGCGGGCGAGCGGCGCATAGCCGGTCTCGAGGTTCTCGCGCACCGTGAGCAGCGCGAAGATTTCGCGGCCCTGCGGCACATAGCCGATGCCCATCCGCGCCCGCTTGTAGGGCGGCGCCTTCTTCAGCACCTCGTTGTCGAAGACGATCTCGCCCGAGCTGACATTGTTGATGCCGGTGACGGCGCGCAGCGTCGAGGATTTGCCGACGCCGTTGCGGCCGAGCACCGCGGTGATGCGGCCGGGTTTCGCCTCGATGGTGATGCCGCGCAGCGCCTGCGCCGCGCCATAGTGGAGATCGATCGAGCGGATGGTGAGGGTGGTCATCGCATGGGCACCGTTGCTGCATT
>JBGSQC010000212.1:0-3880 GCA_041738295.1 Zhengella sp. | reverse complement strand
GCCCCGCATCGACGAGGCGCGGCACGATACGCTGTACGAACTGGAAATCGCGCTGGACCAGATCGGCGACCCGGTGCGCGGCGGGCCCTTGCCGCCGCCGTGGCTGGTGGACCGCCTGTTGCGCAACATGCTGACCGATGTCACCGGCAACACCCACCGCGCCGAAATCTGCATCGACAAGCTCTATTCGCCCGACGGCCCGACCGGCCGTCTCGGTCTGGTGGAGTTCCGCGGCTTCGAGATGCCGCCAGACCCGCGCATGAGCCTGGCCCAGCAATTGCTGATCCGCGCCATCATCGCCCGCTATTGGGCGGCACCCGAAGGCGGCAGCTTCATCCGCTGGGGCACAGTGCTTCAGGACCGCTTCATGCTGCCGCATTTCGTCTGGGAGGATTTCCTTGACGTGTTGGGCGACCTGAAGCGCCACGGCTTCGAATTCCGCTCCGAATGGTACGAGGCGCAGGCCGAATTCCGTTTCCCGTTCTGCGGCGAAGTGGAATACGAAGGCACAAAGCTGGAACTGAGGCAGGCGCTGGAACCCTGGCATGTGCTGGGTGAAACCGGGGCCATTGGCGGCACGGTGCGCTACACCGACAGCTCTACCGAACGCCTGCAGGTCAAGCTGACGGCGTCCGATCCCAGCCGCTATCTCGTCACCTGCAATGGCCGATCGCTGCCCCTGCAGAAGACCGCCACCGGCGGCGTTTCAGTGGCCGGCGTGCGCTACAAGGCCTGGAAGCCCTCCATGGCGCTGCACCCGGTTATTCCCGTTCAGGCGCCGCTGACCTTCGACATTTTCGACCGCTGGAGCAGCCGGTCAATCGGCGGCTGCATCTATCATGTCGCCCATCCGGGCGGCCGCAACTACGAGACTTTTCCGGTCAATGCGAACGAGGCGGAGGCCCGCCGCCTTGCGCGCTTCGAGGCGAACGGCCATACTCCGGGGCACTACATGCCGCCTCCGGAAAGACCGCATGGAGAGTTCCCGATGACACTCGACCTCAGGCGTCCGCCGGAAATCTAGAATGAATGATGCAGCAAGGCTGAACATGGGCAACGACGGCTGGCAAAGGCTGCTCGAAGGCTATGCGCCCTTGCCTGGGATCGCCGACGAACTGATCGATGCCACAGGCGAGGTCCGCCCTGTCTGGCGGCCCTTCCTGCGGGCTCTTGCCGCGATGGGCGGGGCCGAGCTGGAAAACAGCATGCGCCGCGCAAACCAGTATCTGCGCGATGCCGGGGTCTTCTATCGCCATTACGGACCCGAATCCGAATCCGAGCGCGACTGGCCGCTCAGCCATATTCCGCTCATGGTCAACGAGGCCGAATGGCAGCAGATCTCGGCTTCGCTGGCCGAGCGGGCAGACCTGCTCGAACGCATCATGGCCGATGTCTATGGCGAAAACCGGCTGGTTGCCGACGGCATCCTTCCCGCCTCGCTGCTGGCATCCAACCGCGAGTGGATCCGGCCGATGGTCGGAGCGCGCCCCAAGGATGGCCACCATCTGCACTTCGTCGCCTTCGACATTGGCCGCGGCCCGGATGGCCGCTGGTGGGTGTTGGGTGATCGCACGCAGGCACCTTCCGGCGCGGGCTTTGCGCTGGAAACCCGCATGGCGACTGCCCGCAGCTTCTCCGGCATCATGGGCCAGTCAAACGTGAGACGGCTGGCGGGCTTCTTCCGTGCCTTTCGCGACAGCCTGCTTGACCTGCGCCACAATGACGGCAGCCGCGTGGCCATCCTCACGCCCGGTCCGCTCAACGACACCTATTTCGAACACGCCTACATAGCGCGCTATCTCGGCTTCATGCTGGTGCAGGGCGAGGATCTGAGCGTTCGCGACGGAGCACTCTCGGTGCGCACGGTCGATGGCTGGAAGCCGGTCTCGGTCCTGTGGCGCCGCGTCGATTCGGCCTGGACCGATCCGCTGGAGCTGGAAGAGGCCTCACGTCTCGGCACGCCCGGCATGCTCGGCGCGCTGCGCTCCGGCTCCTTCACCATGGTCAATTCGGTCGGCTCCGGTGTGCTGGAAATGCGCGCGCTGATGGCCTTCATGCCGCGCATTGCCGAGCACCTGACCGGCGCGCCCCTGTCGATGCCGAACATCGCCACATGGTGGTGCGGCGGAGAGGAGGAGCGGGAATGGGTGAAGGACAACCTCTCCCGGCTGACCGTTGATGATGCCTTGTCGACAAGGCTTCCCTTTGACCACGGCCCGGATGTGATCATCGGCGGTCGAACAGCGTCCGGCGCGATAGCCGATCCTCAATGGCTCGACCGCAAGGCAGGAGCGCTGGCGGCCCAGGAAATGGTGTCGGTTTCCACCGCGCCGGCACTGGTCAACGGAAGGCTGGAGCCGCGCCCCATGAGCCTTCGTGTCTTCGTCGCCCGAACCCCGCACGGCTGGCAGGTCATGCCCGGCGGCTTTGCCCGCATCGGCCGCGAAGGGGCGTCGGCCAGTGTCGCCATGCAGCAGGGTGGATCGGTCTGTGACGTCTGGGTGGTCTCCGACAAGCCAACGCCGGAGGAAACCCTGCTCCCGGTCAGCTCCGGCTCGTTCCAGCGCATCCAGCTCGGCGCCCTGCCGTCGCGCGCCGCCGACAATTTGTTTTGGCTTGGCCGCTACATTGAACGCGCCGAGCACAAGATCCGCCTGCTGCGCGCTTATCATCTGCGTCTGGCGGAAACCGGCAGCGCCAAGACCGCGCTTGCCGGAAGCATTGTCAGTTACCTGACTGAGCTTGGCATTGACACGACAGAAAACATCCCCGCCGGGCTTGGCGCGGATATCCGGTCTGCCATCCTGAGTGCCGGGCGCATCCGCGATCGCTTCTCCACCGATGGCTGGAACGCGCTGCAGGATCTCACCCGCACCGCCGACCGCTTCTCCGGCCTTGTCGAAAGCGGCGATGATTCCGCGCGCGCCCATTCCGTGCTGCTCCGCAAGATCTCCGGCTTCACCGGCCTCGTGCATGAAAACATGTACCGCTTCACCGGCTGGCGGTTCCTCTCCATCGGACGCGCCGTGGAGCGGGCTTGGGCGACCTCGCGCACGCTGCGGGCTTTCACCGCGCCCGATGCGCCGGAAGGCTCGCTCGACTTTGCCATTGAGGCCGGCGACTCGATCATGACGCATCGCCGCCGCTATGCGGTGGCCACCACGCGGGCGACCGTGATCGACCTGCTGCTGCTGGACGACCTCAATCCGCGTTCCGTCCAGTCACAAATCCGGGCCATCCATGAGCACCTGGATTTTCTGCCTGTGCCGGATGGAAGCCGTCCGATGACGCCGATCAAGCGGCAGATCCTCGAACTGGAAACAACGCTGGCCATTGCCACCGCAGACGAAATCACCCCGGAGCGTCTCGACGCCATCTTTGACAGCACGGCTTCCCTTTCGGGCCTGCTGTCTGCCACCTATTTGAGATAGCGCCATGTTGTATGATGTCTCAGTGCGCTTCACCCATGAATATCTGGCCCTTGCGGTAGCCGGTCGCCATCTCTTGCGCCTGCTGCCTGCTGACATTCCCGCACGTCAGCGCGTGATTGCCAGCGCGCTGGCCGTCGAGCCCCGCCCCGCAGAACGCATTGATCGCAGCGATTATTTCGGCAATGCCTGTGTCGAGATCGCCTTCCGCGACCCGCTGGCTCTCACCGATTTCCACATGACCGCGCGCGTCAAGACGCTTGAGCCGCAGCCGCTTCTCGACATGTCCCCGGCACTCGAAGGGCTGGCCCGTGAGCTTGAGGGCGTCCTGTCGCTTGATGCCCTGTCTCCGCATAATTTCATCACAGCCTCGACCCGCGTTCCGGAGGTCCCGGCCATCAGCGATTGGGCAAGCTCCATCGTGGATCCGGCCAAGACGACGCTCGCCAATG
>JBGSQC010000176.1:0-37841 GCA_041738295.1 Zhengella sp. | reverse complement strand
GGCCTTCACCGCCACCATCATGTCGGCCAATGTGTTCTTCCTCATCATCCCGAACCAGAAGATCGTGGTGGAGGACCTGAAGGCCGGGCGCGCGCCAAACCCGGAATTCGGCCGCATCGCCAAGCTGCGCTCCACGCACAACAACTATCTGACGCTGCCGGTCATCTTCCTGATGCTGTCGAACCATTATCCGCTGGCGTTCGGCACCGAATACAACTGGATCATCGCGGCGCTGGTGTTCCTGATGGGTGTCACCATCCGCCATTATTTCAACTCCAACCATGCACGCACCGGCAACCCGACGTGGACCTGGCTGGTAACCGCCATCCTGTTCATCCTGATCATGTGGCTGTCGACCGTGCCGCGCTCCGACGAGGCCGCAGAGACTGCGCTGTCGCCGGTGGAACAGCGTTTCGCCTCGGTGGAAGGCTTCGAGACGGTGCGTGACACGGTGCAGGGGCGCTGCTCCATGTGCCATGCGCAGGAGCCGGTGTGGGAAGGCATCCTGCTGGCACCCAAGGGCGTCAAGCTGGAAAGCGACTCCGATATCGCGCGCCACGCGCGTGAAATCTACCTGCATGCCGGGCGCAGCCATGCCATGCCGCCCGGCAATCTGTCGGGAATGGAAGCAGCCGAGCGCAAGCTGATTGTCGAGTGGTACGAAAAGGCGGTCTCCGGCTCCTGACATGGCGCAGGCTTCGCCCTAGGTTGGCCAGGTGAGTGAACCGGGCAGGGACCATGGACGCAAGAGATGACCTCAACAAGCAAGCGGGCGCTCATATGCGCCCGGTTCTGCTGATCGCCGCCCATGGCGAGCGGGGCGGCGAGGGCACCAACCGCCGGCTGGCAGGTATTGCGTCGGAAGTGCAAAAGTTGCTGCCACAGGCCGATGTGCGCCACGGTGTCCTGTCCGGTGAACCGTCCATCGCTTCTGCCCTGAGCGGCATTGACCGCAGCGTGCCCCTCACGGTCTTTCCGCTGTTCATGAGCGAAGGCTATTTCGTCACGCAGAAGCTGCCAGCGGTTCTCAAGGGCCTAGCCGACACCTGGCGCATGCTCGAGGCGCTTGGCACCGGCGACAAACTGGCAAGGGCGACGGCGGCAAAACTCCTCGCGTTGCCGGGCGAAAAGCCCGGATCCGTGCTTGTCGTTGCCCATGGTTCAAGCAAGGATGATCGCTCGCGAAAGGCCGCCGAAGCCTTCGCCGCGCATCTCACTCATGCCACGGGCGGCTTGCCCGTTGACTGCTGCTATCTCGAGGAAGCGCCCTTCGCCCATGATGCCGTGGCAATGCTGGATGCGGGTGCAGCGCTCGTGTCGCTGTTTGCCGGGGAAGGGCTGCACGGTGGCGATGACATTCCGGAAATCCTTGAAAAGACAGGGTTTCCCGAGGACAGGGTGGTCTCCCCGGCAGCCGATATCGGACTGGTTGCAGGGATCATTACCTCCCGGTTTCGGCAGGCCTGAAGGCCCGCCCTTCCTTTTTGCCCAACCTTGGTGGTGCAAAACCGGTCAAGATTCCCCTTGATTATGTGAATACATGCAAATATATGACATGTATCGTCCAACCAGAGGGGATTCCCATGACGCTTGACCGTTCCGTTCTCGCCTTCGCCGGCATCATGACACTGCTGTCGGTGGTGCTCACCGTTTATGTCTCGCCGCTTTTCATGTGGTTCACCGTTTTCATCGGTGTGAACATGCTACAGTCCGCCTTCACCGGCTTCTGCCCGGCTGCGATGATCTTCAAGATGTTCGGAATCAAGCCCGGCTGCGCGTTCTGATCGCGCACTGACCCAGACAGGACACCAAGACAATGCGCATTCTCCTCCTGCTGGCAGGGATGCTGGCCACTTCCAGTGCTCTTGCCGCTGAATTCAAGGCAGAGCCGGTTTCCATTCCCGAATGGAAGGCCGTCTATGGCAGGGTGGAAGCCCGCGACACCGTTGCTGCGCGGGCGCGCATCGGCGGCATCGTGGTGGAATTGTCGGTGTCCGAAGGTGCCCTGGTGAAGGCCGGCGAGAAAATCGCGACCGTTCGCGATGACAAGCTGGCCTTCCAGATCGCCGCACAGGATGCGCAATTGCGCTCGCTTGCCTCGCAGCTTGATACGGCCAATGCGGAGTTGAAGCGCGCCGAGGCGCTGGTTTCCAAGGGTGTGATCACCAAGCAGCGCCTCGACCAGCTGCAAACAGCGGCTGACGTGGTGGTCAACCAGATTGCCGCCACTGAAGCCCAGCGCAAGGTCATTGAGCAGCAGGGCGTCGAAGGCGATGTGCTGGCACCGGCCGATGGCCGTGTGCTGACCGTGCCGGTGACCAAGGGCGCGGTGATCATGGGCGGAGAGCCGGTGGCCACCATTGGCGGCGGCGGCTTCTTCCTGCGGCTTGCGATCCCCGAGCGCCATGCCGGAACGCTGGTGCAGGGCGCGCCGATCCAGATTTCTACCGGCGGCGAAAAAATTGCCGGAAAGCTTGCCAAGATCTACCCACAGATCGAGAACGGCCGCGTGGTGGCCGATGTGGAAGTGGAAAAGCTGTCGACCGAATTCGTCGATGCGCGCATCCTCGTTGAGGTGCCGGTCGGCAGCCGCATGGCGCTGGTGGTGCCGGCCGATGCGGTGACCATCCGTTCCGGCATCGAGTTCCTTCCGGTTCTCGAAAACGGCGTCGCGGTCGAACGCGCGGTCGTCACCGGGGAAGAAACCATTCGTGACGGCAAGACCTATGTGGAAATCCTCACGGGTCTTCTGGCCGGTGAAACGGTGGTCGCACCATGAGCGGCATCAAGCATTCGCTGGGCATTGCCGGCGGGCTGACGAAGGCGTTCATCGTCTCGCCTCTGACGCCGCTGTTCCTCATTGCCTCTTTCGCCTTCGGCCTGCTCGCGCTGATCACGCTGCCGCGTGAGGAAGAGCCGCAGATTTCCGTGCCGATGGTCGACATCATCATCCAGGCGGCGGGCCTCAAGGCCGATGACGCCGTCAAGCTGGTGTCGGATCCGCTCGAAACCATCGTCAAGGGCATTGACGGGGTGGAGCATGTCTATTCGCAAACCGCCGACGACCAGGTGATGGTGACGGCGCGCTTCATCACCGGCACGCCGTCGGACGCGGCGATCCTGCGCGTGCACGACAAGGTGCGCGCCAACATGGACCGCATCCCGGTCGGCATTCCCGAGCCTCTGATTGTCGGGCGCGGCATCGATGATGTCGCCATCGTGTCGCTGACGCTGTCGCCGAAGCCGGAAGCAGCCGACCGCATCACGCCCAACGACCTGACGCGGGTGGCGCGCGAGCTGCGCACCGAACTCTCCAAGATCAACGACGTGGGGCTGACCTATCTGGTCGGCGAAACCGGCGAGATGATCCGCGTCGCGCCGGATCCGCGCAGACTTGCGCTTTACGGCATCACGCTGCAGCAGCTGGCCGGCAAGGTGCAGGGCGCCAACACGGCTTTCCCGGTCGGCCGCGTGCGCGACAAGGGTGACCAGATCCAGATCGCGGCTGGCGAAACGCTGCGCTCGCCGGTCGAGATCGGCAATCTGCTGCTGACCTCGCGCGACAACCGCCCGGTCTATGTCCGCGATGTGGCAGATGTTTCCTATGCGACCGACACGGTCGACCTGCTGGTTTCGACGGTTACCAAGGGCGAGGGCGGCATTCAGCGCGTTCCCTCGGTGACGCTGGCGGTGGCCAAGCGCGCCGGTTCCAACGCGGTGACGGTGGCCGAGCAAATCCTGCACAAGGTGGAGACGCTGGAAGGCTCGCTCATCCCGCACGACATGGCGGTGGAAGTGACGCGCGACTATGGCGAGACGGCCAATGAGAAGGCCAACGAACTGCTTTATCATTTGGGCCTTGCCACCGTGTCGATCATCGCGCTGGTGTGGCTGGCCATCGGGCGGCGCGAGGCGTTGGTGGTGGCCATCGTCATTCCAGTGACGATCCTTCTTACCCTCTTTGCCTCCCGGCTGATGGGCTACACGCTGAACCGCGTGTCGCTGTTTGCACTGATCTTCTCCATCGGCATCCTGGTCGATGACGCGATTGTCGTCATCGAGAACATCGCCCGGCACTGGGGCATGCGCGACGGGCGCTCCCGGCAGGACGCGGCCATCGAGGCGGTGGCGGAAGTCGGAAACCCGACCATCGTTGCCACGCTGACGGTGGTGGCGGCGCTGCTGCCGATGCTGTTCGTGTCCGGAATGATGGGCCCCTACATGAGCCCGATCCCGGCCAACGCTTCGGCGGCCATGATCTTTTCCTTCTTCGTGGCCGTGATGGTGACGCCGTGGCTGATGTTGAAAGTGGCCGGCAATGCGCCTGCCCATGCGGCCCATGGCGGGCATGAGCATGGCGGCGTGCTGGGGCGCATGTACATGGCGGTTGCCAAACCGATCCTGTCCTCAAAGGCGTCGAGCTGGATTTTCCTGATCATCGTTGGTGTAATGACGCTGGCCTCGCTTGCGCTGTTTTACACCAAGGACGTGACGGTGAAGCTGCTGCCTTTCGACAACAAGTCGGAGCTGTCGGTTGTGATCGACCTGCCGGAAGGTGCGGCTGTCGAAAGCACGGATGCGATTGCCCAGTCGGTCGCCCGCATCGTGATGGAATTGCCCGAGGTCAAGTCGGTGCAGACCCATGCTGGCACCGCCTCGCCCTTCAACTTCAACGGCCTGGTGCGCCATTATTATCTGCGCGCCGAGCCGCAAATGGGCGATGTGGCAATCAACCTGACCAATAAGACCGAGCGCGAGCGTTCGAGCCATGACATTGCGCTCGATATCCGCGCGCGCATTGCGGCGATCCCAGTGCCGGAAGGCTCCAGCCTGAAGGTGATCGAACCGCCGCCCGGCCCGCCGGTGATGGCAACGCTGCTGGCTGAAATCTATGGTCCGGACGCCGAAACGCGCCGCAAGGTGGCGGCCCGGGTTGAAGAAGCCTTCAAGTCCGTGCCTTTCGTGGTCGACACCGACAATTCCTACGGCCAGCCTGCGCGCCGCCTGCGCACCACGATCTCGACCGATGACCTTGAATTCTTCAAGGTCCAGGAAAGCGACGTGCTGAACACCATCTCGCTGCTGAATTCGGGCCAGACGGTCGGCTATTCGCACAAGGGTGAAGGCCGCCATCCGGTGCCGATCCGTGTCGAGCGTCCCAAGGGCGATCGCGTGCTGGACGAAGCCTTCCTGTCGACGCCGATCCCGGCCAATGTGCTGCCGGGTGATCGCGGCGTGGTGGAACTGGGTGATGTCATCAAGGTGACAGAGGAACGCGCCTCGTTCCCGGTGTTCCGCCACAATGGCCGCTTTGCCGAAATGGTGACGGCGGAGCTCGCCGGTGCCTATGAAGCGCCGCTTTACGGCATGCTGGCCGTGCAGGAAGCGCTGGACAAGATGGACTGGACCGGCCTTGAAAAGCCGGTGATCTCGCTCAACGGCCAGCCCGAGGATGAGACGGTCTCCACGCTGCTGTGGGATGGCGAATGGGAAGTGACCTGGGTCACTTTCCGCGACATGGGTGCTGCCTTCGGCGTGGCCCTGCTCGGCATCTACATTCTCGTCGTGGCGCAGTTCGGCTCGTTCAAGGTGCCTCTGGTGATCCTGACGCCGATCCCGCTGACCTTCATCGGAATTCTGGGCGGCCACTGGCTGTTCGGCGCGCCGTTCTCGGCCACCTCGATGATCGGCTTCATCGCGCTGGCGGGCATCATTGTCCGAAACTCGATCCTGCTGGTGGACTTCATCAAGCATGCGCCGCGCATGGTGGAAGTGGGCCATGAGGATGACGAAGTGCCGGAGACGGCCATGGCGATCGTGGCACCCGAAGAGCATGAGCACGACCTTGCACCCGGCGTGAGGATGCGCGAACGCAGCCTGACGGAAATCCTGATTGCAGCGGGTGCGATCCGCTTCAAGCCGATCCTGCTCACCGCCATTGCGGCGATGATCGGCGCGGCGGTGATCCTGACCGACCCGATCTTCCAGGGGCTGGCGATCTCGCTGCTGTTCGGCCTGCTGTCTTCGACGGCGCTGACGGTGCTGGTGATCCCGGCGATCTACCGCGTGTTGCGAACCTGAGACTTCCCGAGCAGGGGATGCCTGGAGAGGGCGGCAAGCGAAAGCTGCCGCCCTTTTGCTTTGCGCCCTTGGCCCTGCGGCTTTGGCGCAACTCCGGATTGGGAAGGCGATGGTGGCGTCATCAATCCGCCGTGATATGCTTGGCTTCATACGTCCATATTTGCTAATGGAGGATCAGCGCCAAGGCGGGGAAGCTCATGGCGCGTCCGGCCTTAAAGGATCTGCTTTCATGAAATTTCTCCCGGCAGGCATTCGCCCGGTTGCAGCACTGCTTGCAGCAAGCCTGCTGGCGGGCTGCGTTTCGGAAGACGTGACCAAACCGGTTGCGCAGACCAATTCGCTGGCGACGCCGCTTGCCGAAACGGAAATGTTGAGCGATGCCGCGCCGCATCATTCCACCTGTTCGTCCAATGTGAAGGTGACGCGCAAGAATGCGCTGGTGGCTGACCGGATGAACCCCGGCGATCCCTATTACATCGAGTTCCGCCTGCGGCCTTCCGCCGCCATCCCGACCGGGCACATGTTCATTGTCTATGGCAAGCTCGATGAGGCGGGTAATCCGGCAAGCTGGCATTATACCGGGCTCTATCCCAAGGGATCGATCGCGGGCCTCTATACCGGCATCGTGATGCCGGTGGCGCTGCCAGCCGATGTCAACCCGTCGATCCTTGATTGCACCGTCATGCCGTCGGCGGCGTACCGCCGGTCGCTGAGCGCCGACCAGTACCAGCGGCTGCTCGCCAAGGTGACTGAGTACAAGGCCAACCCGCCGAAATGGGCGATGCTGTCGTTCAATTGCAATCACTATGCAGCCTCCATAGGTCAGGCAGCAGGACTGAATATGCCCGGCGGCAACCGCAGCACGCAGTTTCTTTCGGCGCAGTATTTTTCCCTTCTGGTGGAAGCCAATGGCGATACCATTTACGGCAAGGCACCTGCCTACGAGACGGCGCAGCGCTGAGCCTTTCGCCCTTGCCTTTTGACGGACCCAAGGCAACTCTTCCTGACAGATCCGGTCACGGGAGGACTGATCACACATGGCGGACCTGACGCGCATGGCCGGCGAGGCCGACCTCTATGGCCTGTTCCGCCAGCAGGTGCTGCGCAATGACGGCAATCTGGCGCTGGAAGACGGTGACCGTCGCTTCACATACCGCGACCTGGATGAGCGCGTGCGCCGGATGGGTGCCATCTTTGCTGCCCATGGAGTCCTGCCCAGCGAGCGCGTGGCGATCCTGTCGGAAAACCGCGGTGAGTATGTGGTTGCCGCAATGGCGGCAGCGCTCACCGGCTCCATTCTTGCCTGCCAGAACTGGCGGCTGGCGCGCGATGAACTCCAGCACTGCATCTCCTTGGTCGAGCCGGTGCTTGTTCTGGTCTCTGCGCGGCACCGGGATGCCTTGAAGGCCATTGATTGCGGCAAGGCTGCCGTTCTCGACCTTGATAACGGGTTCGAGAAGCGGCTTGCCGATGCAGCGCCGTTAGACCCTGTATCTGCCGCCCATCCGGAAGATGGCGTGGTCATCCTCTACACCAGCGGCACGACCGGCATGCCGAAAGGAGCGCTGATCAGCCATCGCGCCGAGATTGCCCGCATGTGTTCGCTGCGGCTCGACAATGGCGTGCAGGAGAGCGACTGCTTTGCCGCCTGGGCGCCGATGTTCCACATGGCGTCAATGGATCAGGTGTTCGGCACGCTGATCTCGGGAGCGGCGGTGATCGCCATTGACGGCATGAAGGCAGATGCGATCATCGATGCGGCGGTGCGTTACCCGCTGTCCTGGCTGGTCGCCATGCCCGGCGCCATCGAGCCGATGATCGAGGTTCTGCGCCGGGACAGGCCGGTGATCCGGCGCATCGCCTGTGTCGGTGCCATGGCGGACCTCGTGCCGCGCCAGCAACTGGCGGAACTGACGGCGCTGCTGGGCGCCCCCTATCTCAATTCCTTCGGCTCCACCGAGACTGGCCTTCCGCCCGCTTCCGCCAATCTGATTGCGCCGGGCACAACGGATTATTCGCTCTCCAAGCGAATTTCCGCGCTCTGCCAGGTGCGCCTCATCGACAGCGATGGAAGGGAAGTGGCCGAGGGCGAGCCGGGCGAACTGGCCATTCGCGGACCGACCGTCTTTTCGGGCTACTGGAAGGCCGACGAGACCAATGCGCGCGACTTTGCCGGCGGCTGGTTCCGCATGGGCGACCTTTTCCGGGCGAATGGGGACGGCACCATCGATTTCGTCGATCGCGCCAAATACATGATCAAGTCCGGCGGCGAGAACATTTATCCCGCCGAAATCGAGCGCGTGCTGCTGGCTGATCCGCGCATTGCCGATGCTGTGGTGATCCGCAAGAAGGATGAGCGCTGGGGCGAGGTGCCGCTGGCCTTTGTGGCGCGCGTTGATGAAAGCCTTAGCGAGGCGGATGTGGATGCGCTTTGCCGGGCCAGCCTGTCGGCCTACAAGCGCCCTCGCGACATCCGCTTCATTGCGCTCACCGACATTCCGCGCTCGACCACCGGCAAGATCCAGCGCCATGAGCTGGAGGCACGATTGGCCGCTGATTCTTGCGTCAGGCGCCCCTGATGTGCGAAGCCTGCAAGCAATGAGCCGAAGGGCCACGAATCAGGAAACGGGGACGGACAGTCCATGACCAAGCCAGAAACGCCGCAGACCGCTGTGACGGCCATCGTTGACGAGGCGATCACCAGCCGGCGGTCGGTGCGCGCCTTTCTCCCTGATCCGGTGGACATGGACACCGTGCGCGACATCCTGTCGGTTGCCGCTCGCGCGCCATCAGGCACCAACATGCAGCCGTGGAAGGCTTATGTGACCACGGGCAAGACCAAGCAGGCGATATCGGATGCCATCCTGAACTCCGGAATCCGCGCGGAAAAAGCCGAATGGGACGAATACAAATACTACCCCGACCAGTTCTTTGAGCCCTATCTGTCCCGGCGGCGTGAAGTGGGTTTCGCGCTCTACGGAGCGCTCGGGATCGGACGGCGCGATGTGGACCAGATGCGCGAGCAGCATGACCGCAACTTCACCTTCTTTGACGCGCCGGTCGGCTTGCTGTTCACCATTGATCGCCGTCTTGAGATGGGGTCCTGGCTCGATTTCGGCATGTTTCTGGAAAACATCATGATTGCAGCGCGGGGCAGGGGCTTGCACACATGTGCGCAAGCTGCCTTTGCCCCCTATCACCGGCAGATCCGCCCGCTTCTCGGCATGGCGGAAACCGAGGTGCTGGTGTGCGGCATGGCTCTCGGCCATGAAGACAAGACCAAGCCCGAGAACAGCCTGCGCACATCGCGCGCTGCCCTGGCTGAGTGGGTTGTGTTTGCAGACGGAGGCAGCTTGCAGGACGCCAAGGAATGAGTGCGAATATGGCGAGCCGGCGCTGGACATCAATCCCGACAAGGCTGGTTGCCTTGCTGGTCCTTGCTTTTGTTCTTGGTCTTGGCACCGCGCAAGCGCAGGCACCCAATGCCACGCTGGCGCAGTCCCAATCCGCCAAGATCACCGAAATTGTCACTCGTGTTGATGGTCTGGCCGCTGGTGTCGACAAGATTGCCACGGATGATGCCAAGCTCGTGGAAGTGCGCATCCAGGCCGAGCAGGCCGAACGTGACCTGCTGGCCGCATCGCTTGCCTTCCAGCCGCGCCTGACCGAAATTTCGACCCGGCTTGACCAGCTTGGTGCGCCGCCAGCCGACGGCCAGCCTGCCGAACCGGAAGCGGTAACGGCCGAACGCAACCGCCTGCTGGGTGAAAAGGCCGAGATCAACGAACTCATCGGCAAGGCGGAAACCGGCTCGATTACCGCCAATCAGCTTGTGGGCAAGGTCAATGACATTCGCCGTGACCTGTTTTCGCGCGCGCTCTATACGCGCACGCCCGTCACGCTGGAAAGCATGGCGGAAGCAAGAACGGCATTTGCCAATGAAGTCAGCCTGTTCAAGCGCAGGGTCACGTCCTGGTGGAATTTCACGGCACGCTTCAAATATGGTGCCCTCACCATTGCCACCGGCATCACGCAGGCCATCATCCTGCTGTTCTATTCTGTCGGGAGACGGCTGTTTTACCGGCTGACTTGGCGTGATCCGGCGGAAGAGCATCCAAGCTATCTGGCGCGCCTTTCGACAGCCATCTGGTCTGTCCTTGTCACCAGCCTGTCGATTGTTGTCTTCATCCTGACAGCGCTTGCCACCTTCGATCTTTCAAGGGTCATCAGCGAGCCGATCCTTGACCTGTTTGATGGTTTCTTCAGCCTGATCCTGATCGTGCTGTTTGTCCGGGCGCTGGCAACAGCCATCCTGTCACCGGGAAACCCGGCCTGGTCGCTTGTACCCATCGGTGAAAAGCCTGCGCGGCGCATCCGCGCCCTGATAGTCGGCATCGCTGCCGTGTCAGGTCTGGATTTCTGGCTGAACAACGTTTCCGAGATCCTGGATTCACCGGTTTCGGTTTCTGTCCTCAAGGCCATTGTCTCCACCATCGCGGTGGGTATCCTGATCGCCCTTCTGGGCAAGGTGAAGCCGTTCACGGATGAAGACGGTAACCCCAGGCCCTGGCCCACATGGTTCCGCTACAGCCTTTTCGCGGTCGGTCTGGTGCCGATTGGCGCCGCGCTTTTCGGCTATGTGGGATTTGCCCGGTTCGTGCTGGAGCAGATCGTCCTGTCCGGCGGTATTCTGGTCACCATGTATCTGGGATATCTGTCCTCGCAGGCGCTTTCCCAGGAAGAAGCTTTCGCGAAAACATCGCTCGGGCAAAGGCTGGAGCGAACCGGCCGTTTCGACCATGCCACGCTTGACCAGATGTCGATTGCCTTCTCGGTCATCATCAATGTGCTGATCCTTGCCATCGGCCTTTCGCTGATCCTGCTCCAATGGGGCTTCCAGCTTCAGGACATCGTGAACTGGGTCTACCGGGCGGCGACCGAAATCCGCATCGGCTCGGTTTCCATTTCCCTGTTCGGCATCCTGACCGGCATCGCGGTCTTCTTCATCGCCTGTTTTGCAACGCGCTGGTTCCAGGGCTGGCTCGACAATTCGGTGCTGAAGCGCGGCAAGTTCGATACGGGCGTGCGCAATTCCATCCGCACGGCGGTCGGTTATCTCGGTATCGGCCTTGCGGTGCTGGTTGGCATCTCGGTGGCCGGTATCAACCTTTCCAATCTGGCCCTTGTTGCCGGTGCGCTTTCTCTGGGTATCGGTTTCGGCCTGCAGAACATCGTGTCGAACTTCGTGTCCGGCCTCATCCTGCTGGCAGAGCGGCCCTTCAAGGAGGGCGACTGGATCGTGGCCGGGGCCCATGTCGGGCTGGTGAAGAAGATTTCCGTGCGCGCCACGGAGATCGAGACCTTCCAGCGCCAGACGATCATCCTGCCCAATTCCGAACTGATCAACCAGCCGGTCGGCAACTGGACGCACAAGAACCGCCTTGGGCGCGTCGACATTGCGGTCGGTGTTTCCTATGACAGTGACCCGGTGATGATCCGCGATTTCCTGATGGATATTGCGCGCAACAACAAGCTGGTGCTGCGCAATCCCGAGCCGCAGGTGGTCTTCACCAATTTCGGCGCTTCCTCGCTGGATTTCGAACTGCGCGTCTTCCTGGCGGACATCTTCAATTCGGCCATTGTTCAGACCGAACTGCGCATGGAGATATACAAGCGCATGAAGGAGGAGGGGATCGAGATCCCGTTCCCGCAGACCGACCTTCACATCAAGAGCGGCTCGCCCGACGATGTGCGCCGCTTTGTGCAGGCTGTGCGCCCGGCGCAAGAAGCGCCGGTGGCCGATGGCACCAAGGACCAGGAAGAAACCTCTGCTGCGCAAGACAAACCAGTTCCGGTAAAGCCAAGGCGCAAGCGCGAAAACCCGGAATGAAACCCGTTCAGCCTGTGTTCATGCTCACCTGATAGGGTGATATCGAACAAGGGGGAGTGTCCCCTTCAACCGGAGCGGCGCCAGTGCGCCGAAAGCTGATGAAGAAACTGATTGTTGTCCTTGCGATGCAGATGATGGTGGCCGCCCCGGCGCTTGCTGCCAGCATTTCCAACAAGGATGCCGAAGCCCATGTGATTGTCGTGACCGAGAGCGGCGCGAAGTCTGAAATGGCGCTGGCAGCGGGCGAAAGCACGTCGTTTTGCCCGTCGGGCTGCTTTGTCACCATGCCCAATGGCGACCGCGTTCCGCTGAAGGGCGACGAAAACGTGGAAATCCAGGCTGGCAAGGCGGTTATCCGCTAAGCGCCTTCCAATCCACGACACCAGATCAGGATGCCGGGCAGAAATGTCCGGCATTTTAGTTATTGCTTTCACTTCCTGTTCACCATCCGGGCAAAATCCGGACGCAAAACGCCATTCGCAAGCGCAGTATTAGGGCTGCTTGAACCTGCCTCCCGTAGGATCATCCTGAACTTTGGGATGGTGGACCATGGACGCAAGGAACTCTGGAACCGGTATAGCGCTTGCTGTCGATCTCGACGGCACGCTGGTTGCCACCGATCTTTTCTACGAAAGCCTGTTCATGCTGTTGCGCAGGAACCCGGGCTTTCTCTTCATGCTGCCTGTCTGGTACTGGCTTGGGGGCAAGGCGCGCCTCAAGCAGGAAGTGGCGGCGCGCGCCATGCCGGATGTTGCCCATCTGCCCTACCGTGAACCGGTGCTGGACCTCATTCGCCAGGCAAAGGCCGATGGCCGCCATATCATCCTGGCGACAGGCAGCGCAAAGGCGCACGCCGATGCCATTGCTGCCCATCTTGGCCTGTTCAACGAAGTTGCCGCCACCGACAACGGGCTGAACCTGACTTCGCACCGCAAGCGTGACCTGCTCAACGGGCGCTTCGGCGAGGCCGGCTACGACTATGTCGGCAATTCACGCGATGACATTGCCATTTTCGACCATGCGCGCAAATCCATCGTGGTTGCGCCGGACCGGGCGGCGGCTGCCTGGCAGGCCAGGAATGGCGGTGAGCTGATCGAGACGTCGCGCGCGACGGTGCGCACCGTGGTCAAGATGTTGCGCGTCCACCAGTGGCTGAAGAACACGCTGATCGCCGTGCCGGTGGTGCTGAGCCATGAATATTTCAACGTGACGATGATCGCCGCCGGCATCGCGGCCTTCATCGCCTTTTCGGCCACGGCGTCGGCCATCTACATCATCAATGATTTCTTTGACCTGGCACTCGACCGCCAGCATCCGACCAAACGCAATCGTCCGTTTGCTGCCGGTCTGCTGTCCTTTCCGTTTGGAGTGGCGAGCGTCGGCGTGCTGCTGACCATCGCGGTTTTGACAGCCTCGCTGCTGACCTGGGAATTCTGGGCGGTGCTGGGCGGCTATCTGGTGGCGACCACGGCCTATTCGCTGTCGCTCAAGCGCATGCTGCTGATCGACGTGCTGACGCTGGCCGGCCTCTACACGATGCGCATCCTGGCGGGCGCTGCCGCAACCGGGACCGAAGTTTCGTTCTGGCTGCTTGCATTCTCCACCTTCTTCTTCCTGTCGCTGGCGCTGGTGAAGCGTTATGTCGAACTGAAGGACAGCGGCCTGGAAAACGGCACCAAGATTGCCGGTCGCGGGTACCGACCAGAGGATGACGAGGTGATTTCGCAGGCCGGTCTCGGCTCGGCCTTCGCGGCAACGCTGGTTCTGGCGCTCTACATCGACAGTGAAGCGGTCAAGGAACTGTACCACGCGCCCTGGCTGATCTGGCCGCTGGCACCGATCGTGCTCTACATCATCCTGCGCATCTGGGTTCTGGCGCGGCGTGGCGAAATGCACGAAGACCCGGTGGTGTTCATCATAAGCGACTGGCGCAGCCAGATGTTCGCTGCCTTTGGTGGCGTGCTGCTGCTTGCCGCAGCGGCCTGGTGACCTGATGACCCATTCTGATCACCAGAGCTTCGGACGCATCAAGTCCGTGACGCGGGCATCCATTCCGGTTGTCCATGCGGTGGACCTGCTGGCCGGCGGCAAGGCGCGGTCCGGCACGCTGCTTGCCCATGGCAATGGCCGCTCCTATGGCGACAGCTGCCACAATGACAGCGGTTTGCTAACTGTATCCGGCGCTGATGACAGCCGCGTGCTGGCGCTCGACCTTTCCAGTGGAATGCTGGAAGCGCGCGCGGGTGTGACGCTAGCCACCATCATCGCCTATGCGGCACGCCATGGCTGGTTCCTGCCGGTGACGCCGGGCACCCAGTGGGTGACGCTGGGCGGGGCGATTGCCAATGATGTGCATGGCAAGAACCACCATCTGCGCGGGTCCTTCGGCCATCATGTCGAGAGCTTTGTGCTGGCGCGCTCGGATGGCTCGGTGCTGAGCTGCTCGCAATCCGAAAACGTCGCCCTCTATCGCGCCACCATTGGCGGGATGGGGCTGACCGGCCTCATCACGAGCGCGCGTATCCGGCTGATGAAGGTGCCGTCGCTCGATGTCAGCGAAGAGGTGAAACCCTTCTCCTCGCTTGCCGAATTCTTCGCGCTTGAAGCAGCGAGCGCTGCCAATGAATATTCCGTTGCGTGGATCGACCAGATGGCCGGCGGGGCAAAGGCCGGGCGTGGAGTGCTGCTCACCGGCAACCATGCCGCGAATGGCAATCTTGACGGGATCATCCAGAAGCCACGCTTCACGGTGCCGTTCCAGCCACCGGTGACGGTGCTCAACCGTCCGTTCCTCAAGGCCTTCAACATGGCCTACCGGCTGGCGCAGCTGCGCAAGGCCGGCACGCCGCATGTCACCGGCTGGCGCTCCTTTTTCTATCCGCTGGATGCGGTGGGCAACTGGAACCGGCTCTATGGTCCGCGCGGGCTGTTCCAGCACCAGAGCGTCATTCCGGTTGATGCCGCACCCGCCATTGTGCCGGAGCTGCTGGCAGCGGCGCGCAAGGCGGGGCAGGGTTCCTTCCTCACCGTGCTCAAGCGCTTTGGCGAGATGGCGCCGGTCGGGCTGATGTCCTTTGCGAGGCCGGGTTACACGCTGACGCTTGATTTCCCCAATCGCGGCCCGCGCACGCTGGCCCTGCTGGACGAGCTCGACCGCATCACCATCGGGGCGGGCGGGGCGGTCAATCCCTACAAGGATGCGCGCATGAGTGCCGCAACCTTCGAGGCCTCTTTCCCGGACTGGCGGGGGCTGGAAGCGCTGCGTGATCTGGCCTTCTGTTCGGATTTCTGGCGGCGGACTGCCATGCAGCTGCCTGCTGCGATTGCCCGGCTGGAGGCGGCTGAATGATGGTGAATGCTTTGCAAAGAGAGTCTGTAAAATTCAACAAGGTGTTGAATTCACGGAATTTTATGGTCTTCCTGATACAACAGATGAAGACAGGAGCCTGACATGAAATATCTGCCTTTCATCCTCTTTACGGTGATGACCAATGCGGCGGCCCAGCTCATGCTGAAATACGGCATGATGCAGATGGGCGAGCTTGCCTTTGCCGGGACGAACCCGGTCATCAAGATCCTGCAGATCGTGTTCAGCCCGTGGATCTTCTTTGGTCTCACCGTCTTCGTCATTTCGATGGCATCGCATCTCTTCGTGCTGTCAAAGGTCGAACTGTCCTTTGCCTATCCGTTCCTGAGCCTTGCCTATGTGGCGGTGGCAGTCGTCGCCTATTTCGCCTTCGGCGAGGACCTGAATTACCTGCGCGTCGCCGGCATCGGCTTCATCTGCGTCGGCACCGTGCTTATTGCCCAGAGCGGGCGTGGCGCGCATGCCGAGGCGCATTCCAAACCCACCCAGATCGAAATCCAGACCAGCGAGTTGACCCGATGAAACACATCATTTTCGGAGGCGACGGCTTTGTCGGCCGTCATCTGGCCCCCAAGCTCGTGGCAGACGGCCATGAAGTCGTTGTCGCCGACATCGTGAAATCGCCCCTGCCGCATTATGGCAAGGCGCGCTTTGTCCAGTGCGACGTGACCAAGCCCGAAGACGTGGCCGCTGTCGGCATCCAGGGCGACGACATGGTCTACAACCTTTCGGCGAAGATGCTGTCGCCGCTGCAGGTGCGCGCCAAGCGTCACGATTTCTTCTATCCGGTCAATTACCACGGCACGGAGAATATCATCCATGCCATGGACAAGGCCGGTGCGCTGAAGCTGGTGCACTTCACCACTGACATGATCTATGGCCACACGCTGGTGACCCCGATGACGGAAGACCATCCGGTTTCCCCGCTCGGCGAATATGGCATGTCGAAGTGGGAGACCGAGTTGCTTGCCCACAAGTGGCGTGAGAAGGGCATGAACATTTCGCTGTTCCGCCCGCGCCTCATCATCGGGCCCGGCCGTCTCGGCATCCTGTCGAAGCTGTTCAAGCTGATCGACATGAACCTGCCGGTTCCGATGATCGGTTCGGGCAAGAACCCCTACCAGTTCATCTCGGTGTTCGATTGCGCTGAAGCCGCGCGCCTTGCCCACAAGGCCGGGGTGCCGAATGAGGCCTACAATCTGGGCTCGCTCAACCCGCCGCCGGTTCGCAAGCTGCTGGGCGACCTGATCCGCCATGCCGGATCGAAGTCGATCCTGCTGCCGACGCCGGGCTGGGCTGTCAAGCGCACCCTTGATTTCTTCGACCTGATCAACATGCCGATCATGGACCCGGAGCAGTATCTGATCGCCGACGAGGAATGCGTTCTCGACGTTTCCAAGGGCGAGCGCGACCTCGGCTGGGTTCCGCAATACCGCGACGAGGACATGCTGAACGCCGCCTACACCGAATACCGCGCCAAGCTTGACGGCAAGGCATCGCCCGCACCGTCGCACGTGCCGGCAGAATGAGGGGACAGGACATGACCGTGATGACCAAACCGCAAGACGTTGCCGCCAAGGCCGAGATTGCCGCGCCGTCGCTGGCGCCGCTGGATCTCGCCCGCCCGAAGCTGATGAGCGTGTCGGATGCCAAGGCGATGGACGTCACCACCATGGCTGACGAATTCAAGTCGCATATCAACCCCGGCCAGATGCATTTCATGAAGCTGCTCGGCTTCCACAAGGTGAAGGTCGAAAGCGCCGAGGGCATGTATTACACCGACCAGAACGGCCGGAAGATCCTCGATTTCTTCGGCGGTTTCGGCTCGCTGGCGCTCGGCCACAACCATCCGCGCCTGCTGGCGGCCCGCAAGGCCTTCCAGGACGAGAAGCGCCACGAGATCGCGATTGCCTTCATGTCGCAATATGCGGCAGCGCTCGCCCACAACCTTGCCGAAGTGTCGCCCGGCGACCTCGACATGGTGTTCTTCGGTTCTTCAGGCTCCGAAGCCATGGAAGCGGCGGTGAAGCTCGCTGAGCGCGCTGCCGGTTCGGACCGCCCGAAGGTGGTCTATGCGGTCAACTCCTTCCACGGCAAGACCAAGGGCGTGCTCGGCATCACCGATGGCGCGCTTTACCGCGGCGAGTTCAAGCTGGTCGACAATGGCGTGCGCGTTCCCTTTGGCGACATCGACGCCATCGAGGCGGCGTTCAAGGCGGATCCGAAGATTGGCTCCATCGTGCTGGAAACCATCCAGGGCGGCGGCGGCATCATCGAGGCCCCCGAAGGGTTCTGGCCGAAGCTGCGCGCGCTCTGCGACCAGCATGGCGTGATCTGGGTGGCCGACGAAGTGCAGTGCGGCTACGGGCGCACCGGCCGCTTCTATGCCTTCGAGCATTACGGCGTGGTGCCTGATATCACCGCGCTTGCAAAGTCGCTCGGCGGCGGCAAGACGGCGATGGCGGCGATGATCGCCAAGCGCGACGTCTACATGAAGGCCTATGGCACGCCGAAGACGGCGATGATCCACGCGCAGGCCACCTTTGGCGGCATCGGCGAAGCCTGCGTGACTGCGATCGAGGCGATCAACGTGCTCTATGACGAGGACCTGATCGGCAACACGGCGGAGACCGGCGAATACCTGATTTCGGAACTGAAGCGCCTGCAGGCGAAGTATCCGAAAATCATCAAGGAAGTGCGCGGCAAGGGCTTCATGGTGGGCCTGGAGTTCCATGATTTCAGCCAGACCCTTCCGGCCATCCTGCGCCCGGTCGTAGCCATGCTGGATGACAAGCTCAAGGGCTCGCTGTCGGGCTTTGTCGGGGCGCTCCTGCTGAAGGATCATGCGACGCTGGTGGCTTTCACCGAGTACAATCGCAATGTGATCCGTCTTGAGCCGCCGCTGGTGGCCAGGCGCGAGCATGTCGATGCCTTCATCAAGTCCTTCGACGAGCTGCTAGGCCGCGGCATCACCGGGATCGTGCGTGATTTCGTGAAAAGCCAGGTGCTCTGAGGGGGACGTCATGACGTCTCTGTCCGACATGGAAACACTGGCACACGCCAGGGCCCGGCTTTTTGCCGGGTACCTTTCCATGGCCGGGCGCAGATGGTGGACGCATGTTTCGGTTGCGCTGTTCGCGGCCTATGGAT
Source organism: Zhengella sp. (assembly GCA_041738295.1). Lineage (GTDB taxonomy): Bacteria > Pseudomonadota > Alphaproteobacteria > Rhizobiales > Rhizobiaceae > Zhengella. The sequence continues at coordinate 19,353 of JBGSQC010000176.1, read as the reverse complement.
TGCTGATGGTGCTGTTGCCGTTCCAGCATCCGGCATGGAACTGGGACATGCTGGCCTATCTGGCAGTGGTCCAGGAAGACCGGGTGAGCGATGCGGCCAGCCTGCATTCGCTTGTCTATGGCCAGATGCGGGAAGCCGCTCCGGCGGGCGACTATCTCGACCTGACGGCGGCCAATGAGTATCGCGCCCATCAGGCCGGCAATCCCGAGGCCTTTGCGACCATGCTGCCCATGTACCGGGTGAAACTTCTCTACGTTGAAACGCTGCGGCTGCTGGCGCCGGTCACCGGGCCGGTGGAAGCGATGCGCTGGATCAATTCAATCTCGGTCATCGCGCTGTTTGCTTTCCTTGCGGCCTGGATGGGCCGTCGCGGACTGGCGATGGCGGCGCCTGCGGCGGCAATCCTGGGCTTGAGCGGCTTTGCCGGCTTTGTCCAGCTCGGCACGCCCGACCTGATGAGCGCGGCGCTCTTGACCGGCGGTCTCTGGCTGCATTTCACGCGCCGCGAGGCTGGCGCTGCGGCTCTCCTGGCGCTTGCCTTCCTGACCCGGCCCGACACGATCGTTTTCCTGGCCGTGGCCATGGCGGTCTCCATTGTTCTCAAGGAACGCGCCTGGGGTCTGGCGACAGCCTTCATCGTGGCGCTGCTCAGCTATGGTCCGCTGACTGCGGCGGCCGGACACCAGGGCTGGTGGCCGCATTTCTGGTTCTCGGTCGTCAACTACGAACTGACCTTGCAAGACTTCAATCCGGTGTTCTCGTTCATCGTCTATCTCAAGGCGGTGGTGCTTGGTCTTGCGCGCTCGGTGATCGAAGGCGGATGGCCGCTGCTGGTTGCGCTGGCGGCAGGTGGAGCCGTGCTGCTTTCGCGCTGCGGAGCAGAATGGACGCGGCGAGAAGGTGCCATGGCCGCTGCCGCCGTGCTTGCCATCCTTGCCAAGTTTGTGATTTTTCCAGTCCATGACGGGCGGCTCTATTTCCCCTTGAGTTTCATACCCTTGCTGGTTCTCCTTGTGGTGCTTCAGCGCTTCCTGGACCAAGGGCAAAAGGAGATCCACGAATGAGCGGTGCAGACCGGATAATGACCGCGCAGGACCGCCGGACCCTGATGGCCCGGTTGCTCGACCTCAAGGTCCTTGCCCCGCTGTTCCGGCTGATCGGCAGTTCGCGCGCGCTGGACCGGCTGGCGGCTGCCATCTTTGCCTTCGGTATTCTGGTTGTGGCCGGCTATGCGGTAGTGAAGCCTGATTACAATTGGGACATGGTGGCCTATGTGGCCACCGCGCTCGAGGATGATTATCCCGATGCCAAGGACCTGCACCGGGAGACGTGGAGCCGCATCGAGGCGGGCGCTTCCGAGCGCCAGCTCTACCATCTGAAGTTCTCCAATCCCTACAATCTGAACCAGTGGGAAAACCCGGACGACTTCAAGTCGCAGCTCTCCATGTACCGGGTGAAGGTGTTTTATGTGGCTGCGCTGAGGGCGCTGGATCCGGTGATCGGTGTGGTTCAGGGCGCCTTCCTGCTGTCCATCCTGCCATCGATTCTGTTCGGGGCGCTGGCGCTCTGGTGGCTTTGGCGCGAAAAGGCCCTGCAGGCCGCCTTCCTGATGCTGCCCATGCTGCTGATGGCCGACTATCTGCCGCTCTCGACCGTGGTGACGCCGGACATGCTGGTCACGGTGGTTTCGCTTGTTGCCATTTATGCGCTCTGGCGCAGTCATGACTGGCTGGCAGCTGTTCTGCTGGTGCTGTCAGTCACCATCCGCCCGGACAATCTGGTTCTGCTGATCGCGGCGGCGATGACAGCCGTTCTCTTTGGCTGGAGAAAGACACCGATGCTGCTGGCGCTGGCAGCAGGTTTTGCCGTGGCAATTTTCATTTCGAAATCCGGAGAGCATCCGGGCTGGTGGCCGCATTTCTATTTTTCAACCGTGCAGATCCAGAACTCCATGGCCGGTTTCAATCCGCCTTTCACGCTGCAGTCCTTTGCCCATGGTTACGCGCGCGGACTGATTGTGAGCATCCAGCACAATGACTGGATCAGCCTGCTTGCCATCCTTTCACTGGGGTGGGCACTGCTGGCAAAAGCCGGAAAGATCACCCATCCGCGCGCCCATGCGCTGGCCTTCATGCTGGCCATCGGTACGCTTGGCAAATTCGCCTCCTTCCCGCTGCCCGACGACCGCTTCTACTTTGTCTTCATTGCCGGATTTGCGCTGGTGCTGCTGGCGGCCTGGAAGCCGCAATTCGCCTGGAAAAGGCCATCAATGACAGCCGCCAACCCTGCCTGATCACCCAAGTCGCGTGCCGCCCGCGTGATGTCGCAAACAGGTTTGCTGTCTGCGGCTGCCCGCCATATCCTTGGCGCAACATCAAGAGCGGAGCTGCAGGTCCATGGCACAATTTCCCGAAAAGGCGCGCGTCGTCATTATCGGTCTGGGTGGTATTGTCGGGGCCTCGGTCGCCCATCACCTGATCGAGCGTGGCTGGGACGGGATTGTCGGCCTTGACACGTCGTCGGTACCGACAGATGTGGGCTCCACCGCCCACGCGTCGGACTTCTGCTACACCACCAGCCATGATTTCCTGTCGTGCTGGACGACGCTCTATTCCATCGATTTCTACGAAAAGCTGGGCAATTACGCGCGCATTGGCGGGCTTGAGATTGCCCGCGTCGGCGATGCAGGCCGGATGGATGAAATCCGGCGCAAGGTGGCTTCCGCCAAGGCGTTCGGCACGCGCGCCCGCCTGATCGATGCAGCAGAAACCAAGAAGCGCTTCCCGCTGGTGGAGGAGAGCCTGGTTGCGGCATCGCTCTGGGATCCGGATGCCGGCCTGGTCATTCCGCGTTCGCAGACCGTCGTCGGCAAGCTGGTCGATGCGGCTGAGGCGACCGGCAAGCTTTCGGTCTTTGCCAACACGCCGGCCTCGTCGCTGGTCATCGAGAATGGCCGGATTGCGGGCGTGGTCACGCCGCGCGGCACGATCATGGCCGATCATGTGGTGGTCTGCACCGGCCTTTGGGGCCGCCTGACCGCCGAGATGGCGGGCGAAGACCTGCCGGTCATGCCGATCGATCATCCGCTGACATTCTTCGGCCCCTACAACGAGTTTGCCGGCACCGGCAAGGAGATCGGCTGGCCGCTGATGCGCGACCAGGGCAATTCCGCCTATATGCGCGACACCGGTGATCCGAAGACCGCCGAAGGCGGCCAGATCGAATGGGGCTACTATGAAGAGCACAATCCGCGCATGGTTCATCCGCGCGAGTTGCTGACCAAGCAGGAAGCACGCCTTTCGCCGTCGCAGCGCGATCTCGACATGGAGCAGATCCTTGAGCCGCTGGAGCGCGCCATCGAGCTGACGCCGATCCTCGGCGAGCTCGGCTACAATGAGAGCCATTCCTTCAACGGCCTGCTGCAGGTGACGACCGATGGCGGACCTTCCTGCGGCGAGAGCCGCAAGGTGAGGGGACTTTGGTATTGCGTGGGCATTTGGGTCAAGGATGGCCCGGCCTATGGCAAGCTGATCGCCGACTGGATGACCGATGGGCGCACCGAAATCGACCACAACCGTATCGACTATGCGCGCTTCTATCCGCACCAGCTGGAAGAGGACTTCATTGCCGCCCGTTGCTCGGAAACAGCCATGAAGGTCTACAATCCGGCGGTCCATCCGCGCGAGCCTTTCTCCAAGGGCCGCAACATCCGCCGCTCGCCAGTCTACGAGCGCGAGGTGGAACTGGGGGCCCATTTCATGGAACTGGGCGGCTGGGAACGCGCGCATGGCTATGCGGCCAACAATCATCTGCTGGAAAAATGGGGCGACAAGGTTCCGGTCCGCGAAAACGAGTGGGACAACCGCCATTTCTGGCGTGTTTCCAATGCCGAGCATCTGGAAATGAGCGAGGACTGCGGCATCGTGAACTTGTCGCACTTTGCCATGTATGATGTGGAAGGCCCGGATCACGTGGCTTTCCTGGAATGGATCTGCGCGGCCAAGGTCGGCGGTGACAACCAGATCGGCAAAGGCATCTACACGCATTTCCTTGATGACGAGGGCATGGTGCGCGCCGATTTGACCGTTTTGCGCATGGCTGACCGCTGCCGGGTGGTGGACGGTGCGGATGCCGGGCCGCGTGACTTTGCCTATCTGGAGCGCGAGGCGGCCGACAAGGGCTACAACGTCACCATCACCGACGTGACGGAAAAGTTTGTCACCATCGGCATCTGGGGTCCGAATGCGCGCGCCACGCTGCAGAAGGTGGTGGAAGAGCCCGCCGGACTGGAAAAGGAAGCGTTCCCCTTTGCCTCGCTGAAGGACATCCGCATTGCCGGAAAGGACGTTACCGCCTTCCGCATTTCCTATGTCGGTGAGCAGGGCTTCGAACTGCACATGGCCTATGGCGACGGACTGGCAGTCTGGGACGCGCTCCGCTCAACCGGCGTCATGGCCTTCGGTGTCGAGACCTATGCCAATTCGCGCCGCATGGAAAAGAGCCTGCGCCTGCAAAATGCCGATCTCCTGACTGAGTACAATCTGATCGAGACGGGTCTGGCCCGCCCCAAGGTCAAGGAAGCCGACTTCCGCGGCAAGGCCAAGCATCTGGAATACAAGGCGCGTGAGCACCAGCCGGCCATGCTTTGCACGCTGACGCTGGAAGCCAACATCGACGCCAAGGGCGTGGCACGCTATCCGGTCGGCACTTGCCCGGTCATGGACCCGGCCACCGGTGAAACGCTGGTCGACAGCCTCGGGCGCAGCTCCTTCACCACATCCATGGCGTTTGGCCCGACCATCGGCAAGACCATCATGCTGGCCTGGTTGCCGCATGAGTGGTGCCAAGAGGGCCGTGACCTTGCCATTGAGTATTTTGGCGAAACCTATCCTGTGAAGGTGGCGGCAGTTGGCTACAAGCCGCTCTATGATCCGGAGAACCTGAAGCCCAAGAGCTGACGCATATCAGAAGCTGATTGATCGCAACCTCTCAGGGAAAGATTGAGGCCGACAATCAACCTCTGTGACATTTTGGCCTCCGCTGCATCATCCCGTTAAGTGCCTGTTATTGCATCATCGCTATGGTGTCCCTCAGGAACGGGAATCTAGCGGCGAGATCATGACAAAAGGCCCTTTGGCGCAATTTTTCGATTTCGTGTTTTCCGAGCATGCGAGCCGGGCAACCGACAACAAGCAGTTCGTTGAACGCATCCGTCAGGAACAGGCAGACGACCTGGTGCGGATGATCCCGCCGATGTCGCTGGCGAGCACGGCCGGTGCCCTGATGACCACTTTTGTCATGCTGTCGCCGGAGAGGGCACCCTGGTTGCTGGCGTGGTTCTCCGGCTTTCTTGCCCTGATGATTTATGCGCCGACGGCACGAATGTACCGCAGGGCATCCAGCGGCACGTCGCTGCGGCGCAATGCCACTGAACGGCTCAATTATCTTGGCAGCCAGATCATGGCGGCCGGTGTCCTCTGGTCGATTGCCCCGGTGCTGTTCTTTCCGGGATCGACAGCTGACCAGAAGATGTTCATGACGCTCGCGCTCTCAGGCGTCATGGGTGCTGGTGCCATTGCGATGAAAGCCATTCCGAAATTTGCCGGCGGCTTTTCCGCCATGATGGCGGTGGGCTTCATCATCGGCGTGTCAGTGGACAGTTCGCAGGTTTCCTTTGCGATGGTGCTGCTGCTGTCCTTCTATTTCACCGCGGTGATGCATTCGGTCAATGAGAGCGGGCGGCTGTTTGTCGACAGGTTGATCAAGCAGTTCGAAATCGAGAAATCCAAGGAGCTGTTCACTGTCCTGTTCCGGGATTTTGAGGACAGCACCTCGGACTGGATGTGGGAGGTCAATGCCGAGTTCACGATCAATCACATCTCGCCGCAATTCTTCAAGGATGAGCGCGCACGCGGCTTTCCGTTGAAGGGCCGCGCGATCCGCCGCAGCCTGAAGGATCCGTCTGTCCCGGAATCGCTCCGTGAAAATGCCGGAATGCCGCGTGAATTACTGCGCGCCTTTGTCCTGAAGCTTCCGTTCCGTGATGTGGTGACGGCGGTAAAGATCGGGAAGACGTGGCGCTACTGGAAAATTTCCGGCCGTCCCGTGCAAGGGCCTGACGGGTCGTTCATGGGCATGCGCGGGGCCTGTTCGGACATCACCGAGCGCTACACGGCAGAAAGCCGCCTGCAGTTCCTTGCCATGCATGATGCGTTGACGGGTCTGCCCAACCGCGAAAACTTCGGCCACATTCTGCTCCAGTCGCAGATGGATCTACGCGAAAGCAACACGCCCTTCGCCATCCTTGCGCTCGATCTCGACAAGTTCAAGATGGTCAATGACACGATGGGCCATCAGGCGGGCGACGAGGTGCTGGCCTGCGTTGCCAGGCGCCTGAAGCGGCTCGTTTCCAGGAATGTGATGGTGGCGCGCTTTGGCGGCGATGAGTTCTGCGTGCTGGTCAATGGCGATGATGCCGCCGACAGGGCGCGGGTGATTGCAGCCACGATCCTTGAAAGCATTGCCGATCCGATGGACATCACGGCGGGCAAGGTGGAGATCGGCTGTTCGATCGGCATCGCAGTTGCGCCAAGGGACGGCACGTCGTCCGAAGCCCTGCATCGCAATGCCGACCTTGCGCTCTACCGGGCCAAGGGCGAGCCGCGCGCCGCCTATCGCTTCTTCGAGCCGGCGATGGATGCCGTGGCGCGCAAGCAGCAGGAACTCGAATATGAGTTGCGCTCTGCCCTTCAGCGCGAGGAATTCGAGCTCTATTTCCAGCCGCTGGCCGATGCCCGGACCGGAGCCATTGTCTGCCATGAAACCTTGCTGCGCTGGAACAGCGAGAAATTCGGCCGCGTGCCGCCGGACGAGTTCATCAAGATTGCCGAAAAGTCCGGTCTCATCAACGAGATCGGCGAATGGGTGATCCGCCACGCCTGCAAGGAAGCAGCCAAGTGGAGCGATGAGTGCCGCGTGGCCATCAACCTGTCACCGCGGCAGATGGAAGGTTTTCGCGTGCTCGACGTGATTGCCTCCGCCTTGTCGGAAAGCGGGTTGCTGCCGTCACGCCTGGAACTGGAAGTCACGGAAACCGCGCTCGAAGCCGAGCCCGACCACGTGGCCGGCCTGCTGCGCTCCATCCGCGCCTTGGGTGCCAAAATTTCGCTGGATGATTTCGGCACCGGCTATTCGTCGCTGTCCTACCTGGTGCGTTTCCCGATCGACAAGCTGAAGATTGACCGGTCGTTCGTGGAAGGCGTGGTCACCTCGTCCCAGAACCTCGCGATCATCCGGGCCATTGTTTCCTTGGCGCGGTCGATGAATGTGCGGATCACGGCGGAAGGCGTGGAAACACCGGAACAGGCTGCCATCCTGAAGGAGGAGGGGATTGACGAGTTCCAAGGCTATCTGATCAGCCGCCCGAAATCTGCCGCGCATCTCAATGCAGAGCAGGCCGCTGCCGAGAAGACCGGAACCACGAAGCGTCCGGTGCTGCGCCTCGTCGGCTGATCCGGTCAGGCCGGGGCAGACGCCGAAAGGGAAGGGCGCTTGCGGTCGGCGCGCTCCTGCTGGGGCGATTTGCCGTGGACTTCGCGGTAGCATTTGGAAAAATGCGACGCCGAGACAAAACCGCAGGCGACTGCCACTTCGACCACGGGCATGTTGGATTGGATGAGCAAATGGCGCGCGCGGTCCAACCGGATTTCCAGATAGTAGCGCGCCGGCGAACGGCCCATCTCGATGCGGAACAGGCGCTCGATCTGGCGGCGTGACAGGTCCACCTCATCGGCGATGTCGAGCAACGACAGGGGCTCGGTCAGGTTGGCTTCCATCAGTTCGATGATGGACAGCACGCGAGCGTTTTGCACGCCAAGGCGCGCGCGAAGCGGCAGGCGCTGGCGGTCGCTGGAGGCGCGCACACGGTCGGTCAGCAATTGCTCGCAGACCGAATTGACCAGCTGCTCGCCAAAATCCTCCGAAATCAGCGCCAGAATCATGTCCATGGAGGCGGTGCCGCCCGCACAGGTGTAGATGTTGCCGTCTGCCTCAAAGAGATCGGCATGGACATCCACCTTGGGAAAGGCTTCTGCAAAGCCCGGCAGGTTCTCCCAATGGATAGCTGCGCGCTTGCCAGACAGCAGCCCCGCAGATGCCAGGATATGGGCGCCTGTGCACATGCCGCCTACCGTCACGCCGCGATTGTACTCCTCGCGCAGCCAGGCATTGACCTGCTTGGACACATGGTTTTCCACCGAGAGACCGGAACAGACAAAAATCATCGATGGCCGGCCTTCGCCGGTCATCAAGCGGCGCTCTTCCTCCACCGAGGTTGATACGGCGCATTCCACGCCGTTGGAGGCGGTCACCGGCTTGCCATCTTCGGAAGCGAGCCTCCAAGAGTAGACCTTGCGGTTCAGCATGCGGTTGGCCACGCGCAAGGGCTCAATGGCCGTCGTGAAGGCGATCATCGAGAATTCCGGGACCAGAAAGAAAACTATGGTGCGCTTGGACCGTTCGGTTTGGTTCACTTCGCTCGCATCCTTGCTGGATGGTTTCTTATTTTCCCGCGGATCGGCAGGGCGTTGGGCCGGAGATGACTTGATCGCAGTGTAGCGGTCAAGGCCTGCTATGGACTAGGACCCTTGGATTGCATTCGCCACGGTCCTTGCCGGCTGCTTCCCACGCGAAAACGCCGCTGTCGGGCGACAACGGCGTTTTGGACAATCCGGATGCTTGATCAATCAGCGGCGATTGTCGAGGCAGGCCGGGAAGCCGACATCGCGCTGCAGTTCGAGCGGGAGGTTCTCGAGGATGCGGCGCGTACGGCGACGGGCAAGGCTGGCTTCGATGCGCTGGAAGGCGCGGCGGATGGCGGTTGTATCGGTCATGGCGTTTCTCCAAAAACTGTTGTTCAGGTCCCAGCGGAGCCGGTTTGATTATTCCGGAGGCGGCCTGTTGACGGCATTTCAGGCAGGTGCCTGTTTGCTCGCCGTTCATGGCGCTGGATTACTCCTCGGCGCCTGTCGCAGATATCGTATTTGCGACGTCAAATCTCAATGCTGCGACGCACAATCTTTTAGTCCATTTTGTCGCAGGGATGAGCTTCTCCGGGAAACCCGGAATCTGCGACTTTCGTTGTGTTTCCTGCGATTCAAGCGTTAAGAATGGGTAAATATGGCTGAAACGCGTCAGGAAACGTCCGAACGTGGCGCTTCAGGTGCCGGAATGGCAGAAAATGAGCATTCTGGCGTTTCTCGCGCAGTTTTCTTTCCAGCCCCCTGCGGGCGCTGAAACGAGCCGGTGTGTCGTACTCTGTCCTATTGCTTATGTGCCTGATTGCGACACGGCGTTCTTGCATGGGAGGCATGTTCACCCTGCATGGATCGCGGGCTTCCGGTTGGGTGACTGAGGGTGGAACCGGCCTTTCGGCATACCCGCATTTTCACCCGTTCGGGTGATGTTTCCCGGAGCCCGCTTGAGCAATCCTGCCATCATCGCGGACGGTTTGAGGGCATGCCGGTGACTGCGGAACCCTGCCGCGCTGAGCGGCAAAGCAGACGGAGTTTTCCCATGAGCATTCGATTGACAACCATCATCCTTCCGGCGCTGGCCTGCCTGGTGCTGGCCGTTCCTGCGGTGGCGGCGGAAGCGCGCAAGGCCACCGGCGTCAAACCGGACGTCAAGGCAGGCATTGCCAAGCCCGGTCCGGGCACGGGCGCTGACGAGCATGGCTGCATCCCGCCGCAGACCTGGTATGCGCCGGCGAAGGCCTGTGTCACCGATGTGCTGCCCGACAAGCCCAAGGGCAACCAGACCATGAAGAAGTCTGAGGCTGCGCCTGCTGGCGCCATGCCCGGCAAGAAGCACAATCATGTCGGCCATGTCACGCTGCTGCGCTGATCTTCAAACTCATCAAGGACCATCATCATGACCTATACGCGCATCCTTGCGGCTGCCGCCGTGCTTTCGGCTGTGTTTGCCTCGGCACTGCCGGCGCAAGCCAAGGAGTACAATCTGTGTGTCTCCTGCTCGAACGGACAGTCCTTTGCCGTCACCTCTCCGACACCCAATGTGGGGTCCAGCTTCGGCAACAACCTCTGCTCCAGCCGGGGGGCGGGCACGTCGACCGGGATCTCCCAGGCGCAGGTCACAAAGTTGGGCGGGAAAGTGCGCCCGTACTGCCCCCAGAAGAAGCGGGATGTCCCGAAGGTGAAACTGTTCTGAGTGCGGTGGCCCGAAAGTAGGCGGGGTGGTCATTTGGCCGCCCCGCCGGTCAGTCTTTGCGTTTTGTGCGGGAGACGAAGACCAGGGTCAGTATCCAGCCCGACGGGGCTCGTCAGAACCTCGTGATGACGCTGATGCCGGTGCCCTCAAAGCGATCCATCGCCATGAGGGCAGCGGGGGCATCATCCAGCGAGATGTGCCTGCCGACCAGTTTCTGCGGGGCGAGCCTGCCCTCGGCCATCATTGCCAGCATCGCATCATAGCGGTGGGCCTGCATGCCATGGGTGCCGAGCACCTGCAACTCATGGGCAATGACCTTCGACATCGGGATCTTGGGCGAGGCGTGATCGCCGGTCATCAGGCCGGCCTGCACATGGCGGCCGCGGCGGCGCAGGCAGGCAATAGAATTGAAGCAGGTGACGGGTGAGCCCAGCGCGTCCATCGACACATGCGCGCCACCCTTGGTGATCTCGCGGATGGCTTCCACGACATCTGGCGTTTGCCTTGCATTGATGGTGGCGACGGCGCCAAGCGTTCTTGCGAAAGCCAGCTTCTCATCGCTGAGGTCGATGGCAATAGGAAGCGCTCCGCAGGCCGCAGCGATCATGATGGCGGACAGGCCGACGCCGCCGGAGCCATGCACCGCAACCCATTCGCCGGGCTGAAGGCGTGCCACATCCACCAGCCCGCGAAACGCGGTGGCAAAGCGGCAGCCTAGTGAGGCAGCGGTGACAAAGTCCAGGCTTTCGGGAAGACGGATCAGGTTCGTCTCGGCAAAATCCACGGCGACAAATTCCGCGAACGATCCCCAAGCAGTGAAGCCCGGCTGGAACTGGTTCTCGCAGACCTGATGGTTGCCGGTGTGGCATTCGGGGCAATGGCCGCAGCCGGAAACGAAGGGAACCGTGACGCGATCACCCTCGCGGAAATGCGAGACGCGGCTGCCGGTGGCGACAATGGTGCCAGCCAGCTCGTGGCCCGGCACATGCGGCAGGTGAATGTCGGAATCGTGACCCATCCAGCCATGGAAGTCCGAGCGGCAAAGGCCGGTTGCCTCCACCTTGATGACCACGCCATCCTCGGCAGGCGTCGGGTCTGGCAGGGTTGCGACAACCGGGGGCTTGCGGAACTGCTCGTAATAGACAGCGCGCATCAGCGTCCCCTTCGTCCGCCGCGGCGGCGGCCTGAGGCATCGCCGCCATCCTCGCCGGAGCCGGTGCGCTCGGGAAGGGTAACGACCTTGGCCAGTTCCGGGAAGGCGTCCACCTTGTTGGGCAGGGCCATGGCATGGACAAAGAGCTGCTGGAATTCCGGCTCCAGCGCGGTCTCGATCTTCTCGATGCGGCGAACCGTCTGCTCGATCTCCCGGCGGTGGCCGCGATCGAGCAGCGCCATCAGCGCGCCATCGCCCGCCGCATTGCCGACCGCCTTGACGTCGGCCAGGTCGCAATCGGGGATCAGGCCCAGTACCATGGCGTATTTCGGATCAATGAAGGACCCGAAGGCACCGGCAAAGCGGATGGCATCCACCTTGTCGATACCCTGCTTCTGCATCAAGAGGCGGATGCCGGCATAAAGCGCGGCCTTGGCAAGCTGGATGGCACGTACATCATTCTGGGTGATGGTGATGCGTGGTTCGGCATCGCTCAGCACATAGGCGAAGGTGCGGCCCTGCTCGACAATGCGCGGGCTGGACGCGGCAAGCGCGCCGTTGATGACGCCATCCTCGGTGATGATGCCGGCGAGGAACATTTCCGCCACCACCTCGATGATGCCGGATCCGCAAATGCCGGTGACGCCCGTTGCCTTGACCGAGTCGGCAAAGCCTTCCTCGTTCGACCAGATTTCCGAACCGATGACGCGGAAATGCGGCTCGAAGGTCGCCGGATCGATGCGCACGCGCTCGATGGCACCGGGCGCGGCCCGCTGGCCGCCGGAGATTTCCGCACCCTCAAAGGCCGGGCCGGTGGGCGAGGAGCAGGCAACTGTGCGGGTGGAATTGCCAAGCACGATCTCGGCATTGGTGCCGACATCGACCAGCAGCATCTGGCGCTCCTGCCGATGCGGGCCTTCTGAAAGGGTTGCGGCGGCGGCATCGGCCCCCACGTGGCCGGCAATGCAGGGCAGCATGTAGACGCGAGCGCCGGCATTGACCGAAATGTCGATGTCGGACGCCTTTAAAAGCGTGGCGCCGGAGACGGCCAGCGCAAAGGGCGCGCCGCCCAGCTCCGTCGGGTCGATGCCGAGGAAGAGGTGGTGCATGACCGGGTTGCCAACAAACACCAGGTCGAGAATGTCAGCGCGGTTGGTGCCGGCCTGTTCGCACACCTTGCCAATGAGGCCGTTGATGGCCTCGCGCACGGCGTCGGTCATGGCGCCGCGGCCTTCAGGGTTCATCATCACATAGGAAACGCGGCTCATCAGGTCTTCGCCGAAGCGGATCTGCGGGTTCGACGTGCCCGATGATGCCGCGATGCGGCCGGACAGCAGCGACACCAGATGCATGGCAATGGTGGTCGAGCCAATGTCGCAGGCAATGCCCCAGGCTTCGTTCTTCAGGCCCGGCCAGAGCGCGATGATGCGGCCCGTATCGCTGTCCTCGTCCCTGTGGATGGCCACTGTGGCGGTCCAGTTTCCCGCGCGCAGGATCTTCTGGACCTGCGGCAGCAGGGCAAAGTCCACGTCGAGACGCTCATGGCCCCAGTCGCGGGCAAGGGCGGCCTTCAGCCGGTCGAAATCGCCCAGCGGCTTGTGCATGTCGGGTTCTTCGATCTCGACATAGCAAAGATGGACGGCCGGATTGCGGGTGAAGACGCGGGTGGAGGCGTCCTTGCGCACGACCTGTGCATTGACCACGGAATCCTGCGGCACATCAATGACGAGATCGCCTTCGATGGTGGCCGAGCAGGAGAGGCGGCGGCCTTCAGGCAGGCCACGCACATCGACATAGCGCTGTTCCTTGGGGCCGCGCGCCGACAGGTTGGCGACGGCGGATTCGATGCCGTGCTTGGCAAAATGGCCGAATTGCGGCTCGATCTGGCAACGCCCGCAGGTGGCGCGGCCGCCGCACACGCTCTCAACATAGACGCCAAGCTGGCGCGCGGCATCGAGCACCGGGGTTCCAACGGGGAACCGGCCGCGCTTGCCCGAGGGCATGAAGAGAACGAGGGGATCAGTCATGGATTGCACTTTCGAGCGTGTCTCTCACACCCTTCAGGATGACGAGGTGAGCTGCCTCAACCCTGCGACATGCGGGCAGCACGGCCACCGCGGCGGCCGCTGGAACCGGCGGCAGGTGCCGGGGCGGCAGAGGGAACCACATGCTCGCCACCGGGCTTGTAATCCTTGTAGGAGCGGATCCAGTTCATGCAATCGGGATCGGTGCCGTTCAGCACGTTGGCGGCGCGCACGGCCTCCATTTCCTGCGGGCGGCAGGGGTTCATGATGGCCGACGTCATTCCGGCGCCGATTACCATGGGGATGAAGCCGGCATTGATGCCGTGGCGGTGTGGCAGGCCGAAGGAGATGTTGGAGAGGCCGCAGGTGGTGTTGACCTTCAACTCGTTGCGCAGGCGGTAAAGCAGCGCGAAGACCTGGCGGCCGGCGTCGCCCAATGCGCCAATCGGCATGACCAGCGGATCGACCACGATGTCATGCGGCTTGATGCCATGGTCCATGGCGCGCTCGACGATCTTCTTGGCAACCGCAAAGCGGACGTCCGGATCCATCGAAATGCCGGTCTCGTCGTTGGAGATGGCGACGACCGGCACATCATACTTCTTGCAAAGCGGCAGGATGGCTTCGAGTTTTTCCTCTTCGCCGGTGACCGAATTGACCAGCGGGCGGCCCTTGGCGACTTTCAGCGCTGCCTCGATGGCGGCGGAGACCGAACTGTCGATCGACAGCGGCACGTCAACCAGATCCTGCACGATCTGCATGGTCTTGACGAGAAGCGCCGGCTCGGTGGCGTTCGGGTCGACTGCGGTCACGCCCGCATTGACGTCCAGCATGGTGGCGCCTGCTGCTACCTGCTCCAGGGCATCCTTGATCACCGTGTCGAAATTGCCTGCGATCATCTCGGCGGCCAGCTTCTTGCGGCCGGTGGGATTGATGCGCTCGCCAATGACACAGAACGGCTGGTCAAAGCCGATGATGATTTCACGGGTGGCAGAAGCGACGATGGTGCGGGTCATGACGGTCTCCAGTGAGATATAAAGACTTCTTTATATCGTTATTCGTTCTTGGGCAAGGGCCGGTCCGCTTCTGGCGGGCAAAGGCTACAGGCCCGGATCAATCGTTTCCGGTCGCCTTGGCGGCCATGTTCTGCGGCGAAATGGCATCGCGGTTAAGCAGCTGTTCGAGGCGCTCGACGACCTGTGCCTCATCGGCCCGGGCCTCACGCTTCCACGGCCGGCGACCCTTCAGCACGCCGGAATCATGGACGATCTCAGCCACGAACTCTTCCTGCCGGTAAGCCATGACATGGATGCCGGAGACGCCCTCGATTTCTTTCACCTCTTGCATGATGTCGATGCAGAGCTGCTTGCCTTCCTTCTTCTGCTTTTCAGCGCCTTCCAGGCGGGCGATCACAGCATCGGGAATGTGGACGCCCGGCACATTGGAGCGCATCCATTTGGCCGTCTTGGCGGAAGCCAGCGGACCGACGCCGGCCATGATGAAGCATTTCTCATGCAGGCCCATGTCGACGACGCGCTTCATATACTCGCGGAACATCGGCACATCATAGCAATACTGGCTTTGGACGAATTGCGCGCCGGCGGCGATCTTCTTGGCCAGCCGGAAGGGGCGGAAATCATAGGGCGGGGCAAAGGGGTTGATCGCCGCGCCGAGGAAGACAGCAGGCGGGGTTGTCAGGGCCCGGCCAGAAAGGAAGCGCTTCTCGTCGCGCATGGTGCGCACGGTTTCCAGCAGGCTCATCGAATCAAGGTCGAAGACCGGCTTGGCGCCCGGCTGGTCGCCGGCTTGCACGCCATCGCCGGTGAGGCAGAGAATGTTCTGTACGCCGATGGCCGAAGCGCCGAGCACATCGCCCTGAATGGCAATGCGGTTCTTGTCGCGGCAGGCAATCTGCATGATCGGAGCGTAGCCCATGCGTGTCAGCAGCGCGCAGATGCCGACGGACGACATGTGGCAATTGGCACCCGACGCATCGACCGCGTTGATGCCATCGACCCAGCCGTCAAAGATGGCCGCGCGCTCATAGACCTCATTGGGATCGGCGCTGTCAGGCGGGTTCAGTTCGGCGGTGATGGCAAATTCGCCGCGGCGCAGGATGCGCTCCAGCCGGCCGCGCGAGGAGTGGCCGGGCAGGGGATCGAGCGGCGCGCCGGGATCATTCGGATTGATGTCATCCAGCATGAGACCCCGTCTCCTTTTCTGCGGCTGCCTTTGCAGTGACCCTGAGCCAGGCGGAGGTTCCGCGCAGTGACTGGTCGACCGGCTTCTGCACGGTCATGATGTTGGCACGTCCCTCGCGCATGGCTTCGGCACCTTTCCAGGCCTGCACCCAGACGCAGGGCATATCGGGCTCGACCTCGCAATTGCCATTGGCGCGGACACCGCCGCAGGGGCCATTGCGCAACTGCTTGGGACAGTTCATCGAGCAGGACATGCCGGTGGATGAGAGCACGCACTGGCCGCACATGCGGCAATCAAACATCAGGCCCTTGACCTTCGCCTCGACGAATTTCACCGGCCCTTCGGCACGCTGGTATCCGACAGCCTTCCAGAAGGGATGCAGCTTCAGGAACAGGCCGGCAAAGCGGGCGTAAAACCACTCAAGCGCGCGGGCATAGCGCACTGACCACAGGCGGATGGTGTAGCCCTTGGCGGCGCGGCGCACCGGCGAAACGCCGGACGGCTGATAGGCCGATTTGGCATCGGTTGCGCCTGCCTTCGGGCCTTTCGTGGCAATCGGTTTGCCGTCAGCCGCCATCGCGTCCTCCGTTCTTGACAAGTTCCACGAGGCGTTCCTTCGGATAATCCGCCTCAATGCGTTCTGCAGCGGCTTCGGCCTCGGCTTCCATGTCGTCACCGGCTGGCACGGGATCGCCCTTGCGCCATTCTTCGAGATAGGCGCCGGATTCAGCAGCGCCCGAGCGCATGGCCGCCATGTCGATGGCTTCGGTGAAGCGCAGCGACAGTTCGCGCTTGGCCGACTTGCGGCCTTGCTTGACAATCACCTGGGCAGGGATGTCGCGCCAATAGACAATGATGAGGTCAGCCATGGGGGAAGCCTTTCGTTCAGCGTCAACAATTGCGGAGGAGCAGAAGCGCTGCTGGTTGCGCCGCGACGCGGCCAAATCCAAATGCGACGCCGTAAATACGACACGCCGATTGTCGTCACATGGCGGCGTTGTAAAGCCATCCGGCAGCAGCACCGGCTGCACCGAGAACGGCTGCAACAATGACGACTGACAGCGCACCAACAGCCAGGCCGATGCCCAGAACGATGCCGTCGCGCTCCGACAGGGCGAGCGCAAGGATGGTGCAGGCAAAAGCCGGCAGCCAGTTCCCGAGCGGAATCGGAACGGTGACGATGACAGCGAGGATGAAGATGATGACGCCGAGAACGACATCGGCCTGGTTGCGCGGAAGCGGCCAATAGCGCGGACGGATGACCCGTTCCAGCCGTTCCAGGCCGGGGACCAGTTTTTGCAGCGCGTAATCGAAATGCTTGCGAGAAACTTCCTTGTTGATGATGAACTCAGGAAGCCAAATTGTGGTGCGCGAAAACATCATCTGTGCCGAGACGATGACGAGTGGCAGGCCCAGGATTGCAGAGCTACCCGGCGGCAAGGGCAACAGGTTCAAGGAACCAAAGACGATCAACATGGCCGCAAAGGAACGGTCGCCCAATGCATCAAGGATTGACGATATCCGCACCGGGCCTTGCGTGTTCGCGCCAAGCTGGACCAGCACCTCAGAAAGCCGGCGAGGCGGCGGTGCAACAGCGGTCGGGGCAGGGTCACGGTTCAGCATGGCATTGGCCCGAACGGGCACTCCGGTTTGGTGCACCAGCACATAGTATCCTGTCATGAATATCACAAGACAGCTTGCAAACTGTGACCGGCGGCACTTCCCGCATCAATCGGCCGTTCTCAGGCGGTCGCAGCCTCAACGAGAAAGGGCGTCAGGTCGCCATATCCGGTGTAGCGACGCTCATAGTCCAGGCCGAGAAAAGCCGCGGCTTGCCTTGCCTTGCGGTCAAGCTCTTCGTCTTCGGTCTGGGCCAAATAGACCAGCTTCTCATAGTTTCCGAAAACCATGGTGATCAGTTCGGGGTGCTTGTCGAGCTTCAGCGGCTCCACCACGAAGGCATCAAACTGCCGCGTGATCAGGTCGGTCAGGTAGAAGGACGTGAACTCGTGCTCGCACTCGTCCAGGAATTTCTGTGTTCCGGTGAAGAAGGCATAGCAATGCGGGCCGGCAATCCGCTCGATGCCTTCCTCGGCGCAGATGCGATCGAGCTCGCCCTTGGTGCCGCATTCGGCATAGCCCATGAAAATGCGGCCAAAGCCCGCCGCCCGTGCCTCGGCGATCTTCTCGCGCATGGCAGGCGCAATGCGCTCCGGCCAGACATGCCAGATGGCGGGCAGGCAGGTGAGTTCCAGATGATCGAGGCCGAGCTGGTCTTTTACGGCAAGCACTTCGCGGGCGATTGCGCCACAGGCGATCACTTGAACCTTTTGCGCGTTGGCGCGTTGGGTGAGGGGATCAATGCCATTCATTTCGATGCCCTTTCAACCTGACGGAGAACCAGATGACCCGAAACCACCTTCTCACAGCCTTCGTCCTTGCTTCGACCCTTTTGGTGGCCTCTTGCGCCAATACGGTGCGCGGTGTCGCAACCGATGTCAAAAGCACTGCCAATGCGGTCGAAGAATCCGTCGACTGATTCTGGATTGTCCATTTGAAAATGAAAACGCCCGGAGATCATATCCGGGCGTTTTATCGTCAGGAACCGCAGGTCACAGCGCGTTGTGCTTGCGCTTCATGTAGTCCTTGGCGGTTTCCACCGCGACAGCGGCATCGCGGCAGTAGGAATCGGCACCAACGGCCTTGCCGAACTCTTCGTTGAGCGGTGCGCCGCCAACCAGCACGATCAGGTCGTCGCGGATGCCCTTTTCCTTCAGCGTGTCGATGACAACCTTCATGTAGGGCATGGTGGTGGTCAGCAGGGCCGACATGCCGAGAATGTCAGGCTTGAGCGTTTCGATGGCTTCCAGGTATTTCTCGACCGGGTTGTTGATGCCGATGTCGAACACGTCAAAGCCCGCGCCTTCCATCATCATGCCAACCAGATTCTTGCCGATGTCATGGATGTCGCCCTTGACGGTGCCGATGACCATGGTGCCGAGCTTCGGTGCGCCGGTTTCCACCAGCAGCGGACGCAGGATGTTCATCCCGGCCTTCATCGCATTGGCCGAGAGCAGCACTTCGGGGACGAAGAGGATGCCGTCGCGGAAGTCCTCACCGACGATGCGCATGCCTTCGACAAGCGCCTTGGTCAGGACATCATAGGGCGTCCATTTCCGGTCAAGCAAGATCTGGGTCGCTTCTGCGATCTCATCCTTGAGGCCGTCATAGAGGTCGTCCATCATCTGCTGGACAAGTTCCTCGTCGTCGAGTTCCGACAGGATGATTTCGTCGTCCGACATTGTCGCAGTCTCCCAAACCAATAGAGTGACGGCACAATCGCCGCACATTGTTCATTTCTAACGATCTTAGTCTCAGAGATGCAAGCCTCCGCCTGTTCCCAGCGACGTCGGATGGCATGAAAGCGACGCGGCGTCATTCCGATCCGATTATTACGGGATCGGCTGTATCACATAAATCGCATAAAGGCATTGTTATATGATTATGTCAATTGGCAATGCGCTGGACTTGGCCTGCCCCTGTGTCGCCCGTCAACAACCCCATGGCGCGGCTGGGCCATGCGTGGGAAGGTGGGGCAAAGTAGGATTTTTTCCAATCGCCGGGGTTCCGGCACACAAATCCGGAAGGCGAAACATGGACCAGGACATCAACGAAGCGGCAGGTTCAGAAGCGGACTCCGGCGCACGTGGCCGCCGCGGGCGCGGCAGCGGTGCAGGTGCAGCGGCA
>JBGSQC010000195.1:0-3191 GCA_041738295.1 Zhengella sp. | reverse complement strand
GTCATAGCCGGAAAAGCGGATCAGCTGCGTGTCGTCGTCAATGCTGAAGGAAGGATTGGGGAAGGTCAGGGCCATGGCAGAAAAACCTTTCGGGCAAGCGGGGAGGACGGGCAAAGGGATGTCAGGACGCAGGCACGGTTCCGCTGCCTGCGGGTTTGCGCAGTCGGGACGCGGTGATTGCAAGCGGCGCGGATGCGCCCCGGATTCCCAGCCCTCAAGCGGATGCGGAAACCGGAAGCGCCGGATCAGGCCGGATCGGCGTCGCGGGCATGGGCTACGGGCAGGGTGGCTTCATCAACGGCGCCGCCCTCGTTTTCCCACAGGTCCAGCGCCTTGGCCTGCTTCGGCTTGGCGGCAGGCTTTTTTGCGGCCGGCTGCTTTTCCGGGGCGGGTTTCTGCGCAGGCTTGGTGTCGGCCGGTTTTTCGGCAACCGGCTGCTTGAAGCGGATCATGTCAGCGGCCCCCATTTGGCGCGGCAGGCACGAACCACGGGTTGGAAGCATCCTGCTGGTGCGACAGGTTGCGCCCCATTTCCACCCGCTCGTGATTGGCGGCATCGTTGCGGATGCGGTACTGCGTCTCGCCGCGATTGTCGGGCAATTGCCGGATGATCTTGAAATCGACCGGCACGACGGGCGAAAGGCCTGCGCGCGAGCGAATGACGACATTCTCGCCGGGCTTGAAGACGGGTTGTGCCATCATGCGCTCCTTGCTGAGGGTGTGGTGCGGGAAGCGGCGGCCTTCGGGCGGTCGCGTTCGAGAATGTCGGCAAGCTCGCCCGGCGGTATGCGGAATGACTGGGTGATCCGCCCGGTGCTGCCGACAGGTGGCGCTTCCAGATAGGTGGCGGTGCGGTGCCAGGCCATCATGGTGAGTCCGGGAAGCGGCTCGTCAATATCGGTGATCTGGTAGTCGCCGGCGGGGAAGGAGCGGCCGGCGCCGGAAAAGCTGAACTCTGTGTCGAAATGGACAATCGAGGTGGTGATGCGGTCGGTCATTGGTCTGGCCTTTGGCCATGCGGGGCGCCCGTCTCTCGCGGAGGATGCCGGATCGAAAAGCGCAGGGGCCGCCACGGCCCGCGCACAGCAGGCTAACCGGGACGGCTTCGTCACATAACATGACTGGAAAGGGAGCGAGCAGCGGAAAATCGCTCCCGCTTCCGGTCGTCTTTGGACCATGCCCGCCAATTGCGGTTTATCAAGGGCAGCCTGCCTCGCGAGCGCCTCACTCCACCGTGAAAATGCTACCCCTTGTCCGTGATCGCGCTTCGGCCCATCTTTGGGGCCAAGGCAAAAAACACGCATCAACGGAGGTGACCATCATGAGCGGCAAGACTTGGGCGAAGGACGAGGGCGCGCTGGCGAAGCTGACGCCGGACCAGCACTACGTCACGCAGCAATGCGGCACGGAGCCGCCCTTCCGCAATGCATTCTGGAACCACAAGGAGCCGGGGCTTTACGTGGACATTGTTTCCGGCGAGCCGCTGTTTGCCTCGGTGCACAAGTTTGACAGCGGCACCGGCTGGCCGTCCTTCACGCGGCCGGTGAAGGAGGATCACGTGGCGGAGAAGACCGACGTCAGCCATGGCATGCGCCGTGTCGAGGTGCGCTCGGTCGGCGGCGACAGCCATCTGGGCCATGTGTTCGAGGACGGGCCGCTGAACGGGCCGGGCGCGACGGGGCTGCGCTATTGCATCAACTCGGCCTCGCTGCGCTTCGTGCCGCTTTCGGAAATGGATGTGCAGGGCTATGGCGAATTCGTGTCCCTGTTCGAGGAGGCAAGCGCATGACAACCGAAACCGCACTTCTCGCAGGCGGCTGCTTCTGGGGCATGCAGGACCTGATCCGCAGGCTGCCGGGCGTCATCTCTACGCGCGTCGGCTATACCGGCGGCGATGTGGCCAATGCCACCTACCGCAACCATGGCGACCATGCCGAGGGCATCGAGATCGTGTTTGATCCGGCACGCACCAGCTATCGCGCGCTGCTGGAGGTGTTTTTCCAGATCCATGATCCGACCACGAAGAACCGGCAGGGCAATGATATCGGCCGCTCCTACCGCTCGGCGATCTACTACACTTCGCCGGAGCAGGAACTGCTGGCGCGCGAGACCATTGCCGATGTCAACGCATCGGGCCTGTGGCCGGGCCGCGTGGTGACGGAAGTGGAGCCGGCGGGCGATTTCTGGCAGGCCGAGCCGGAGCACCAGGATTATCTGGAGCGCTACCCGAACGGCTACACCTGCCATTTCCCCCGGCCGGGCTGGGTGTTGCCGCGCCGCGCGGCGGAGTGAGACGGTGATGCTGGTCCGGTTTGGCTGACCCTGCACCCTCGCCCTTCGAGGCCGCCTTTGGCGGCACCTCAGGATGAGGGTGCAGGGTTGGCACTCAAGATGAAGGTGCAGGGTTAGCGCCGGGTGAAGAGGTGAGGCTTTCACCAACGCCCTCATCCTGAGGTGCGAGCGCAGCGAGCCTCGAAGGGCGAGGGCGCGGGCATATACCGCCCGTTGACAGCGCAAGCGAAGCAGCGGAATCCTGCGGCTACGCCTGATCCGGAACCCCGCCCATGACGCTTTCGCCCTTCGCCGCCAAGTGGCTGCCCGTGCTGCTGCTGCTGGCCTCCAACGTGTTCATGACCATTGCCTGGTACGGACACCTGAAGTTCAAATCCGCGCCGCTGCTGACGGTGATCCTCGTCAGCTGGTTCATCGCGCTGTTTGAGTATTTCCTGGCGGTTCCGGCCAACCGCATCGGCCATTCCTACTGGAGCGCGGCGGAGCTGAAGACCATGCAGGAGGTCATCACGCTGGTGGTCTTCGCCGTCTTCTCGGTGGTGGTGCTGAAAGAAAGCCTCGGCTGGAACCATCTGGCCGGGTTTTCGCTGATCATTGCCGGCGCGGCGCTGGTCTTCCGGGGATAGTCAGCGGCGGTCACGCTCAGTGCGGATCGCGGCGCGGATGGTGGAGGCAGACCCGATGCGCCAGCTGCCGTTTGCCCCGGCCTCGATGATGCGAATGACTGACAGGCCATTGCGGCCGCCAAAGGCATCCTCGGCAAAGTCGTCCGGCAGCAGGGTGTCCACGCCATAGATCGAGTGCGTGCGGGTGGCCAGATGCGGCAGGCCGATGGCCACCAGTTCGGTGCAATAGATGCGCGCGGGTGTTTTCAGGTCATAGCGGTAGTCAAAGGGGCG
>JBGSQC010000175.1:0-3876 GCA_041738295.1 Zhengella sp. | reverse complement strand
CAGATAAGGGCTACAGAATAATCCTCAATCACGGTATTGGCCAGAAGTTTCTCGCACATGGCCTTGAGGTCGGCCTCGGCCTTGGCGCGATCGGATGTGTCGAGCGTGATGTCGAAGACCTTGCCCTGGCGGACCTGGCCGACGCCTTCGAAGCCCAAAGTGGCGAGCGCGCCGCCAATGGCCTTGCCCTGCGGGTCGAGGACGCCGTTCTTGAGGGTGACGGTGACGCGGGCCTTGATCATGATCTGTCCGTAAAGATGCCGAGAGTGGGGAGAAGAGGGCGCGAAACCGCGCCCCGCATTGCTTATTTCACGAGGGTCGGGCCGGAGGGTCGCGGCGGCTCGTTCTCGTTGATGATGCCGAGGCGGCGTGCCACTTCCTGATAGGCTTCGACCAGACCACCGAGATCGCGGCGGAACCGGTCCTTGTCCAGCTTCTCGTTGGTGGCGATATCCCACAGGCGGCAGCTGTCGGGCGAGATCTCGTCGGCCAAAATGATGCGCATCATCTCGCCTTCCCAGAGGCGGCCGCATTCGATCTTGAAATCGACCAGCTGGATGCCGACGCCGAGGAACATGCCGGACAGGAAATCATTGATGCGGATGGCAAGCGCCATGATGTCATCGATTTCCTGGGGCGCGGCCCAGCCGAAGGCCGTGATGTGCTCTTCGGAGACCATCGGATCGTCCAGCGCATCGGCCTTGTAGTAGAACTCGATGATGGAGCGCGGCAGGACCGTGCCTTCCTCGATGCCGAGGCGCTTGGAGAGCGAACCGGCAGCGACATTGCGCACCACCACTTCCAGCGGAATGATCTCGACTTCCTTGATCAGCTGCTCGCGCATGTTGAGGCGGCGGATGAAATGCGTCGGGATGCCCATGCGGTTCAGGCTGGTGAAGATGTGCTCGGAAATGCGGTTGTTGAGCACGCCCTTGCCATCAATCACTTCATGCTTCTTGGCGTTGAAGGCGGTGGCATCATCCTTGAAGAACTGGATCAGCGTGCCCGGTTCCGGGCCTTCATAAAGGATCTTGGCCTTGCCCTCGTAAATGCGGCGGCGACGGTTCATTGCATCAGGTCCCTGGACGGTGCGTGCTTGGCGGCGGACGGCATCCGCGGCCGGGATACGCTGTGGCGCATGGCATTGCTCGCGCGGTGTCTATCCCAAACCGCCCTTGGGCTCAATGGCAGATTGGGGCCATCAACCGGTTTCATTGCGGCAAAAGGCCCGATCCCTCCTTTCGGTGCGTTTTCAATGCGGTTCTCTTTTGCTATCAGGCATCAATCCCCATATAGGGAACGTCATGAATCACGGGGCCCTTGGCCCGGCCAACCAAAGGACAACTGCAATGGCTGACATGAGCGATCGCGAAAAGGCATTTGAAAACAAGTTTGCCCATGACGAGGAACTGAAGTTCAAGGCCATGGCGCGCCGCAACAAGCTGCTGGGCCTCTGGGCGGCAGAGAAAATGGGCAAGTCGGGCGCTGATGCCGCAGCCTACGCCAAGGAAGTGGTGAAGGCCGACTTCGAGGAAGCCGGTGACGAGGACGTGTTCCGCAAGGTGCGTGGCGATTTTGATGCTGCCGGCATCGACCAGTCCGACCACCAGATCCGCCGGACCATGGAAGAACTGCTGGCGGTTGCGGCCAAGCAGATCGCCAGCGAATAAGAAAGCTGCACGCCCGGCCATCTGCGGGTCGGGGTGCGAACAGGGAAAATAAAGGCCGGGCGGGGGATACCCTGCGCGGCCTTTTTCATGGAATATGCGGGCCACGTGTATTATTACACAAGTTAAATATAATCTCCGGGAGAGATGACAATGAAGCCCGCGACAAGCCTTGCCGACCGCCTGCGCGGCGGTGAAATCAACCTGACCGCATGGTCGCTGATTCCTGATCCTATGACCGTGGAAGCGCTGGCCACGACGGATTTCGATTCGGTCACCATGGACATGCAGCATGGTGGCCATGATGACGGCTCGGTGATGCGCTGCATTCCCCACATTCTCAATGCCGGAAAGCCGGCCATCGTGCGCATTCCGGTTGGCCGCAATGATCTGGCGAGCCGGGTGCTGGATTTCGGTGCCGACGCGGTGATTGCGCCGATGATCAACTCGGTTGCCGATGCCAAGGCCTTTGCCGATGCCATGAAGTATCCGCCGCTCGGTGGCCGCTCCTGGGGTGCCAATCTCGGCGTGGCGCGGCGCGGCATAACCGGTGGCCAGCCCTATCTGGAAGCGGCGAATTCGCAGACGCTGGCCTTTGCCATGATCGAAACGCGCCAGGCCTTTGACCTTGCCGACGAGATCATCGCGGTGGACGGCATTGACGGCATCTTCGTCGGTCCGTCGGATTTTTCCATCGGCTGGACCGGCGGCAAGGCGGTCAATCCCAAGCTGCCCGAGTTGCAGGAGGCGATTGCCATCATCGCTGCCAAGGTGAAGGCGGCGGGCAAGCTTTCTGCGATCTATTGCATTGAAGCGGCGCAAGCGGCCCCCTATGCGGCCATGGGCTTCCAGTTCATGACCATCCAGTCCGACAATGGCTACATGGCAGCTGGTGCCCGCGCCATGGTCGGGCAGGCACGCGCCGACACGGCGAAGGGCTGACTGATCCTGCCGACTTAAAGGTGACGGCCTGCGCCACGGCGCGGGCCTTTTCTATTTCAGAGCTTCAGGGCTTGAGGTTCTGCAGGAAGCGCGAGAACACCATGATACCCTCCGGCCATGGACCGTGACCAGATTCGGCATTGATGTGGCCAGACTCGCCGCCATCAAGGAAGAGCGAGCCCCAGCTGGCCGCCAGATCGCCTGCCACCTCGTGGGCGCAGAAGGGATCGTTGCGGCTGGCGACCACCGTTGACGCGAAGGGCAGAGGATCGAGCGGGTAGGGGCCGAAGGTCATCAGGTGGCGCGGGCGGATGGAAGGGTTGGACGTATCCGGCGGGGCCACGAGGAAGGCTCCGCGCACCTTGTCGCCCACTTGCGCAGCCGCCAGCACGCAGACGGCCGCACCCAGCGAATGGCTGACGAGCACCACCGGCTTGGTTGCGCGGTTCACCTCCTCGACCAGCCGGCCCACCCATTCCTCGCGCACCGGCTTTGACCATTCAGCCTGCTCGACGCGGCGCGCAGTCGAAAGCTTGCCCTGCCAGCGGGTCTGCCAGTGGTCGGGGCCGGAATTGGTGTATCCGGGAACAATCAGGATTTCGGCATCGGCTATTTTCATGGCGCGCATGTGGAGTTTCAGGCGTGCGAAGTCAACCTTTCGGAAAGGACCGGACGCTTTTGCCGCAAGGCCTGATTCACCCTTTCGGCGAATTGCCTTGTTTGCACCACGGTTTCGTGCGATAAGCGCTTCGTCGCAAGGCTGCGCGTAGATGACCCCATCGGTCAACAGCCCGTTGCGGCCTTGCAATTGTCCTCCCAGATCGTTGCCCGCAAGCCCGCGCCCCATGGCGCTTTTCATACGGCTGCCGATCTACGCTGGTTTCCCGAACAGACAAGAAGAAACGCCGCGCCTGCGGGGCAGATGCCCATGCGCGCTGGCGAAGGAAAAACCATTTTGACCACTTTCAAAGACCTCGGCCTGGCCGAATCCCTCCTCGCAGCGCTGACCGCTGAAGGATACGAGACGCCGACGCCGATCCAGGCAAAAGCCATCCCCGTGATGCTGACCGGCCGCGACGTGCTGGGCATCGCCCAGACCGGCACCGGCAAGACCGCCGGCTTCACGTTGCCGATGATCGACATCCTTTCCCAAGGCCGTGCCCGGGCACGCATGCCGCGCTCGCTGATCCTGGAGCCGACCCGCGAGCTCGCCGCCCAGGTCGCCGCGAGCTTCGAAACCTACGGCAAGTATCACAAGCTGAACATG
>JBGSQC010000179.1:0-3952 GCA_041738295.1 Zhengella sp. | reverse complement strand
ACCTCGGACGGCCAATGGGACGGACCGGCCGGGCCTGCGCCGGTTGCCCAGCCGCTGCCGTAGTCCCACAGCGCATCGCGCACTTCCTGGCGCGACAGGAAGAACATGCCGTCTTAGGCCTGCCAGAACCCTGCCTCCTGGAAGATCTTCGACAGCGACCGCATCTTGCGCCAGAACACGCCCATGGCCCAATGCTCAATGTAGAAATTGTGGTCTTCGACATAGGGGAACACGGTGCGCGACAGGCCGAGCTTGCCGTCGAAGACAGCCTGAGCCTCCTCGTCCATCAGCTCGCGGTATTCGGCGGTGATGCGGTCACGCTCTGCAATCAGCTTTGCGGTCGGGCGCTCGATGGTCTCACCTGCTTCCAGACGCTCCACATAGTCGCGCAGATAGCCCATCGGAATGTCCAGATGGTCGATCCAGTACTTGTCGGTGGAATAGAAGCCGTTTCCGGAGGTGAAGTTGAACCAGGGGTCCTTGGCCTTTTCCCAGGCGGCGATCCACTTGGCGCCGTTGGCTTGGGCCGCGACGGCGGCGAGGCCCTCCCCGACCGAGCCCTTCTTCAGCGCCGATGCAACGCCCAGCTCGATGGCGAGATGGGCGAGCTTCTTCAACTCGTCATCGGGACGGAACAATTCGGAATCCACGCCCTGAACCATCTTGGCGATGGCCTGGTCGGGGATGGTCGGGAACTGGGCCTTCATGAAGCCGAAGAAATCCAGATAGGCGGCATAGCCGAGGTTCAGGAACTCGAAATGATACTGCCAGATCTGGTAGGCGAGGTGGATCGACTTGTCATAAGAAGCAAACAGCGCGGTGGTGTTGTCGAGGCCGACGCCGCCGGTCACATCCTCCAGCGCCACCACATCGGGAAGCGGCTCGAAGCTGATGGCGTCCAGCTCCTTGATGGCGCCCAGAACCTTGACCTTCCAGTTGGCCAGCAGGTCGTTCCAGTTCATGAAATAATGGCCGGCGCGCTGCATGAACTGCGGCACGCGATCGCCGATGTTTTCAGGCGCAACGCCAACCGGCGAGAAATAGACGTAGCCGTTGAGGATGCTGTAGTCGATGCCATTGGCCGGCGGCACCATCAGATGGCGGGTGTTGTACTGGCCGAGGCACTTGGCGGCAAATTCCACCATGGTGCAATCAAAGGGGCGGAACGGCATCGGCCAATGCTGGCTGTCGCAGAACCAGAACTTGCCTTCCTCTTCGGCGCGGCGGTTCTCCTGGAACAGCACGTAATAGGGATAAAGCTCGCGCCAGCCCTCGGCACCCTTTGGGGCCGTCACGTCGTAGGGGCTGGGAAACAAGGATGTCACTGCGTTCATTCGTCAATTCCTCCCGTGAATCTGACTGTACGTTTGACTTGTTGGTCCCGGTCAGCGGCGCGAGCCGATCGGGTTGTTCAAGGTTGCGACGATGCCCATGACGCCCATCTCGAAGGCAGGCTTGGGTTCGGTCGACTTTTTCTTTTGAGACCAGATGGTTTCCGGCCGGCTTTGCAGGGCGAGCAGGTTTTCGCCTTCTGGAAGATCGGCATCGAAAGCCCATTCCACATCCTGCGGGCACTTGTTCTGGCGCTCCAGCCGCTTGGCAAGGCGGGCAACCTGCATGACCTCGGCATCGGTGAGGCACTGGATGGCGCGGCGTTCCGCCTCGACCTCGCGCTCGATGGCTGCGCCCTGGGCGGGATCGCCCACCAGTTCGACATGCTTGTCGGAAATCTTGCGGTCGATGATCTCCTCCAGCACCTTTTCAACGGTGAAGTTGTCGGGCGTGACCACGCCGGACACCACCATTTCGCCAAGGCCCCAGGAGGCATCGATGATGATGCGGGTGCGGTCGCCATTGCCCGGATCAAGCGTCATGGCGACACCTGCGGTGCGCGCATTGACCATCTTCTGGATGCCGACGCTCATCAGCACGCCGATGTGCGGGATGTTGTTCTTCTCGCGGTAGGCCACCGCGCGGGTGGTGAAGAGCGAGGCCCAGCAATCGCGGACCTTTTCCACCACGTCATCGGCATTGGATATCCAGAGATAGGTGTCCTGCTGGCCGGCAAAGCTGGCGTCCGGCATGTCCTCGGCGGTGGCCGAAGAGCGGACCGCCACCGGCATGGTGTCACCCATGGCGGCATAGCCGTCGCGGATCGCTTTCTCCACTGCTTCCGGCATGCGGTGCGAGCGGATGCGGATGCGGATCGCCTGAGCGGCGCGGTCGAGCGAATCGATGTCGGTGACATCCAGCGCCTTCAGGTGCCGCTCGATTTCCTCGCGCAGATGCTGGTGGTCGAGCATCGCAGAAAAGGCCTCGGTCGTGACCGCAAAGCCCGGAGGCACCGCCACGCCGGCCCGCGTCATCACTCCAAGCGAGGCGCATTTGCCGCCGACGCGGGCATGGTCCTCTTCGCCGATGTCGGCAAAGTCGATCGTGTAGTCCGTACGGGTCACCCTCATGCCGGTGCTCCCCACTCGACCATGACCGACTTCGGAACGCGGAAGGTGATGTTGCGATGATACTCAGGGGTGAAGCCCGGCTGCAGGCGGAGATCAGGGAAGCGCTCGGCGAGCTGGCGAAGCAGGATCTGCGCTTCCATCTTGGCCAGCTGGAAGCCGAGGCAGTAATGGATGCCATAGCCGAACGAGAGGTGCGTGCGTGCGTTGTCGCGGGTGATGTCGAGATGCTCACCGCCGGGGAACTGCGCCTCGTCGCGGTTGGCAGAGCCGGTGATCATCAGGATTTCGGCGCCTGCGGGAAGCTCCACGCCGCCGACGGTTGCCGCCGTGCGGGCCTTGCGCCGCCAGCCGACGACCGACGGCATGTAGCGCAGCATTTCTTCCACGGCATTGGGGATCCTGGACGGATCGGCCTTGATCGCCTCCCAGGCGTCGCGGTTTTCCATCAGGGCCAGCACATAATTGCCCATGAAGGTGGAGGTCGTCTCGTGGCCGGCAAAGAGCGTGGAATAGAGCACGCCGGCGATTTCCTCGTCGGTGATCTCGGCGCCCTCGGCCTGCAGGCGCAAAAGGTCGGACGGGAAGTCGTCGCCCGGATTGGCGCGGCGCATGTCGAGCAGGTCGTGGATGTATTTCCAGTAGGCCACCATGTCATGGGCGACGGGGATCATTTCCTCATCGGTCAGGTCCGACCAGGTCATGCGGCCGCGGCTGGCGCCATATTGCTTGATCAGCGGCACGTCCTTTTCCGGAATGCCCATCAGCGTGAAAAGCACATAGGCGGGGACCGGATAGGCCACCACTTCCCAGAAATTCACCGGCTTGCCGGCCTTGCCCGCCTCTTCCAGCAGGTCGAGGTGGCGGCTGACGATTTCTTCCACCTGCGGCTCGATCGACTTGAAACGGCGGGGGCCGAAGCAGCCCTGCGCGATCTTGCGGATGCGGGTGTGTTCGGGGGGAACGCGGGCCGTCAGGCCGGAATAGGCGGTGAAGCCGCCTTCGGTCAGCACCTTGCGGCCTTCCTCGCACATCGGGCGCATCGGCTTCTGCGCATTTTCCGAGGAGTAAGTCTTCCAGTCGTTAAAGATCTCCTTGATGTCCTCGTAGCGCGAGACAACCCAGTAGCCGCTGTCGGCGTGAAAGAAGACCGGCTGCTCCTCGCGGAACAGCTTCCAGTTGGCGTGCGGCTTGCCGAGATCGAAGGGATCGAAGCTCGCCGCTTCACTGATCGGATTGACGACATTCATGGACGGTTCCTCCCGGATTGGCTTGCCATGAAGCATGACAGCCTTTGCTCGAACCGGGAAAGATCAGTGCCGATTGCGCCTGGGGTGCCTCCTCCGGCACCTCGCAGCCTTGCCATTCCGCTTTGCAGCGGCAACCTCGCCATGCTCTTGCGGCATGATGCGCGACGGCAATCTCTCTCCCTGGAGCCAATAGAAAGAGCAAGCGGCCAGCGGCACAAACGGTTTCGGAAGTCGTTTCACACA
>JBGSQC010000122.1:0-1678 GCA_041738295.1 Zhengella sp. | reverse complement strand
CGGTGCAGCAGCGGCAAGAGTGGCAGCCGTAGCAGCGGCTGCGGCAGCGGGAACAGCAGGCGAAACGGCAGGCCTGGCCTCGGCGCGGTTGCTCTCGACGGCAATTTCCTCGGCGGCGGCATTGATCTGTGCTTCCAGGTCGTCAATCGCGCCGGTCAGGTCGCTGTCGAGCGAATCGGCAAAATCGAAATCCTGGGCTGGCGCCTTTGCCGTCTCTCCGGTGCCTTCAAGGCTGGTGTCCAGGTCGAAATCCATGTCGAGCGCTTCATCAAGCGCAGATTCAACATCGAAGTCGAAGTCCGGATTCGGATTGGCTTTTTGTGACATGCCACTCTTCCTTTTGCCGCGTTCCACAGGCGTCAATGTGCCTGCGCAATGGCGCATTCTTACCAGTTGCATCGTACTGGGACGGGCCGGCAATTGAAACCGGCAATGGCCCCGATGGTTAAATGTTTAAACATAAGGTTAACACGCGCATCGTCTTGCGACGAAACAAGGGCAGGTGCGCGGGTTTTTTTCGCCATTAACGCAATATCCACAAGAGGAGGCGAAAATGGGCCCTTGGGACGGAAAAACACGGGCCGGAGTTTGCCATGGGGATGACTGCACCACGAAGCATCGCGTTCGAGATGCCGGGCGGAGAGGGGGCTGCCCGCAAGGGTTCGCGTCCTGTCGATCTGGATCATCTCGCCAGCCAGACCTTTGGCGACCGCGCCCTCGAGGCCGAGGTGCTGGCAATGTTCTGCCAGCAGGCCCAATCGGTCTGTGACCGGCTGAAGCAGGCGGAACCCGCCATGCGCATCACGCTTGCCCACACTTTGAAAGGTTCGTCGCGCGGTGTGGGAGCCTTCGGGCTGGCATCGCTGTGCGAGGCGATGGAAGCTGCGCCCGCCGATGCCAGGCTTGCCGGGCAGATCAAGGCTGAAGTGATCCGCGTGTGCGATTTCATCGCTGCCATCACGCGCTAGTCCAGCGACACGATCATCCGGCAATTTGTTCCATCTGGTGCACCGGCCTGTGCTCAGATGTTGACTTGCGCGACCGTCTGTTCCAATTGCCTGCCAGACCCATCGACAGGATGCCAGACCGATGCCGAGAATTACCATTGTCGCCCATGACGGCAAGCGCTTTGAGATTGACGCCGCCAACAACACCTCGGTGATGGAAAATGCCGTGAAGAACTCGGTGCCGGGCATCGATGCCGAGTGCGGCGGAGCCTGCGCCTGCGCGACCTGCCATGTCTATGTGGACGACGCCTGGACGGCTGCTGCCGGCAAGCCGGAGCCCATGGAAGAAGACATGCTGGATTTCGCCCATGAGCCGCGCGAAAATTCACGCCTGTCCTGCCAGATCATGCTGACCGATGCGCTGGATGGCCTTGTCGTCCATGTGCCGGAGCGCCAGGCCTGAGTTTTAGTCTGCGGCATCCTGACGGATGTCCGGCCCGTCCGGGTCTCCGGGCAAGGTCTGCGCATCGAGATCGGGGAAAGCGACAATGCGCTTTCCCGACAGGTCCATGCGGATGACGATGAGGCCGTTTTCCTCAAACCATGTCAGGAAACGCCGCGCCCTGCGTGGTGAATGCGTGCCGTAGATGCGCGCCAGCGTGGCATCGGGCGGGCAGGGCTCGCCATTGATGGCAGCGCGCGCCACTGTGAGGAACACGCCTTGCAGGTCC
>JBGSQC010000109.1:0-2418 GCA_041738295.1 Zhengella sp. | reverse complement strand
CCGCCACCGCAGCTAAGCCCAGCGCCCGCGCGTAGCGGGGCTCTGCGGTTTTCCTCGCTTTCCGGCTTCAGGAGACGCTGATGACCATTCATCGTGGCCGCGGCTTTGCCGCCATCAACTATCCCATCGGCATGAACCTGGGCGGCGACCCCAGCCAGGCGCTCGTCCATTCAAACCCGGATGGCAAGTTCACCGTGGCGCTGTCATCGATCGATCTTGGACAGGGAATGAAATCGGTCACCCGCCAGATCGCCGCCGAGACGCTGGGCATTCCGGTTGCCGATGTCTATGTCGACACTGCCGACAGCGATACCGGCCCCCATTGCATGGGATCCTTTGCCAGCCGGGGAACCCACCGTGTCGGCAATGCCGTGATCCAGGCGGCGCAGGAAGCGCGCGCCGTGATGCTGGAGGCGGCTGCCGAGGAGCTTGAAGTCGATGCCGCCGACCTTGTGACCGACGGGCGCGGCAACATCCATGTGCGGGGCGCGCCCTCAAAGGCGATCACCACCATGGCCGCCTGCCAGGCGGCCCAGTTCAAGCAGGGCGAGACCGTATCCGGACGCGGCATCTTCCTCATCCCGCTGTCGGAGGTTGATCCAGATACCGGCGAGATGACGCCGGTTTCCTGCTTTGCGCATGCGGCGATGCTGGTGGAGATCACCGTCGATGACGAGACCGGCGAGGTTGACGTGCTGGACATGCAGTCGGCCTACGAGGTGGGCCGCGCCCTGAACCCGCGCCTTGTGGAACAGCAGCTGGTCGGCGGCGCATGGATGGGCATGAGCCATGCGCTCTGGGAAACCACCGAGCCGCATTACCCGTCGCGTGATCATGGCCCTCTGGATTTCAACAGCTATCTGATGCCCGGGCCGGGAGACCTTGCTCCGCATCACATCAGCGTGCTCGAACGCCCTGCGCCTGACGGCCCGTTTGGCGGCAAGGGACCGGGCGAGATGTGCGCCAACCCGGTGCTGCCTGCGGTGGCGAATGCGGTCTATGACGCGGTTGGCGTTCGCATCGATGACCTGCCGATCACGCCGGAAAAGATCCTGCGCGGCCTTCGCGCGCTTGGCGGTGCCAAGCCCCGCAACCGTCTCGGCGCAAGGGGATAGTCGATGGCTGTGCGCCGCTCCATCCTCGGGATTGACGGCCCCACGCCGCTGGCACACAGCCTGCGCGACGCCCAGTACATTGCCGATGAGGGACTGGCCACGGCGGCCTATCTGGCGCTGGCGCTTGGAAAGCCGCTGCTGCTGGAAGGAGCGCCGGGGGTGGGAAAGACCGAGGCTGCCAAGGCGATTGCCTCGGTGCTCGGACGCGAGTTGCTCCGCTTGCAATGCTATGAGGGCATCGAGGCCTCGGCGGCGCTTTACGAATGGAACTTTCCGCGCCAGATGCTGGCCATCCGCCAGACGACGGAAGGATACGTCAACCTCTATGCTGACGAGTACCTCGTGGCCCGGCCGATGCTGCAGGCGCTGCAGGCCCCTCGAGACCGTGTGCTGCTGATCGATGAGATCGACCGTGCGGATCACGAGTTCGAGGCGCTGCTGCTGGAATTCCTGTCGGATT
Source organism: Zhengella sp. (assembly GCA_041738295.1). Classification (GTDB taxonomy): domain Bacteria; phylum Pseudomonadota; class Alphaproteobacteria; order Rhizobiales; family Rhizobiaceae; genus Zhengella. The sequence goes on along the minus strand of JBGSQC010000109.1, from coordinate 843 downwards.
TCACCATCTCGATCCCGGAGCGCGGAACTGTGCGCGCCGAGGAGCACCCGGTCGTCATCCTCACCTCCAACCGCACCCGCGAATTGCACGAGGCCTTGCGGCGTCGCTGCGTCTATCACTGGATCGGCTATCCCGACCCGGCGCTGGAAGCGCAAATCGTGATGATGCGCGCCTCGACGGTGGCGCAGGACACCGCCCACCGCGTGGTATCTGCCGTCAACCGCCTGCGCGCCGAGCCTCTCGCCAAGCCGCCGGGTGTGGCTGAAACCGTCGAATGGGCGGAGGCCGCAACCCTGCTTCACAGCCAGGGCGCATCATGGCCGAGCGCCTTTGCCCGCGCCATCGGTGTGGTGCTGAAGGACCAGGACGACCTGGGCTTCATCGCTCCCCGGCTGGATGCGCTGTTGCAAGGAACCGCAGCATGATCCTGCCGCGCGCCCTTTCCCCTTTTCTCTCATTTGCGCAGGCCTTGCGCGGCGCCGGCCAGCCCGCAAGCCCCGAACAGACCACGAGCTTCATCACCGCCACCGGCCTGCTCGGCCCCGGTTCGATCCGCGACATTCGCCGCGCCGCACATGCCACTTTCGGACCCGGTCCTGACCGGCAGGAGGAGTTCAACGCGATCTTTGATGCGATTTTCCTGGGTGCCAGCCTGGCCGCGCCGGTGGAAGGGGAGCCGGAGGAAATGCCAGCCGCCTATGATGCGGGCGACCCCGGCTTGATGCCGGACCCGGATGACGAGGATCCATCGGGAGCTGATGCAACGGCCGCCGAGCGCCTGACTGCCCGCAGCTTTGCCGCCGACGAGGCAGATGCCTTGCGTGCCTTTGCCCGTGCGCTTCC
>JBGSQC010000002.1:0-17856 GCA_041738295.1 Zhengella sp. | reverse complement strand
GGTCAGCGCCATGCCGCGCGCCACCCGCTCAAACAAGGTCACGCCGAGCGCTGCCTCAAGTTCGGTGATGTGGCGGCTAAGCGTCGGCTGCGATGAGCCGAGACGGCGCGCGCCGGCTGACAGGCTGCCGGTTTCGGCAACCGCCAGGAAGCCCTTCACGAGGTTCCAGTCGAATTCCTGCATCCATTCACTTTCGAATAGTTAGAATGCAGTCTTATCGAATTTCCATCCAGAAGCAAATGGTCCACCCTGTTTCCATCACCGGACAAACAGGAGAAAGACAATGACCACCATCGCCATCATCGGAGCCGCAGGCCGTGTCGGCCGCGAAGCCTCAAAAGCCTTTGTTGCAGCGGGCTGGACGGTACGCGGCCTCGGACGCGGCGCAAAAGTCGAGGCCATGGCGCCGGGCGTCGAACCGGTTGCCTGCGACGCCTTTGACCGAGCCGCGCTGATTGCCGCCTGCAAGGGTGCCGACGTCATCCTGCATGCTGCCAACCCGCCCTATGACAAGTGGGCGACGACCGTGCTGCCGCTGATGGAGAACACGCTCCATGCAGCACGCGAAGCCGGAGCAACCGTGCTGCTTCCGGGCAATGTCTACAATTACGGGCTGGAGATCGGCATGGACATGACCGAGACATCGCCTTGGCATGGCTCGACGGAGAAAGCCCGGATCCGCATTGCCATGGAGGAGTTGTGCCGCGACTTTGCGGGCAAGCATGGAACGCAGGTTCTGGTGTTGCGCGCCGGTGATTTCTTCGGCGGCGAGGGCGAGGGCACCTGGCTTGACCTGATGATCCTGAAGGATCTGGCCTCGGGCCGGTTCAACTGGCCGGGCCGGCCGGACATCGCGCACGCCTTCGCCTATCTGCCGGACCTTGCCAAGGGCTTCGTGACGCTGGCGGAGCATCGCGGCAGCCTGCCGGTTTTCGACCATTTCAATTTTTGCGGCCATACGGTGAGCGGCGCTGAGATGAAGGCAGCAGCCGAAGCGGCAACGGGACGCAAGCTTGCCCTCAAACAGGTCAACTGGACCATGCTCAAGCTTGCCGGCCTGTTCATGCCGGTTGTCCGCGCGGTGGTGAAGATGCGCTATCTCTGGGATGCGCCGCATTCGCTCGACGGATCGCGCTACGAGGCGACGTTTGGGGCACCGGAAATCACGCCGCTCACCAGGGCGATGGCCGGGTCAATCGCGGCGCTTCATCTCGGCGGTGCCGGTTCGCAGAAGGAAGCGAGGCGGCAGGCCGCTTGACCTGCCACCCCTCCCAAGACGTCCGCCGCATTTGGGTCTGCAAGCCATACACCGCGGATCGCTGGGATCAGAGCCTGCCCATCAGCATCAGGATGACGACGATCACCAGAATGGTGCCGAGAATGCCGAAAGGTGCATTGCCGAAACGGCCACGCATCGGAATGGCGCCGACGAGCAGCAGGATGAGAATGATGATGAGAATGGTGCTGGTGGTCACGGGAAAATCCCCCCTTGGTACGGTTGCCTAATGGAGCCGTAACGTTGAATGGGGGGATTTGTTCCCGGCTTTATTCGCCAGCCTGCGGAATTGCCGTCGCGGGCATCTTCTTGCGGCGGAACCGGGTGAAAAAGCGCGAAACCTTGCTGTCCTTCGAGCGCGTCACGATCATCAGCATCGAAGGCGTGACGATGAGCGTCAGCACGGTGGAGAAGGCCAGGCCGAAGACGATGGCCGATGACAGCGAGATCCACCATTGCGTGGACGGCGCGCCATAAGTCGTCTCGTGGTTCAAGAGTTCGAGGTTGAAGGCGAAGGCAATCGGCAGCACGCCCAGAATGGCGGTGACGGCCGTCAGCACCACGGGCCGTGCACGCTCGCGGCAGGTCTGGAGGATGGCGTCCACCTTGTCCCAGCCTTCCGAGCGCAGATGGTCATAGGTGTCGATCAGCACAATGTTGTTGTTCACCACCACACCAGCCAGCGCGATGATGCCGATGCCGGTCATCACCACGCCGAAAGGCTGGCCGGTGATCATCAGCCCGAGGAAGACACCGATGGTCGACATGACAACGGCGGTCAGCACGAGACCTACAGAGATGAACTTGTTGAACTGGGCAAGCAGCACCACGAAGATCAGGAACATCGCAGCGGCGAAGGCCTTTGACAGGAACTCGCCTGCTGCCTTCTGTTCCTCGTCTTCGCCGGCGAGCTTCCAGCGGACGCCCCTGTCATTGAGGTTCATCGCCTCCACGCCGGCCACCACCTTCTGGCGCACGGCATCGGCCTGCACGCCTTCGCTGATGCCGGCCTGTACGGTGACAGTGCGGGAACCATCGATGCGGTTCAGGATGCCGGTGCGCTGGGCTGCCTCGCGGGTGACAAAGTTCGAGATCGGCACCGAGCCCTGTGCGGTCTCGACGCGCAATTCGTCGAGCACGGCGAGCGTGCGGCGGTCCTCCGGCAGGCGCAGGCGGATGTCGACCGAATCGTCGGCTCCTGCCGGGCGGTAATCCGACAGTTTCAGGCCGGTGGTGACCAGCTGCACGACGGTGCCAACCGAACCCGGGCCGATGCCGTATTGCGCGGCCTTGGTCCGGTCGACCTTCAGCTCCCAGTCAATGCCGGGCGAGGGCAGGCCGTCGGCAATGTCGATGACGTCAGGCGTGGAGCGCAGCAGCGCCGCCACTTCCTTTGCCACGGCGTTCAGCCCGTCCGGGGTGGCCGATGACAGGCGGATCTGGATGGCCTTGCCGGTCGGCGGGCCGCCCTGCGGCACCGACACTTCGATCTCGGCGCCCGGAATGCCCTGCAATGCCACGCGCAGATCAGCCAGAATGTCATTGGCCCCCTTGCGCTCGCGCCAATCGACAAATTCGTACTGGATGACGCCGACGACATCTTCGGCCACTTCAGCGCCGCCGCCACCCTGCACCTTGCCGACGCGGGTGTAGACGGTCTTGATGCCGGGCCAGCCGAGAAGGCGGCTTTCAGCCTGACGGGTGATGGCATCCTGCTCCTCAAGCGACAGGTTGCCGCGCGCATGGACATAGAGCAGGCCGTATTCCGGCTCGACATTGGGGAAGAATTCAACGCCCTTGCCATAGGTTCCATAGGCAACCGGAACCGCAACCAGCAAGCCGATGGCAGCGGTCATGATGAAGAATGGATGGCGGATCGCCTTGCCGACCACCCACATGTAGAGCCCGTCCTTGCCGGGGCCTTCCTCGACCACCGGCTTGGCGACCAGAGCGCCGAGTGCCGGGGTGAACAGCAGCGCATAGGCCATGGAGGCCGACAGCGTGGCGATCAGGGTGATCGGCATGTATTTCATGAATTCGCCGACCACGCCCGGCCAGAACAGCAGCGGCGAAAAGGCGGCGATGCGGGTCATGGTGGCGGCAATGACCGGGCCTGACATGCGGTGGGCGGCCAGCTCGAAGGCCTCAGCCTTCGCCATGCCTTCGGCCATGCGGCGCTCGGCAAATTCGGTGACGATGATGGCGTCGTCCACCAGCATGCCAACGGCCAGGATCAGCGAGAACAGCACCACGATGTTGATGGTGGTTCCGGCCAGCGACAGGAACAGGATGCCCATCAGGAAGGATGCCGGGATGGCGAGACCGATCAGCAAGGAAGCGCGGCCCGACAGCGCATAGAGGATGACGATGAAGACGAGGATGACGGCGGTCAGCACCGAGTTTTCAAGGTCGCCCAGCAGCTGGCGGATGGTGGTCGACTTGTCCTGGCTGAAATCAACCTTTGCACCGGGGGGAAGAAGCTTCTGGAACTCGGTGGCGACTACCTTCACCCTGTCAACCGTTTCGACGAGGTTGGCACCCGTGCGCTTGGACACCTCGATGGCAATGGCCGGCTGGCCGTTCAGCCGGGTGATCGTTTCGGCATCCTTGTAGGTGGAGCGGATGGTGGCGAGATCGCGGGCGCGCACCACGGCGCTTCCCGAGGCGACGATGGGCAGGTTGGCCACATCTTCGACGGTCTCGATCAACGAGGGAACCTTGACTGCAAAGCGGCCTTCCTGGCCTTCCATCTGGCCTGCAGCGACCAAAGAGTTGCTGGCGTTGACACCGGCAATCAGCTGGTCGAGCTTCAGGCCATAGGATGACAGCTTCACCGGGTCGATGATGACCTCGACCAGATCGTCACGCGAACCGCGCAGCGCTGCATCCAGCACGCCGTTCACTTCCTCGATGCGGTCGCGCAGTTCGCGGGCCGCCGTGGTCAGCGCGCGCTCGGGCACATCGCCGGAAAGCGTGACGACAAGCACCGGGAATTCGGAAATGTTGACTTCGTTGACCGTTGGCTCATCGGCCCCGGAGGGCAGGTCGCGCTTGGCGTCGGAAACCTTGTTGCGGACGTCGTCCAGCGCCTTGTCGAGATCGGCACCGGCCTGGAACTCGACGATGACATTGCCGCCGCCCTGATAGGCTGACGAGCGCATCTCCTTGATGCCGGTGATCGATTTCAGCCGTGTCTCGACCGGGCGCAGCAGCAGGCGTTCGGCATCCTCCGGCGAAATGCCCTGATAGGAAAGCGCGACATAGATGATGGGGATCTGGATGTCCGGCTCGGCTTCCTTCGGAATCGAGACATAGGACAGCGCGCCCGCCACCAGAAAGAACAGCAGGATCGAGATGGTCAGCCGCGCATTGCGGATGGCGTAGGAGATAAGGCCCATGGTCAGTCCGCCACTGTACCGGCGAGGCGGCGCAGCATGGCTTCGTCAGCCTCAACCGCGTTGACCTTCTCGCCATCGGTGACCAGATCCTGGCCTGCGACGATGATGCGGGCGTCAGACGGCACGCCGCCCAGCACAAGGCCGCGCGTGGTGTCGTCAATCAGGTCGATCGGTACGAAATCAACCGTGTTGTCGGCTTTCGCAATGCGGATGCCGAGGTCGCCCTTGTCGGAAAGGGTCACCACGGAGCGCGGCAGCATCACGGCTTGCACCGGCTCGGTGCTGAGCGTGATTTCCGCCGTCATGCCTGAAGGAATGGCGGCGTCCGGGTTCGGGATGGCGATTTCGACGGCGAAGGTGCGGGTGGCGGCATTGGCCTGGCGCGAAATGTAGCGCACGGTGCCTTGCGCTGTCAGGCCGGAAACCAGCCGCACTTCGGCCTTGCCCCCAATCACCATGTGCACGAGGTCACGCTCAGAAACCTCTCCGATGGCGATCACCGGATCAAGCTGGAGGAGCGTGGCAATCGGCGCACCCTGCTGGACGGAACTGCCCTGCTCAACCGACACAGTGTCGATGATGCCGGAGAACGGAGCGCGCACTTCCACCTGTCCAAGCTCGGCTTCGGCCTTTTCCAGCGCAGAGCGGGCTGCGGCCAGCGCAGAGCGCGCCGTGTCCAGCTGGAGCTTGGGCAGGCTGCCGCGCTTGGCAAGGCGTTCGGATGCCTCGTATTCCTTTTCGCGCTGATCAAGCGAGGCGCGCGCAGACTCGACTGCTGCGCCCTTGCCCTCGGTATCAAGGGCCAGGATCAGGTCGCCTTCCTTGACGCGCTGGCCCTGGGCGACCGGCAATTTGGCAATGATGCCGCCGGTGCGCACGGCAAGCGTCGCCGACTTGTCAGCCTTGGTCAGGCCGGACACGCGGATGGTGCGGGCATGCTGGATGAAGGGCGGATTGACGACGGCAACCGTCTTCAAAACCGGTGTGGCGACCACGGCGGGCTTGGCTTCGGGCTTTGTCCCGCCCTCTTCCTGACCGATGGCGGCACTGCCCACGGAGGAAAACTCGCCGGTTGCGACCCATGCAGCCGAAGCGATGAGAACGGCGAGCGCCGCCAGCTTGTGGAACTTGAACTTGGCCATCAGTTGAATCCGGATTGCGCGTTGCCGGTCAATCCGGCTGGAATGCGCCTTTCATGTGGCGCGATGCCGCACCTGTTTCAAGCGCGCTTTTTATCATGCATTTCGCAAGTGCGAAACCACCTCTGTTTGCATAAAGGCGCCTCCTGACAGAATGCTGTCAGGAGGAAATGGTTCAGGCGAAGGTGACTTCCTTGCCCAGCGGCAGGGTGCGGATGCGCTTGCCGGTCAGGGCAAACACCGCATTGGCAAGCGCCGGAGCGGCGGGCGGGGTGCCCGGTTCGCCGGCGCCGCCCATATGGCTGTTGTTTTCCAGCAATTCGATCTCGATTTCGGGGCACTGGCTCATGCGCAGCGCATCATAATCGGTGAAATTGCCCTGCTCCACCATGCCGTCGGCAAAGGTGATTTCCTGGCTGAGCGCCTGGCTGAGGCCGAAGATGATGCCGGACATCATCTGCGCCTTGACGATGGCGGGATCCAGCACGGTGCCGAGATCAGCTGCGCACCAGACCTTCTCGATGCGGATGCCGTCGGGCGTCTCGGCCACCTGCACCACTTCGGCAACCCATGTGCCGAAGGAGAGCGTGAAGGCAAGGCCGCGCGCCTTGCCTGCGGGAAGTGGCGTCTTCCAGTCGGACATGGCAGCCACCTTCTCGACCAGCGCGGTGGCAACCGGCCAATCTTTCATCAGCGTCAGGCGCATGGCGACCGGATCAAGGGAGCCAGCATGGGCGACCTCGTCCATGAAGCTCTCATGGAAGAAGGCATTGTAGGAATTGCCGACCGAGCGCCAGAAGCCGATGGGGATCGCGAGATCGGCCTTCTTGCCGGTGACGCGGTAATTGGTGATGGCATAGGGCTGGTCATGGCTGCCTTCGGTCAGGAGCTTGTCGGGACCGGCAGGGCTCATCCCATAGGTGCGCGCCATCAGGGACGGCAGGATGGAGGGCGAGGCGATGGAGGCCTCGACCGCTACCGGCATGCCGTCCTCGCCGATGCGGGCGGCAAATTCCGCCACGGCCGCCGGGCGGTACTGGTCGTGGCGCATGTCCTCTTCGCGGGTCCAGGTGACCTTGACCGGGCGGCCATCGGTTTCGCGCGCCAGCGCAGTGGCATAAAGCGCGGTATCGAGTTCGAAGCGCCGTCCGAAACCGCCACCCATCATGGTGGTGTGGACCGTCACGGCATCTTCCTCGATGCCAAGCATGTCGGCACAAAAGTCGCGCGCCAGCGTCGGGGCCTGGTTGCCGCTCCACAGCGTGAGCTTGCCATCCTTGAATTGCGCGGTGGCGTTCATCGGTTCCATGGTGGCGTGGGCCAGATAGGGTACCGCATAGGCGGCTCGGATCACCTTGTCGGCGGGCGCGTCGGCAAAGGCGGTGTCAACATCGCCATCATCACGCATCACGTCGCCATCGGCCTTGGCGAGCCTGTCGGCCAGCACCTTGGAGATGCCGGCGCTGTCTGCCGGATAGGCAGCCTCGGCCCATTCGACTTCCAACGCCTCGGCACCCTTGAAGGCGGCCCAGGTGTTGGAGGCGATGATGCCGTAGCCATTGCCATAGGCGGTGGAGATTTCCACGACCTTGCTGACGCCGGGCACCGCAAGGGCGGCCTTGGCATCGGCCTTGACCGCCTTGGCGCCGAAGCGCGGGCTCATCTTCACGGTGGCAAACAGCATGTCGGGCAGCACGACGTCGATGCCGAACACCGGTGCTCCGGTGACCTTGGCCAGCATGTCGGTGCGCGGCTGGCTCTTGCCGAGCAGCTTCCAGTCCGGGCGGGCTTTCAGGGCGACTTCGCGGGGCTCGATGGCAGCGGCTTCTGCTGCCAGTTCGCCATAGGTCAGCGATTGGCCGGATGCCGGTCCGGTTACCTTGCCATCGCCGGTCTTGAGGTCGGCAGCCGCCACGTTCCACCGCTTGGCGGCGGCGTCCTTCAGCATTTCGCGCGCCGTTGCACCGGCTTGACGCATCTTGTCGAAGGCATCCACGGTGGAGGTCGATCCGCCGGTGCCCTGGATGCCGAGGAATTTTGCGGCCACGCCCATGGTGGAGCGCACGGTCTCGGCCATGAAGGAGCGGTCGAACTCATAGAAGGGGGCTGCGGCGGACACCATGGCGGTGTTGAAATAGGCGTTTCCGGCCGGGCCATGGTCCACCTTGATCATGGAAAGCGGCACGTCGAGTTCTTCGGCAACGAGGGCGGCGAGCGTTGTCGTCACGCCCTGGCCCATTTCGGCGCGGGGCACGATGACGGTGATCGTGTTGTCGGGCGCAATCATCACATAGGGATTGAAGACGCCAGCGCCTTCAGGCGCATCCTTGTCCAGCGGGTTCGGCCAGTCCTGACGGTACTTGTAGAAGCCAAACGCGGCGCCACCGGCGACGGCAACGGCACCAAACAGGAAGGCGCGGCGGGTGAAAGTGGCAAGACGTCCCATGATCAGGCTCCCTTTGCCATATCGGTTGCAGCGCGCTTGATGGCGGCGCGGATCTTCGGATAGGTGCCGCAACGGCAGAGATTGCCGTCCATGGCTTCACTGATGGCAGCGTCATCAGGTTTCGGGTTGGCAGCCAGCAGTACTGCGGCATTCATGATCTGGCCTGCCTGGCAGTAGCCGCACTGGGCCACCTGTTCCTCGATCCAGGCCTTCTGGATGGCGTGCAGCGCTTCCGGGGTGCCGAGGCCCTCGATGGTGGTCACCTCGCCCGTGACCGAGCCGACCGGGGTGACGCAGGAGCGCACCGCCGCGCCATCGATGATCACCGTGCAGGCACCGCAGGCAGCCACGCCGCAGCCGAATTTCGGGCCGGTGATGCCGGCAAGGTCGCGCAGCGCCCAGAGCAGGGGCATGTCAGGATCGGCGTCGATCTCGATCGGCTTGCCGTTGACGGTCAGTTGCATGGGGCTCTCCGCGTTTCGAATTACGTTCTGACAATATTCGTCATTTTGTCATATTGTCAAGACAGGTTCTTGCCGTTATGGTGGGCTCCATGATGATGCCCTTCCAGTTGCCTGATCATGACAAGCCCGGCCATATCCTGAATTCGGCCGTCGGCCAGTTCATGGCCTATGGCTATTCCCACGTGACCATGGACGACATAGCGCAGGCGGCCGGCATGTCGCGCCCGGCGCTCTACCAGTTCTTCCGCAACAAGCAGGATATTTACGTGGCCGGGTCGCGCGCCATGGCTGCACAGTCGCTCAAGGCCATGGAAGAGGTGCTGTCCGGCACGGGCGCCCCGGCTGACCGTGTGGTCCGTGCCATCACGGTTGCCCTGCTCGACATGATGGCGGCCATCGAGGCGACGCCCCATGGTGCCGAACTCATCTCCATGAAGGCCGATTTCCAGATTGACTGGCTGGAAGAGTGGAAAGCGGCCAAGGCAGCCCTTCTCGCGCCGGTCTATGAGGAAGCGGGCGCAAAGTCCCCGCTTGACGGGTTGACGCTTGCCCGCCAGCTCTCCGACTGGCTGGAAGGCATGAAGATGCGGGTGAGGGATCGCGAAGAGCGCGCCACCGCGCTCAATGCCTTTGTCAGGATGCAGTTTGCTGCCATCGGCGCCTGAGGCGTCAGATTTCCGGCCTTGGCCGTCCGGTGATGAATTCGCGCACGCGCCGTGTCAGCGGGTGGCGGGATGCTGGCGACATCATCGGGTCCAGTTCACCCGACAGGTCGACGGTTGCCTCATGGCCAACCTTGTCAGCATCCGTTTCCAGCCAGTCCTCGGCAGCGGCACGGCCCAGATCACGCAAATAGGTCAGGAATTCCCACTCCGCCCAGACCTTGGAATCAGCGGACAGTCCGGCCAGGGCCTCGTCGGCATCGATGCGGTGCATGCGGATGTCGCGGTACTGTCCCTTCGGCAGGTTGCCGTTTTCCAGCAGCTTCTTGACGAAGGCGATGGCCCGGAATTCGCGCAGCATCGCGGCGTTGAAGGTGATCTCGTTGATGCGGTTCTGGATGTCGCGCGCCGTTGACGGCACGCCTGCGCGCAGGATCGGGTTGATCTGCACCAGCAGCACGTCATCAATCTGGTTGGTGTAGAAGAACGGGTAGAGCGCCGGATTGCCGCCATAGCCGCCATCCCAGTAGGGGGTGCCGTCGATCTCGACGGCAGGAAAGACGGTCGGCAGGCAGGCCGAAGCCATCACCACATCGGCTGTCAGTTCGCTGGAGTTGAACACCCTGAGCTTGCCTGTTTCCACATTGGTGGCCGAAATGAACAGCGACAGGTCCTTGCAGGCGCGCACTTTCTCAAAGTCGATTTCGGCTTCCACCACGTCGCGCAGCGGGTTGATGCCGAACGGATTGGCTTGCGCCGGTCCGAGCGCGCGAGACCACCAGTCGTACCAGAGAAAAGCGGGGTTGTTCGACACTGACCAGTTGCCCATCACCTTGTCCCAAGGCGTGCGGCGGATCGGCGAAAAGCGGCCCTTGAGGCCGACTGCGCGCCAGAAATCATGCAGCTTTTCACGGGCCCCGTCGCGTCCGCCGCGCACCCAGCCGTCGGCGAGCGCGACAGCATTCATGGCTCCGGCCGAGGTGCCGGAAACGGCCGGAAAATCGATCCGGCCATCCTCCAGCAAGCGGTCCAGCACACCCCAGGTGAAGGCGCCATGCGAGCCGCCGCCCTGCAGGGCGAGGTTGACGGCAATGCGGTCGCCTTGCTCCGGGGCCGTCATAATGCCGTCCATCCGCCATCGACCGAAATGGCCGTGCCGGTGATCTGGGCGGCCGCATCGGAAGCCAGGAACACGGCGGTGGCGCCGATCTGCTCAACGGTGGCAAATTCGCGCGTCGGCTGGCGCGTCAGCATCACCTTGTCCAGCACCTCGTCGCGGTCCATGACGTGCGCCTTCATCTGGTCGGCGATCTGGCCTTCCACCAGCGGCGTCAGCACATAGCCGGGGCAGATGGCATTGCAGGTGGCGGCAAGCCTTGCTTCGGCCAGTTCCAGCGCCACGGTCTTGGTCAGGCCGATGATGCCGTGCTTGGCCGCCACATAGGCCGATTTGTAGGGCGAGGCGGTGAGGCCGTGGGCGGAGGCAACATTGATGATGCGGCCATGGCCGGCCTTCTTCATCAGCGGCACGGCGGCGGCAATCGTGTGGAAGGCGGATGACAGGTTGATGGCGAGGATGGCATTCCACTTCTCCACCGGGAACTCTTCAATGGGCGCCACATGCTGGATGCCGGCATTGTTGACGAGGATGTCAACGGCGCCGAACTCGTCATAGGCCTTGGCGATCAGCGCGCGGCAGTCCGCGCCGTCGGCCATGTCGGCCTGGATGTAGACGGCCTTGACGCCATGCTTGCTGGCCACTTCATTTGTCACGGCCTGGTCCTCGGCATTGTCCGAGCGCGAATTGATGACGATGTTGCAGCCCTGTGCTGCAAAGGCATGGGCGATGCCCAGCCCGATGCCCGAGGTCGATCCTGTGATTACGGCGGTCTTGCGGATGCTCATGATGGGAGTCCTTTCGGCATGTGCAAAGGTCTTGTTGCATTGCAACATAAGGCGGGGAGGCGGACGCGGCAACCGGTGCACCGCGCGATCTTTGCACCGCGCCGGGCAATCAAGGGTCCGTGCATTGCACCGCGCTTGTCCACACTCCCGCTTCTTCCTCCACAATGGCGGTTTCCTTTTCGGAGACCGGCCATGGATTGGAGCATCGTGATTTCCCGGCAGAAGGCCGCGCTGCTGGCTGTCGTGGGCCGGATGCTGGCGATGGCGGGTGGTGTACCAACGCTGGCCATCCTGCGCCTGCTGCGCCCGGCCGAATCGGCTGCGCGGCGGCTGATCGTCATTGTTGCGGCGGGGCTGAAGGAGCGGGTGCGCAACTCGGTTGAGGGCTCGGCCAAACCGAACAGGCCGCTGCCGGATTTCTCCGGTTTTACAAAAACGCAAAGTCCGCGTCCGCCCGCCTTCCGGCTGTTCGATACCCCCTGGGTGATGGTGCCGCGTGCGTTTGGCAGTGGTCGGAAGGCTGTTCCTCGGATTTCGATTTTTGGCGGAAACGGTGGTGCAGCGCCCTCCTCGCCCCGCCGGGGAGAGGTGCTGAGCGAAGCGAAGCGGAGAGGGGGTCTGTTTGCATCAACTGCCCCCTCACCCGGCCCTGTCGGGCCACCCTCTCCCCGGTGGGGAGAGGACGCCGCGTCGACCGGCTGCGCAATTGGTCAAGGCGCGAACGGCGGCGCAGCTCCACTCTCCCCCCTTGCGGGGGAGATGTCTGCGCAGCAGACTGTGGGGGGCGCCTTGGCGCTGACCTTACCCCCCTCTGTCGCCTTCGGCGACATCTCCCCCGCAAGGGGGGAGAGTGGAGCACTGCACCGCCGCATCGCCGCCCTGCACCACGCGCTCAACACGCTTCCCGCTCAGGCCCGCCGCTTGAAACGCATCATGGCAGCGCGGGAAAAATCGGTGGCGGAAAAGGCGGCCCAAGGTCTCCCGCCGGGCAGCGCCAAGAACCCATTGCCGCTCGGGCCGATGCGACCGGGCCGCCCGCCGGGGCACATCTCCAAGCCCCGCAACGAGGCTGATTTGATTCTCAAGGACTGCCAGGATCTGGCACTGTACCGCACCCGCGTGCCGCCGTGAAATGCAGCAGACAGACACGGGGCTTGTGCTTCGGGACTTGCCCACTCACCCGGCCCTTCGGGCCACCCTCTCCCCGGTGGGGAGAGGAGGGCGCCTTCCGTCTCGAGGCAGCACGTAAATCGACAAATTTCGCCGGGCCATCCGACGTGGCGTCCTCTCCCCACCGGGGAGAGGGTGGCCCGAAGGGCCGGGTGAGGGGGCAAGTTAAAGACGTTCACGCTGGCTTTTCCCTGCCGGGCGACGATAACTCATGCCGATTTTCGTCCGGCCCAAACCCCCGCCAGTGCCCCTGACCGTTGACAATCCGGCCCATGCCCGCCACATCCTTTCAAGGTTTCCGATCGCCGCAGGATCATCATGACGCAGTATTTCTCCGCTCCCTTCCCGCGCAAGCAGACCGTCGGCGTTGATGTCGGCGGGGTCATGGTGGGCGGCGGCGCGCCGGTTGTCGTCCAATCGATGACCAACACGGATACGGCGGATGCCGATGCCACCGTGAAACAGGTCGCAGCTTTGGCCCGTGCGGGCTCCGAGATCGTGCGCATCACGGTCGACCGCGACGAGAGTGCGGCGCAAGTCGCCCATATCCGCGAGCGGCTGGATCGTCTCGGCGTGCATGTGCCGCTGGTCGGCGATTTCCACTATATCGGCCACAAGCTGCTGGCCGACCACCCGTCCTGCGCCGAGGCGCTGGCGAAATACCGCATCAACCCGGGCAATGTCGGCTTCAAGGACAAGAAGGACAAGCAGTTCGGTGCCATCATCGAGATGGCGATGCGCCACAACAAGCCGGTCCGCATCGGCGTCAACTGGGGCTCGCTGGATCAGGCGCTGCTGACACGGCTGATGGACGAGAACCACGAGAAGGGCTCGCCGCTGACGGCTGTCGAAGTGATGCGCGAGGCCATCGTGCAGTCGGCGCTCCTTTCAGCCGACCTTGCCGAGAGCATGGGAATGGGCCGTGACAAGATCATCCTGTCGGCCAAGGTTTCGCAGGTGCAGGACCTGATCGCCGTCTACACCATGCTGGCGGGGCGCTCCGACCATGCGCTGCATCTGGGCCTGACCGAGGCCGGCATGGGCTCCAAGGGCATTGTCGCGTCATCGGCTGCCATGGGCATCCTGCTGCAGCAGGGCATTGGCGACACGATCCGCATTTCGCTGACGCCGGAGCCGGGCGGCGACCGCACCCGCGAGGTGCAGGTTAGCCAGGAACTGCTGCAGACCATGGGCTTTCGCCAGTTTGTGCCGATTGTTGCGGCCTGCCCCGGTTGCGGGCGGACGACCTCCACCGTCTTCCAGGAGCTGGCGAAGAAGATCCAGGAAGATCTGCGAACCAACATGCCGGTCTGGCGCACCAAATATCCGGGCGTCGAATCGCTGTCGGTCGCGGTGATGGGCTGCATCGTCAATGGTCCGGGCGAAAGCAAGCATGCCAATATCGGCATCTCGCTGCCCGGCACCGGCGAAGTGCCGACCGCCCCGGTGTTCATTGACGGCCAGAAGGCGGCAACGCTGCGCGGACCCGACATTGCCGGGGAATTCCAGGCGATGGTGGCCGACTATATCGAGCAGAAGTTCGGAACCGGCAAAGCCACGGCAGCGGAGTAGGCCGATGGATCGGCGCGGCCTGATCCTGCTCGCCAGCTTGGTTGTGTTGGCCGTGCCGGGCCTTGCGCAGGACAAGGGTGCGGCGCCCGAGAAACCGGGTCCGGAAGAAAAGGCGGCCACGCCCGAAAAGCCCGCGGCGCCTGAAAAGCCGAAGGAAAAACCCTTCGACAAGACCGCCCATCTGGACAAGGTCTGCACGCTGATCCGCGAAAATGCCGACAAGCACGGCCTGCCGCGCGATTTCTTTGCACGCCTGATCTGGAAGGAGAGCCGGTTCGATCCCAATGCGGTCAGTCCGGTGGGGGCCGAGGGCATAGCCCAGTTCATGCCGGGAACCGCCAAGATCCGCGGGTTGGCCGACAGTTTCGACATGGGGCAGGCGATCCCGGCCTCGGCAGCCTATCTCTCCGAGATGACGCGGACCTATGGCAATCTGGGGCGCGCGGCCATCGGCTACAATGCCGGCGAGGGCCGGCTCGGGCGGTGGATCGCCAGCGGCGGGTTCCTGCCGCTCGAAACCGAAAGCTATGTGCTCGACATTTTGGGCGAGCCGGCGGACAGTTTTTCCGATGCTGCCTACAAGGGCACGGTCAAGCCGCTTGATGCCAAGCTCGAATTTGATGCCGCCTGCCGCAAGCTGCCGGTGATCATGGCCTCCATGATCCCGATGTCGCGGGTGAAGATGAAGGCCTGGGGCGTGCAGGTGGCCGGAAATTTCCGCCAGAGCGCGGCCATGGGCCAGTGGCAGCGGCTCAGGGCGCGCTATGGTTCGGTGCTGAAGGGACATGAAGCTGTGGTGAGCCGCATCCGCACGCCGATCGGACGGCGCGGCATCTATGCGGTCAGGATCGGGGCGGATAGCCGGGGCGAGGCCGACCGCATCTGTGTGACACTGAAAACTGCGGGCGGCTCCTGCATCGTTATGAAGAACCGGTAGGGCCAAAGGTCAGGCGACGGCCTTGTTCACGGTGGTCAGCCAGTCGGTTACCATGGCTCCAAGCTTGTCGGGGGAGACCGGCTTGGACAGGTAGTCATCCATTCCGGCATTCATGCAGCGCTCGCGGTCGCCCTTCAAAGCGTGGGCGGTGACGCCGATGACCGGAGTGTGGATGCCGCGCAGCACATCATTGGCGCGAATCCCGGCGGTGGCCTCCAGCCCGTTCATCACCGGCATGGAGACATCCATGATGACGATGGAGGGATGAAGTTCGCGATG
Organism: Zhengella sp.; assembly: GCA_041738295.1. GTDB lineage: Bacteria > Pseudomonadota > Alphaproteobacteria > Rhizobiales > Rhizobiaceae > Zhengella. The sequence continues at coordinate 2,608 of JBGSQC010000002.1, read as the reverse complement.
GGCGTCGACCGCCAGGCTGCCATTGCCGACGATCTTGTAGGCGAGGCCGAGACCGGACAGGATCTGGCTGAAGACGAGCTGGTTCACTTCATTGTCCTCGGCAACCAGCACATCAAGGCGGGTCTGCACGGATGGGGCAAGACGCACGGCTGAGCCATGCGGGGAAGTATTTCGCTGGCTGGAATGAAGCGTCGCCGGCTTGCGCACATCGGCAGGGGGCGCGCGGAATGAAGGAGAGGAAGACCGGACAGCGTTGGCCCGGCTGCGCTGAAGGGTCTCGACAATGGTCTCGAGCAGCAGCGAGGAGCGCGCCGGCTTGGTCAGATGGGCAGCCATTCCATGCTCGGTTGTCATGCGGCTGAACTCGGCCTGGTCCACCGACGTCAGCAGTATGACGGGCGTGGTGCCTCCGCAAGCGCTGGCGCGCATGGCCTTCAGCACATCCTCGCCGTTCATGTCCGGCATCTGGAAGTCCAGGATCACGCAATCGATGGCGAGGCCTATCTGGCTTGCCTTTTCGAGGAAGGCGAGGCCCACCGGGCCGCTTTCGGCGGCAGCCGATTCAAAGCCCCAGCTGCGAAGCTGCTCGTTGAGGATGGCGCGGTTGACCGGATTGTCGTCAATGACGAGGATGCGCGCGCCGGTAACATCGATCGGCAGCGGCTTTTCCTTCCAGCCGGTTTCGGCAACGGGCATGGGCACGGAGAACCAGAAGGACGATCCCTTGCCAAGGGTGGAATCGGCGCCCATGCGACCGCCCATCAGCTCCACCAGGCGCGAGGCAATGGCGAGGCCGAGGCCGGTTCCCTCATGGCGGCGGGTGGATGAGGCATCCACCTGCGCAAACTTGTCGAACACGGAGGACAACTTGTCCTCAGGGATGCCGATGCCTGTATCCTCGACCCGAACGGTCACCATCGCAATGTCATCCTTGACCGAGCCGGTCACATCAACCAGCACATGGCCTTGCTCGGTGAACTTGACGGCATTGCCCATCAGGTTGGTGACGATCTGGCGGAAACGGCCGGCGTCGCCGGATACAAAAGGCGGCAAGGCGGGATCGATGCGGACGATCAGTTCGAGATCCTTCTCGGCCACGCGGGTGGAAACCAGCGTCGCCACATCCTCGACTGCCTCGTCGAGGCGGAACGGGGCCGGATCGAGTTCCATCTGGCCGGCATCGATCTTGGAGAAATCAAGAATGTCGTTAATGATCGTCAGCAGCGCATTGCCCGACTTGACGATGACGTCGGTGAAGGTCTTCTGGCGGCCATCCAGATCGGTGCGCGCGAGCAACTCGGCCATTCCGATCACGCCGTTCATCGGCGTGCGGATCTCGTGGCTCATGTTGGCCAGGAATTCCGACTTGGCCCTGTCGGCAGACTGGGCGGCCTCGCGGGCCTTCTCGGCTTCCTTGCGCGAATTTTGCAGCGCATCCTGCGCGGCAATCACGGCGGTTTCCAGCGGCAGCAGGATCATCAGCCCGACCACGACAGAGGCAAGGCACATGAGTGCTGCGACACCCAGCATGGTGTTTTGAAGCAGGTCCTGCGAGTGGACGACCTCTTCGCCGAGCTTGCGGTTGACGCGTGCGAGGCCCGGCCGCAGCTCGTTGCTGGCAAGCCGGCTGACTTCGGCAAAAGTGCGCTTGGCGGCATCCGAAGACAGGTCGCGGTAGATCGAGATGCGGTTGGCCTGCGAGATTACTTCGGTGAGCGAGGCACGCAGATTGAAACCGTCCTCATCGCCTTGCCAGATTGCCTGGAGCGCGGCGGGCATGGTCAGGCCGGCCAATTCGCCTGCATCCGCGCTGTGCGGATCGGCAGCGGTGTCGCCTTCTGCCAGGGTCAGGCGCTGGCTCTCCGTCATGCCGATATCGCCGGTCGAGGCCAGTTCGATCGCCTTGAAGGTCCGGTCAAGACGCGTGAGTGCGGTTTGCGTTTCCTGCTGCGCCTTCACCCGCGCTTCTATGGCCAGGACGTCAGCTCCCGGCTCCATGACCAGCACCGGGTTGGTGCGCAGGGAATCGAGGCGGTTGATCTGGAAAAGGAGCTGCTCGGTGGCATTGGCGGCGTCTGCAAGAACGACGTTGAAGCGGATGGAAGCCTTGGTGTCTTCCGTGATCCAGTAAACATATCCCGTGCCGAAGGCGACGCTGGCCAGGATCAGCAGCATGGACAGCAGGATTCGCATCCGAAGATAGGAACGCGTCAGGATCTTGGACATGGGCAGTTTCCGGAACTTCTGGACATTGCCGCAAAATCGCCTGATTTGTTTAAGGTGCACTTAACCGCATGGCACAACCGGCCATCATTGCGGGCAAAGCGGCCGGAATCTGCCGATAGCGGCTTCTTTTTGCGGTCAGTGGCTTCGGTTGGCGATGAACCCGGCGGCGGCGGCCAAAGTCTCGGCCTTGTCGCCATAGGGCGCGAGCAGGTCTCTTGCTTCGTCAACAAGGCCTGCCAGCTGGCGGCGCGCCCAGTCCGCGCCATGGATGGCCACCAGAGTTGCCTTTCCGGCAGCGGCATCCTTGCCGGTTGCCTTGCCGAGTGCGGCGGCATCGGCTGTCACGTCGAGCAGGTCATCGGCCAGCTGGAAGGCAAGGCCG
>JBGSQC010000364.1:0-10880 GCA_041738295.1 Zhengella sp. | reverse complement strand
GATCTCGACCAGCTGGGGCGTCAACAACCGCTCGGTCGCGCTGCGCGTTCCGGCGAGCGGCCCCAAGGCGCGGCGCATCGAGCACAGGCCCACAGGCGTCGATGCCAACCCCTATCTGGTGGCAACGACAATCATCGCCGGCATTCTGAAGGGGCTGGACGAAAAGCTTGATCCCGGCCCGGAAGTGACCGGCAACGGCTACGAGGCCGCACCGAACCCGGCCATGCCGCGCGACTGGCGCTCCGCCATTGATGCGGCGAGGCAGAGCGCCTTCCTGAAGGATGCGCTGGGCGAGGCCATGCACCACGCCTTCTGCGCCATCAAGCAGGCCGAGCAGCTGCGCGTCGCCTCCACCGTGCCGGACATCGACTACGCGCTGTACCTTCACGCGGTGTGAGGTTCACTCCACCAGCACAGCGCGCAGATCATTGACATTGGTGCCGGTCGGGCCGGGCACGAAGAGATCGTCCAGCGCATCAAAGGCGGTCCAGGCGTCATTGTTGGCAAGCATGGCGCGCGCATCCAGCCCCAAGGCCCTGAGCCGTGCCACGGTCGACCCGTCGCAGAAGGCCCCGGCATTGTCCTCGCTGCCGTCAACGCCGTCCGTATCGGCGGCAAAGGCTGAAATGCCTGCAGTGCCATTCACCGTCAGCGCCAGCGACAGCAGGAATTCGGTGTTGCGACCGCCTTTGCCCCTGCCTTTCAAGGTCACGGTCGTCTCGCCGCCCGACAGCAGGAGGACGGGTTTGCGGAACGGGCGGTTGCGCCGGGCAATCTCCAGCGCCATCGCGCCATGCATCTTGGCCACCTCGCGCGCCTCGCCTTCGATGGCATCCGACAGGATCACCGCCTCGATGCCAGCCGCGCGTGCTGCTTGTGCCGCTGCCTCCAGCGACAGGCCGGCCGAGGCAATCACCTTCACTTCGTTTCGCGCAAAAACCGGATCATCAGGCTTCGGCGCATCGGCTGCCGGTGTCTTCAGATGCGCAATCGCCGCAGCCGGAAGGACGAGCCCGTAGGCATCCACTATGGCCAGCGCATCCATCCGCGTTGAGCCATCCGGCACGGTCGGCCCGGATGCGATGAAGGCCGGATGGTCGCCCGGAATGTCGGAAACGGCGAGCGTCACCACGCGGGCCGGATGGCAGGCCGCCGCCAGCCGCCCGCCCTTGATGGCGGAGAGATGCTTGCGCACGACATTCATGGCCGAGATCGGCGCGCCCGAGGCCAGCAGCGCCTCGTTGACGGCAATCTCGTCGGCCAGCGTCATTCCTTCGGGTGGACAAGGCAGCAGCGCCGAGCCGCCGCCGGAAATCAGCGCCACCACCAGATCATCAGCAGAAAGGCCCTTCACCGAATCAAGCAGTAGGCGCGAACCTTCCAGCCCGGCAGCATCGGGCACCGGGTGCGACGCCTCGTGGATGGCAATGCGCTCGCAGGGCGCGCCGAAGCCGTAGCGTGTCACAATGATCCCGGAAAGCGGGCCATCCCAGCCGCGCTCAAAGGCTTGCGCAAGCTGCGCCGAGCCCTTGCCCGCGCCGATCACGATGGTGCGGCCCTTGGGCCTGTCCGGCAGCACAGTGGGGATGATCGCCGCAGGATCGGCAGCCTTCACCGCCGCATCAAACAGGCTGGTGAACAGGGCCCTGTGGCGCGCCTCGATCATGCCGGGTCCTTCCATGACTGAAACCAGCCGAGCCCTTCAACAGTTCCGCCGCGCGGGCGGTATTCGCAGCCGATCCAGCCGGAATAGCCCAGCCGGTCCAGTTCGGCGAAGACGAAGCCATAGTCGATTTCGCCTGTGTCCGGCTCATGGCGGCCGGGATTTCCCGCAACCTGCATGTGCCCGATCAGGTGATGGTATCGGGTAAAGGTTCCGGTCAGTTCACCGCCGGACCGGCTCTGGTGATAGAGATCATACTGGATCTTCAGGTTTTCCGCGCCCACGTCGGCGATGATGGCGGCAGCCTGCGCCACGGAGCCCAGAAAATAGCCCTCCATGTCGAAGGGGTTCAGCGGTTCGATCAGCAGCGTCACGCCAGCCGTCGCCGCCATGTCAGCAGCCTCACGCAAGTTGGAAACATAGCAGGCTGTCTGCTCGGCCTCGCTGATGCCCTCAACCCGGTTCCCGGCCATCACATGGATGTGCCCGACCCCGAGAACACGCGCATAATCAAGCGCAGTTTCCATGCTGGCGCGGAACTCCGCCTCGCGTCCCGGCTGGGCCGCCAGGCCTCGCGCGCCTTTGATGAAATCCCCGCCCGGCGACGTGTTGAACAGCACCTGGATGAGGCCCGCTTCGTCCATTGCGCGGCGAAGCTCGCCCGCCTTCTGCTCATAGGGGAAGAGATATTCCACCGCGCGGAACCCCGCCGCGCGCGCAGCGCCAAACCGCTCCATGAAGGGCAGCTCGGTGAACATCAGCGAAAGATTGGCGGCAAAGCGTGGCATGCACACAGCTAAGGGAAGCACGGGCCGGAAGGCAAGGGAGAAGCAGCGCCGACGCCCCACCTCCCCTTGAGGGGGAGGTGGCAGGCTTCGCCCGTGCTCGTCGCAACCCGGAGTATAACGAGGAGAAATTGGCCTACCTGTTGACATTGGTGCTTCGCCCCCACCCCGTACCCCTCCCCCGCAAGCGTGGGAGGGGGGCCTTGACGATGCGCCCGGTCCTTCCGCGTCACTGCCAAGCACAAAGGCAGGCAAAGTTCACGTGATCTTGGAGCAGAGCCGATCGTTCGGTGCTGATGCCAAGCGCACAGTTAGGCCAGGTCGCGCCACGTGGATGCCTCCCCTCCCACGCTTGCGGGGGAGGGGTACGGGGTGGGGGTGAAGTGCAATTATCATCCGGCGCAGACGCTTACGCGCCTGCTTGTCCGGGATGACAAAGCGTCTCAGCCCCCCCTCTATCCACACCCGCCCAACCCTGCCTTATCCTGCCCGCTCGGTCCCCCGTGAGGGAAGTTCGCTGTGCACCGGACATCGGATGGGGGATCGCGGTGCCGGGTGGGCTGTGTCGGAGAGCGCAGTTTGGTGTTGGGCCGTACACCCGGGTCCAGAATGCGGGTCCCCGCCGCCTGCCCACGAACCCGCCGCCTTTTGGCCTGCGGGAGACAGCAGGGGCAAGGTTTTCACCAGGGTGTATCGCAGCATGCGGACAGCAGCCGGGCGGCGGCCGGAAGGTCGCCTACAGTTTCATAGTCTATCGGTGCCCTTGTGGCCGCCGCCTTCCCTCGTTTGCCGGGGGACAGAAGTTTCAGCGATCAATGGCCAGACGGAAGAAAAAATCCGGGCGTGGCGAAGGAAAGGTGCGCGCTGCCGGTGCCGCAGCTTATCTCCCCCCTTGAGGGGGAGATGCCCGGCAGGGCAGAGGGGGGTCCATGTGATTGAAGTTGCAGACCCCCCTCTGGGTTGCCACCCATCTCCCCCTCAAGGGGGGAGATCAGCCAATCACCGGCGCTGCGCCTTGTCACCAACTTCCGGCAAAGAACACGGCGTCCACTCGTCATCTTCAGCGGAATGGATCAGGGACACGGCGCACCCGTTTCACGGGTTCTTGTCCGGGATGACGAAGGAGACGGGAGTGCCTTCCTCCCCGATGCAAGGGGGAATTTGGCGCCACGTGCGCCTGCTCGTCCGAGGATGACGCAGGCACGAGCACCCCCTTCCCTTCCTCCCCATCCTGCGCAATCATCGCGCGAGAGAGGAGCCGCCATGACCCGGACTGCCCTTGCCCTCATCGCCGTTCTCGCCACCATGCAGGCCAAGACAGCAGACCTCGGCGCCTGCCCGCTGGACCGCATGACGTTCTCCGATCCCTGGACCGGCACACTGTTCATCGTCGATGCGCTTCGCTCCAATGAAACCGAGACCGCCCTCATAGGTCGCATTTCCGATCCGCAGATGAAACAGGTCTCCGCGCCCGTCGCCATGGTGCGCGTTACCGGCACAGGCAATCCGGTTTGGAATGTCGCTTCGTCCAAGGATCCTGAAATGGCGGAACTGACCGCCCGCACGTCTTCTCCCGACACCATTCCGGCCTTCGGACAGGCCGGCTTCGGCGAAATCACTTTCGACGACCGAAGCACCGCCAGCCCCACTTTCGAGAACAATTTCGACAAGCTCGTTCCGGCAAGCTGCCGGGCGGGCTGAGCCACTGCTTTTACCTGGCATTAGCTGTTCCGCTTGACCGGATTTCAACGGCTGCGTGTCATTCTCGGATTCATCAGGATGGGACAGGGGAACATTTCCATGATGAACAGGCTTCTTTTCGGACTGGCGCTGATGGCTGTCGGCGGCATTGGCAAGATGGTGACCGACGGCGGCTCGGTGCCGTCAAACCTTCAGGTGGTCGAGCGGCAGGACGCCGGAGCACCGAAGAACGTCAAGAGAAATGTCGTGGCCTACAAGACGGACGACGAAGCTCTGGCCGCCTCGCGCAAGAAGGCCAAGGCCACCCTGCAGCAGTTTGTCGAGCACCGCAGCAAGGGCCTGCGAGGCACCTACACGATCAAGTTCCCGCTCACCCAGAATGGCGAGACCGAACACATCTGGCTTCAGGTGGACCGCATCGGCAAGGATGGCGTTACCGGCCGCCTTGCCAACGAGCCGGTCAACGGCACGGAGTACAAGATGGGCCAGAAGTTGACTATCGCCTTCAACGATGTCGAAGACTGGATGATCCGGTCACAAGACGGCATTCGCGGCGCCTATTCCGTTCGCGCCATGCTGAAGGACATGCCGGCCGAGCAGGCCGACAAGCTGAAGGCCATGCTGATCGGCTGAGGCAAGGCAGAAGTCCTGGCCGGCCTCACGCGCCGGCCAGCCCGCTCTTGGCGCGCTTGCCCGCCACATAGGTCTCGACGATCGTGCGGTCGTCGCCCAGAGTCTGGATGAGGAACAGTTCCTCGGCCAGCGTCGTCACCGTTTCCATGCGCAGTGCCATGGCGGGCGTGGCGCGCGAATTGAGGACGACGAAATCGGCATCGGTGCCCTCGTCCAGCGTGCCGATCCGGTTCACCAGCGACAGCGCCTCGGCATTGCCGCGCGTGATCTGCCAGAAGGAGGCGAACGGATTGATCTTCTCGCCATTGAGCGCGATCACCTTGTAGGCCTCGTCCATGGTGCGCAGCATGGAATAGTTCGTGCCGCCGCCCACATCGGTTGCCGCCGCTGTGCGCACCGGGTTGCCGCGCTTGCGGTAGCGCTGCCAGTCCATCAGGCCGGAGCCGAGAAAGAGGTTCGAGGTCGGGCACATCACCGCCACCGAGCCGCTGGCCGCCATGGCGTCGAGCTCGCGCTCCGAAAGATGGATCGAATGGCCGAAAAGGCTCTTTGCGCCCGTGATTCCATAGCGCTCATAGACACCGAAATAATCGCCCGCTTCCGGGTAAAGCTCGTTGGTGAAGGCAATCTCGGCATGGTTCTCGGACAGATGCGTCTGCACGTAGCAATCCGGATGCTCGGCAGCGAGCGCGCCTGCCATCTCCATCTGCTCCGGCGTCGAGGTGATGGCAAAGCGCGGCGTGATCGCATAATGCGCGCGGCCTTTCCCGTGCCAGCGGCCAATCAGCGCCTTGGTCTCGTCATAAGAGGTTTGCGGCGTGTCGGTGAGGGCCGCCGGTGCATTGCGGTCCATCATCACCTTGCCGGCGATGATCGCCATGTCGCGGCGCGCAGCCTCTTCAAACAGCGCCTCGGCCGATTGCGGCCTCACCGTGCAATAGGCGGCCACGCTGGTCGTGCCGTGGCGCAGCAATTCATCAACGAAGGCTTTGGCGATGCGGTCGGCATGGCCCCGGTCGGAAAACTTGGTTTCTTCAGGAAAAGTGTACTTGTTCAGCCATTCCAGCAGTTCCGCGCCATAGGAGGCGATCACCTGCATCTGCGGAAAATGCGCATGGCAATCAATGAAGCCGGGCAGGATGAGATGCGGGCGATGATCCGTCACCGGCACGCCATCGCCCCCGGCCTTGCTGACCGTGGCAAAATGGCCGCGCCGGATGATCTGTCCACCCTCGATCAGAAGGGCCCCATCCTCGATGAAACTGCAGGCGTCCTGGTCGTCCAGTCCTTGCGGAAAGGCATGGAAGCTCAGCAATCGGCCACGGATGATGGTCTTGGTCATGGAATGTCCTGATGGTTCGAACGATGCTGCTGTGCGAGCAAACCTTGCCAGTGTGGGCAAAGCGCTCTGTCCTGTCCAGCACGCGATCGGGCGGGTAATCTTCAACACTTTCAAAAAAAACGGAAAGCCCCTATCGTGTGTCCAAGAAAGCCATCCATTGAAGGTGGCGCGGGGAAGGGGCACAGAATTTGGCCTATCTGGACAATATCTCGGTTTTCGTGCGGGTCGTGGAACTCGGAAATCTCTCCATTGCCGGGCGCGACATGCGCATTTCGCCTGCGGTCGCCTCCAACCGCATCAAGGAACTGGAAAAACATCTGGGCGTGCGGCTGTTCAACCGCACCACCCGCCAGCTGATGCCGACCGAACAGGGCCGCGCTTTCTATGAGGGAGCCAAGAAGGTGCTGGAGGCCGTCGCCGATGCCGAGGCCGCTGTCTCGGAACTCTCCGGCCATCCGCGCGGCTCCATCCGCGTCACGGCGCCGCTCGGCATCGGCCGGCGCTTCATCGCGTCCGGCATTCCGGCTTTCCGCGATCTCTATCCCGATATCGAGGTGCGCCTGCGCCTGTCCGACCACAATGTCGACATCATGAAGGAAGGCATCGACATTGCGTTCAAGCTCGGCATCCTGGAGGATTCCAGCCTCAAGATGCGCAACATCGCCCATTGCGAGCGCGTGCTGGTGGCTGCCCCCTCCTACATCGCCAAGCGCGGCGAGCCGAAGGATCCTGTTGACTTGAAGCAGCACGATTGCCTGCTGCTGCGGTTCCCCGGATCGCGCGATTCCCACTGGACGTTCCGCACGCCGGAAGGCCCGATGCGCTTCGAGGTCTCCGGTCCCTATGACAGCGATGATGGCGACGTGCTGACCTCCTGGGCGCTCGATGGCCGCGGCATCATCAACAAGCCGCGCTTCGAGGTGGAGCCTTTCATCCGTGATCGCAGGCTCCAGCCGGTGATGACGGACTACCAGTCAGAGGCCGTGCAGTTTGCCGCGCTCTATCCGCACCGCAAGCTGCAGGATCCGAAGATCCGCCTGTTCCTCGATTTCATGGCGGACCGGTGCCAAAGGCTGATCCGCGACCTGATGGGCGGATGAGCCGACCGGCGCCCCGTTTGACATTCTCAATGGCCATCCCTATATCCCCGCTTTCGAAAGGGCAGAGGCCCCTGCCGCCCGCAGGCTGAACAAGCCATGGTGAAGCCTCCTTGAACAGTCATCCCCATCGCTCTCCTTTCGGATGCGCTCTGGTGGCAAGGCGGGCGCCCACTTCTGAACCACGCATCCCGGATGAAAGAGATCTGCGATGAACGCAATGACCGGGCCAACGCCCACAATCGAAGACATGAAACTGCAGGCCAAGCGCCTGCGCGCAAGCCTTGGTGAAGGCGGCAAAGCCATCTCCCACGCCGAGGCGCTGGAACTGGTCGCCCGCCAGCACGGCCACCGCGACTGGAACACGGCCCATGCGGCTGCCGGGAACCGTCCGCCGGTTGCCTGGTATGTCGGCCAGGTGCTGACCGGCACCTATCTCGGCCAGCGCTATATCGGCGAGGTTCTGGCCGTCCAGAAGATTGGCGAGACAGGACAGCACCGCGTGACGCTGCATTTCGACGAACCGGTGGATGTCGTGACCTTCGACAGCTTTTCGGCCTTCCGCCAGCGCGTCACCGTGACGCTTGGACCCGATGGCACGACGGCGGCACGCACATCAAACGGCCAGCCGCACATGCGTGTCGATCTTTGAAGTGACGAAGGCTGCGGGCGTTCAGCGCATGCCCCTGAAAAGGTGCAGACTTTTCAGCAAGGATCATGCGCCGGGGAAACAAGCGCCCGCAGCACTTCAGCTGCTGTCAGCGCGGCAATCACTGCCGGGCGCTTGTCGCGCATATCCGATCCGCCGATCGGGCAAATGAGTTTGGCAAGCCGCTCCTCGCTGCCCCCTTCTTCCAGAAAGGAGCGGCGGAACACCGCGCGCTTTGTGGCCGAGCCGATCATCCCGACATAGGACGCATCGCCATGGTTGAGTGCCTCCGAGACGATCAGGAAATCGAGCGCATGGTCATGCGTCAGCACGATGAAGGCCGAGCCGGCGGGCGCGTCGCGGACGATGGCTTCCGGCATGGGAGCAAGCTTCGCCTGAACGCCTCCGGGCAATCCCTCCAGCGCATCCGCGCGGGTCTCGACTACCGTCACCCGCACCGGGAGAAGCACGAGCGCCTCGGCGAGCGCCGTGCCCACATGGCCTGCGCCAAACAGGAACACCTGCGGCAGAGCAGTCTGCGCGCGCTGCCAATCGGCCAGAAGAGCGGCGCGACTTTCCTCGCCAAGGAGCTTGAAGCCCAGCGTCAGATGTCCGCCGCAGCACTGGCCGATTTCCGGCCCGAGCGGTTGCGACCAGTCGCCTTCCGTCTCGTTGCCGCCTAGCACGGCGCGCGCCCGGTCAATGGCGAGGAATTCCAGCTGCCCGCCGCCAATGGTGCCGAAAAGGCCACCCGGCGACACCAGCATCCAGGCATCCGTGTCACGCGGAGTGGACCCCTTTGCCGCCTTCACCGAGACCAGAATGGCTTTGCGGTTGTCGTCAAGGAAGCGGGAAAGGTCAGGCATCACGCCGCCTTCATTGCCTTCAGCCGTTCCATTTCCATCAGCACGCGCTCAGGCGTCGCGGGCGCGTCAAGTTGCGGGCAAACGGTATAGTCGGCCACGCTCGCCACCGCATCGGCCAGCGCATGATAAACGCTCATGCCCAACATGAAGGGCGGCTCGCCCACTGCCTTGGACTTGTGGATCGTGTCCTCGGTATTCTCCGCCCAGTCGGCCAGCGTCACGTTGAAAATGCGCGGCCGGTCGGATGCAAGCGGGATCTTGTAGGTCGAAGGCGCATGCGTGCGCAGCCGCCCCTTGCCGTCCCACCACAGTTCCTCCGTCGTCAGCCAGCCCATGCCCTGCACGAAGCCGCCCTCGATCTGGCCGAGATCCAGCGCCGGGTTCAGCGAGCGGCCCGTCTCATGCAGGATGTCGGTGCGCTCCACCCGATATTCGCCGGTCAGCGTGTCGACGGAAACCTCAGAGCAGGAGGCACCATAGGCGAAGTAATAGAACGGCCTGCCCTGCCCTTTGCTGCGGTCCCAGTGGATGCTTGGCGTCTTGTAGAAACCGGTCGCCGAGAGCTGAATGCGGGCCATGTAGGCCTGCTTCACCAATGTCGCGAAGGGGATTTCCTGATTGCCGACCCGCACGCGGTTGGGCAGGAACACAACCTGTTCAGACGGTACGTCATAGGACGAGGCAGCAAAATCGGCCAGCCGGTCGCGGATGGTGCGCGCAGCAGCCTGCGCCGCCTTGCCGTTGAGGTCCGAGCCGGAGGAAGCCGCCGTGGCCGATGTGTTCGGCACCTTGCCGGTTGTGGTCGCGGTGATCTTCACCTGTTCGATGTCGATCATGAACTCCTGCGCCACCACCTGCGCCACCTTGGTGTTGAGGCCCTGCCCCATCTCGGTGCCGCCATGGTTCAGGTGCACTGAGCCATCGGTATAGACATGCACCAGCGCGCCGGCCTGGTTGTAGAAGGTGGCGGTAAACGAGATGCCGAATTTCACCGGCGTCAACGCAATGCCCTTGCGCACAGGGTTTCCCGTTGCCGCAGCCTGCGCATTGAAGACGCGGATCCCCTCGCGCCGCAACTGGTAGCCAGACGAGGCTTCCAGTTCGTCGGTGATGCGGCCGATGATGTTGTCTTCCACCGTCTGGTGATAGGGCGTCACATCGCGCCCCGGCCCGCCGTAGAAATTCTTGCGGCGAACCTCAAGCGGGTCCAGCCCGCAGGCAAAGGCCACCTCGTCGATCACGCGTTCCGCGCCGATCATGCCCTGCGGGCCGCCAAAGCCGCGAAACGCCGTTGCCGAAACCATGTTGGTGTAGAGCGGCGCGGACGTCGCCTTCACCGCCGGCCAGAAATAGGCATTGTCGCAGTGAAACAGCGCACGGTCCGTCACCGGGCCGGAGAGATCAGCCGAAAATCCCGCGCGCGAGGCGTAAGAAAAGTCCACCGCCAGGATGTTGCCCTCGTCGTCAAAGCCGACATCATAGCCGATGCGGAAATCATGGCGCTTGCCGGTCGCCATCATGTCCTCGTCGCGGTCAGGCCGGAACTTGACGGCTTTTCCGCTGCGCCGGGCAGCAACGGCGGCAATGGCGGCAAACTGGTTTGACTGCGTTTCCTTGCCGCCGAACCCGCCGCCCATGCGGCGTACATCCACCGTCACCGCATGGCTCGGCACGCCCAGCACATGGGCCACCATATGCTGCACTTCGGAAGGGTGCTGCGTGGAGGAATGCACCAGCATGTCGCCATCTTCGCCCGGAATGGCCATTGCGATATGGCCCTCGAGATAGAAATGGTCCTGCCCGCCGACATCCACCGTGCCCTTGAGCCTGCGCGGCGCGGATGCAAGTGCTGCGGCCGCATCGCCGCGCTTCAGCGTCAGCGGCTCGCAGACAAGCTTCGGGTTCTCGCCCACCGCATCATAGGTGAGGAGCGACGGAAGCTCCTGATAGTCCACCTTGACCAGACGGGCGGCGCGGCGCGCGATCTCGCGCGTCGTGGCGATGATGGCTGCCACCGGCTGGCCGTGGAACTGCACCAGATCCGACGCCAGCACCGGCTCGTCATTGCGCCCGGTCGGGCTGATGTCATTGCCGCCCGGCATGTCCGCACCGGTCAGGATGTCGACCACACCCGGCACCTTGCG
>JBGSQC010000353.1:0-3032 GCA_041738295.1 Zhengella sp. | reverse complement strand
TGCTGCATTTCGTCAACCGCATGCCGGGCCTGACGGTGGCCGAGCTTCTCGATGTGCTTAAAATTACCAAGCAGAGTCTGGCGCGTGTGCTCAAGCAATTGATCGAGACCGGCCATGTGGTGCAGGTGACCGGGCCGCGTGACCGGCGGCAGCGCGAACTCTACCCCACCGCCAAGGGCCGTGAACTGGCGCTGGCGCTGGCCATGCCACAGTCCCGCCGCATCCACGAGGCATTGCAGGAAGCAGGAACCGAGGCCAGAATGAGCGCGTCCGCCTTCCTCAAGGCCATGGTTGATCCGGCCTTGCGTGATCAGGTGGACCGGTTGCCTGCACGGGACGGGGCGGAGAGCGAACATGGCTGACCATGCCGACACGAGCATTCTTTCCGATGATGCGCCGCATCTGTTGGTGGTGGACGATGATACGCGCATCCGCACCCTGCTGGACAAGTTCCTGACCGGAAAGGGCATGCGGGTGACAACGGCGGCCAGTGCCGCCGAAGCGCGGCGAAAGCTTGCCGGTCTCGATTTCGACCTTTTGGTGCTCGACGTGATGATGCCCGGCGAAAGCGGCGTGGAGCTGACACGGTCGCTGCGCGAAACCAAGGATGTGCCGATCCTGATGCTGACCGCGCTTTCGGAAACCGGAAGCCGGATTGACGGGCTGGAAGCAGGTGCCGACGACTATCTGCCCAAGCCTTTTGACCCGCGCGAACTGGTGCTGCGCATCAACGCGATTCTCAGGCGGGGAACCCCGGCGCAGCCGGTGCGCCAGGAACAGATCGTGTTCGGCCCCTACACCTTCGCCATGGCGCGCGGCGAATTGAAGAAAGGCGGCGAGGTGATCCGGCTCACCGACCGCGAGCAGGACATCCTGCGCCTGTTTGCCGAGCGTGCCGGCGAGACAATCCCGCGCCACGAGCTGACCGGCGGAGACAAGGATGTCGGCGAGCGCACGATTGACGTCCAGATCAACCGGTTGCGGCGCAAGGTGGAGAGCGATCCGGCCAATCCGGTGTTTCTGCAGACGGTGCGCGGCATCGGCTACAAGCTCTGCGTGGAATAGGGCGCTATGAGCGAGGGCGGACCGCCGCATCTGCCGTCGTCAATGCCCGCAACCCGGACGGCAGCACTCGCCGTTCCACTGCGCCAGCGCTGGCGCCGCTTCTGGCGCAATGTGTCGCGGCGCATGCCCAAGCGCCTCTATGCCCGCTCGCTGATCATCGTCATCGCGCCGATGATCCTGCTGCAGTCGGTCATCGCCTTCGTGTTCATGGAGCGCCACTGGCAGACCGTGACGCTGCGCCTTTCCCAGGCCGTGACGCGCGACATTGCCGCCATCGTCGACATGATCGAGACCTATCCGCAAGACCGGCGAGGCGAGGCGATCCGCATTGCTCAGGAGCGCCTTCAGCTGAAGGCCGACCTGCTGCCGCCTGACGCCCTGCCGCCGCCCGGACCCAAACCCTTTTTCTCGATCCTCGACACCATCCTGTCGACCGAGATCACCCAGCGGGTCAACCGGCCATTCTGGATCGACACGGTGGCCAATTCCAACGTGGTCGAGATCCGCATCCGGCTGGATGACAGCGTGCTGCGCGTGTTTGCGCGCCGAAGCCAGGCCTATGCATCCAACACCCACATTTTCCTGCTCTGGATGGTCGGCACGTCGCTCGTCCTCGTCGGCATTTCGGTGCTCTTCCTGCGCAACCAGATCCGCCCGAACCAGCAGCTGGCTGCCGCTGCCGAGAGCTTTGGCAAAGGCCGCCCGATGCCCGCCAATTTCAACCCGCGCGGCGCCGAGGAAGTGCGGCGCGCCGGCCTTGCCTTCATCCAGATGCGCGAGCGCATCGAGCGGCAGATCGAGCAGCGCACCACCATGCTGACCGGCGTCAGCCATGATCTGCGCACCATCCTCACCCGTTTCAAGCTGCAACTCGCGCTGTCAGCGCCCGACATCGACACCGAGGCGCTGGAGCAGGACATAGCCGACATGCAGAACATGCTCGAAGGCTACATGGCGTTTGCGCGCGGCGAGGGCGCCGAGGAGGCCGGCGCCTTTGATCTCGAGGCCTTCTTCGCCCGGCTTGGCGAGGAGGCGCGGCTGAGGAAGCGCAAGCTCACCACCCGCATTTCCGGCCCGGCCGAGGTGAATGTGCGGCCCAATGCCTTTTCGCGCCTCATCGCCAACCTGGTGGGCAATGCCTTCCGCTATGCCCGCAAAGTTGACCTCACCGCCGTGCATGCGGCGCGCACGCTGACCATCACCATCGATGATGACGGGCCGGGAATTCCCGCTGCCATGCGCGAAGAGGTGTTCAAGCCCTTCTTCCGCCTTGATGAGGCACGCAACCAGAATGCAGGCGGCACCGGCCTTGGCCTTTCCATTGCGCGCGACATTGCGCGCAGCCATGGCGGCGACATCACACTGGATGACAGCCCGCTCGGCGGCCTGCGCGCCGTGGTCAAGCTGCCAGCCTGATTTTCACGGCGGCTTGATCTGGCGCAAAGCCGCCCTTCCATCAGCGATCCATCATGCTTTCGACGCTGCGGGATGCCCCGCGCATCCTGCCCGGGGGACCGCAGTCCATCGGAAGGAGAAAGTCATGAAGTCCATTTCGCTCGCCGCTGCCGCAACTATCGCCGCACTGGTGGCCCTTGCGCCTGCTCCGGCTGCCGCCCAGAGCTGCTACGACCTCTGGTACGAACGCAACCGCATCTATGCCGACAATGGCTATTGCTTCCAGACGGCGCTTGGCCAACGGGTGTTCGGCAACCGCAATTGCTGGACGTCCAATCCGCGCCTGTCGCGCTGGGAACAGGAGCGCGTGGCGCAGATCCAGCGCCAGGAGCGCCGCGCCGGCTGCCGCGTCAACCGGTAAGCTCAGCCTCTTCCCCGCGCTGTCGGGGAGAGGAATGCAAAGGCCCGGCGCGCGAAAGTGCGCCGGGCCGCATTTGGGTGTAGGCCTCACTTGTGCATGGCCTCACCAGGGCTGGGTGGAGTCGCGGAACCTGCGGTCCGCCTCGCGCCGG
>JBGSQC010000334.1:0-2034 GCA_041738295.1 Zhengella sp. | reverse complement strand
AGCCTCGGGCACGGCGCGTTCTTCGCGCTCGGTGGCTACGCGCTGGGCATGTATCTGATGCGCCAGATCGGCCCGCGCGGCGTCTATGGCAATCCGCTGCTGCCCGATTTCATGGTCTTCCTCAACTGGAAGGAACTGCCCTGGTACTGGTACGGCTTCGACCAGTTCTGGTTTGCCGCCCTGATGGTGATTGCCGTGCCGGGCCTGCTCGCCTTCGTCTTCGGCTGGTTTGCCTTCCGCTCGCGCGTCACCGGCGTCTACCTCTCCATCATTACGCAGGCCATGACCTATGCACTGCTGCTCGCCTTCTTCCGCAATGACATGGGCTTTGGCGGAAACAACGGCCTGACCGATTTCAAGGACATCCTGGGCTATCCCGTACAGGCCAACACCACGCGGGCCGCGCTGTTCGCCGCCTCTGCCATCGCGCTGGCACTGGGCGTCGCGCTGACGGCAGCCATCACCGGATCGCATTTCGGCAAGTTGCTGATCGCGGTTCGCGATGCCGAACCCCGTACCCGCTTCCTCGGCTACCGGCCTGAGAAAGTGAAGCTCTTTGCCTTTGTCGTCTCGGCCATCATGGCGGGCATTGCCGGTGCGCTCTACGTGCCGCAGGTCGGCATCATCAATCCGGGCGAATTTGCGCCCGCCAATTCCATCGAGGTGGTCGTGTGGACGGCTGTCGGCGGGCGCGGCACCATCATCGGCCCCATTGTCGGCGCGCTCACCGTCAATGCCGGCAAAAGCTGGTTCACCGGCGCGCTGCCCGATCTCTGGCTGTTTGCGCTGGGCGGCCTCTTCGTGGCGGTCACGCTGTTCCTGCCGCGCGGCATTGTCGGCACGGTCAGCCACCACTGGCAGGCCATGAAGGCGCGGCGCACTGCTCCGGTTGCCGTCGAAGCCCTGCCGCTGGCCACCAGCCAACAGGGGTCATGACCATGGAACCAAAACTCAGACGCAACCCCGACGAACCGCTGGTCATGCCGCATCCCTATGCGCTGCGCGACCTGTCGCAGGCCGAGGCCGAAGCCGAGGATGCAGGCCTTGCCGCGCGCAAGGAGACCATCCTCTATCTCGACGGCGTGTCAGTGTCGTTTGACGGCTTTCGCGCCATCAACAATCTCTCGCTCGTCCTCAATGCCGGCGAAATGCGCGCCATCATCGGCCCGAACGGGGCGGGCAAGACGACCATGATGGACATCATCACCGGCAAGACCCGGCCCGACACCGGCCAGGTCTTCTTCAACGGAACTGTCGATCTGACGAAGCATGACGAGGCCGACATCGCCACCATGGGCATCGGCCGCAAGTTCCAGAAGCCGACGGTTTTCGAAAGCCACACGGTGGAAGACAATCTGGCGCTGGCGCTGGCAGGCCCGCGCTCGGTCGCGGGCACGCTGTTTGGCGATCCGGTGCGCCTGAAGGCTGCCCGCATCACCGAAATCCTCGCCATCATCCGCCTTGAAGACCGGCGCCATGCGCTGGCCGCCAACCTGTCGCACGGCCAGAAGCAATGGCTGGAAATCGGCATGCTGCTGGCGCAGGACCCGAAATTGTTGCTTGTGGACGAGCCGGTGGCCGGCATGACCGACGCCGAAACCGAAGAGACCGCCCGCCTGCTGAAGGACATCGCGAAAACCCATTCGGTCATCGTGGTGGAGCATGACATGCAATTCGTTCGCGATCTCGGCGTGCGTGTCACCTGCCTGCATGAAGGGTCGGTGCTGTCGGAAGGTTCGCTCGACCACGTCTCGTCCGACCAGCGTGTCATTGAAGTCTATCTGGGGCGGTGAACCATGCTGACCGTTGAAAACGCATCCCTTCACTATGGCGCGGCGCAGGCGCTCCGCGGTGTCTCGCTCACCGTGAAGCCCGGCCGCATCACCTGCCTGCTGGGCCGCAACGGCGTCGGCAAGACCTCTCTGATGCGCGCCATTGTCGGCCACCACAGGCTGTCATCGGGCGAAATCACGCTGGAAGGCCAGGCGCTTGGCCGCTCGCCAGCTTACGACCGCGCGCGCGCCGGCATCGGCA
>JBGSQC010000320.1:0-6528 GCA_041738295.1 Zhengella sp. | reverse complement strand
CTCGATGCGCTGTCGCGCGCGGCGAATTTTTCCATGGCGGCACGCTCCATCGGCCTGTCGCAGCCCTCGATCCACCGGGCGGCGCGCAACCTCGAAAAGCTGTCAGGCATCACGCTCTTCAACAGCGCGCCGGAAGGCGTGTCGCTCACGCACGCTGCGCAGGTTCTGGCACAGCGCTCGCGGCTTGCCCTTGCAGAGCTGCAACAGGGGTTTGACGAGATCAGCGCATTTCTTGGTGAGGATTCCTCGCAGATCATCGCCGGCTCGCTGCCGCTGGCCCGCTCGTCCATCATGCCGAGCGCGATCAACCGCATGGTGAAGGCCAGCGCCCGGGTTCAGGTGCGCGTGGTGGACGGCACCTATGACGAGCTGCTGAACCGCTTGCGCCATGGCGACATCGATTTCCTGATCGGCGCGCTGCGCAATCCGCCGCCTGCAGAAGACGTGAGCCAGGAACTGCTGTTCCATGACCCGCTGGCGATCGTGGCCGGTGCCGGACATCCGCTGGCGGCACAGGAGAGGGTTTCCATTGACGATACGCTTGCTTTCCCGTGGGTTGCGCCGCCCAAGGCAACGCCAGCCGGAACCTATCTGTTCGACACGCTGAAAATCCACGAGCGGGAGGTGTCGCCGGTGCGCGTCGTCTCCTCCTCGCTGGTGCTGCTGCGCGGGCTGCTGACGACCGGACCCTACATCACCATCATCTCCAAGCACCAAATTGCCCATGAACTGGAGACCGGGCTTTTGGTGCCGCTTGCCATGCCGCTGACCGACAGTGACCGGCCGATCGGCCTGACCTTCCGCAAGGACTGGCGGCCGACGCCTGCGCAAAAACTGTTCCTCGATTTTGTCCGAGATGCCGCCAAAACAAGCGTTTCGGCTGCATCGGCAAGCGCTGCCTATTCGCAAAATCAATAGGGGCCGCTGCAATCGAATGTGCCGTGCGCCAGCCCGGATGATATGAGTGCGGCAACCAGAAAAGACCGGAGGACCAGACGCAGATGGGCGCAGCGCAGCCATTGATGCCTGAAGAGGCCGGGCGCATCGCCTTCATCGGCTTTGGCGAGGCGGCGCAGGCTTTTCTTGAAGGATGGCGCAGCGAGAATGCCGCGCTCCGTGCGATTGCCTTCGACATCAAGACCAATTCATCCGCAACCGCCGCTGCCAAGCGGGCTGACTATTCCCGCTGCGGCGCCGATGGCGCTGCATCGCTCGCCGACGCGCTGGCGCAGGCAGACGCTGTGTTTTCGCTGGTGACGGCGGACCAGGCACATGAGGCTGCCGCTGCCGCGGCTCGGGTCATCCGGTCGGGCGCCTTCTTCTTCGATTGCAATTCCTGCGCGCCCGGCACCAAGCGCCGCTCCGAGACGCTGATTGCAACAACCGGTGCGCGCTATGTAGACACCGCCGTGATGGCGCCGGTGCATCCGGGTCTCCACAAGACGCCGCTGCTGCTGTCCGGCCCGCATGCGGTGGACGCTTTGCCGGTGCTCGAAGCGCTTGGCATGAAGGCCAAACTCGTCGAGGGCGGCACGGGCACGGCTTCCGCCATCAAGATGACGCGCTCGATCATGATCAAGGGTCTGGAGGCCCTCGTGCTGGAATGCGTGTTGGCAGGCCGGGCGGCTGGCGTGGACAATGCCGTGATCGCCTCGCTGGATGCATCCTTTCCGGGATTCGACTGGAAGGCCAAGTCGGCCTACATGATGGAACGGGTGATGACCCATGGCATCCGCCGCGCCGCCGAAATGCGCGAGGTGGCGCTGACCGTCGACGAGACCGGCCTTTCAGGCGACATGGCGCGTGCAACGGTGGAATGGCAACAGAAGGTGGGCGAGCTGAAGCTCGACGCCGCATCAATCGGCCAGGACTACGGAGCACTAGCCGACGCCCTGCTGGCCGCACTGGATGGGACGGGCCGCACGGCCTGACGCATCCGCAAACAAACAAGAAAGGCAGGATCATGGGATCGGGAAAAGAGTATGACGACATTCCGGGCACATTCGTGTTCGATGCCGACCGTTCGCGCGAGGGCTACTGGCTGAACCAGTTCTGCATCTCGCTCAGGCTTGAAAAGAACCGGCAGCAATTGCGCGCCGACCCGGAGGCCTACATGGCGAAGTTCGCCATGACCGACGACCAGCGGCAGGCGGTGCGTGACCGGGCCTGGAACCGGCTGCTCGAGCTTGGCGGCAACATCTACTACACCTCGAAGCTGGCGGCCTTTGACGGCATCACTTTCCAGGACCTTGCCGCCAAGATGACCGGCATGAGCCGCGACGATTACCGCGAGATGATGCTGAAGGGTGGCCGCTCCATCGAGGGCAACAGATCGAAGTCCGAGTGGGCAAAGTCCGAACCGGAAGGAAAAGAATAATGGCACGGATCACCGCAGGCGTGGGCTGCTCCCACGTGCCCGCCATCGGCGTGGCGATGGACACCAAGATCACCGGCCAGCCCTATTGGCTGCCCGTCTTCAAAGGCTTCGAATTCTCCCGCGAGTGGATGAAGAAGAACCAGCCGGACGTGATTTTCCTCGTCTACAATGATCATTGCACGGCGTTCGACGCCTCCTGCATCCCGACCTTTGCGCTCGGATGTGCAGCCGAATTCCAGCCCGCCGACGAAGGCTGGGGGCCGCGCCCGGTGCCGGTGGTGAAGGGTCACCAGAAGCTCGCCTCGCACATCGCCCAGTCGGTCATCCTGCAAGAATTCGACCTGACGATCATGAACGAGATGGAAGTGGACCACGGCCTCACCGTGCCGCTTTCCGTGATGTTCGGCGACAAGGGCGTGAACGATGAATGGCCCTGCCCGGTGATCCCGCTGGCGGTCAACGTGGTGCAGTACCCGGCACCCTTGGGCAAGCGCTGCTATGCGCTCGGCAAGGCGATCCGCAACGCCGTCGAGAGCTATCCGGAAGATCTGAACGTGATGATCTTCGGCACCGGCGGCATGAGCCACCAGTTGCAAGCCGAACGCGCAGGGCTGATCAACGCCGAGTGGGACCAGCGCTTCCTCGACCTGATGACCGCCGATCCGGTGGCAGCCGCCAACATCACCCATCTGGAATATCTGCGCGAGGCAGGTTCGGAAGGCATCGAACTGGTGATGTGGCACATCATGCGCGGCGCGCTGAACGACGAGGTGCGCGAAGTGCACCGCCATTATCATGTGCCGGCTTCCAACACCGCCGTCGGCCATATCATTCTCGAAAACGTATAAGGGACAATCACCATGCGCATTTGTGTCGCCGGCGCCTATGGCGCCTTCGGGATCAAGCATCTCGACGCTCTGGCCAATATCGAGGGCGTCGAAGTGACCTCGGTCATGGGGCCAACCAAGGACAAGATCGAGGCGCTGGCCAAGGCACGCGGAATCCGCCATGCCGGCACCACGCTGGAAGAGTGTCTCGCACAGCCCGATGTGGATGCGGTGATCCTGTCGACGCCCACGCAGCTCCATGCCGCCCAAGCCATTGCCTGCATGAACGCCGGCAAGCATGTGCTGATCGAGATCCCGATGGCTGACAATCTGGCCGATTCCCTCGCGGTGGTGGAAAAGCAGAAGGAGACCGGCCTCATCGCCATGGCGGGGCAGGTGCGCCGCTTCAACCCTTCGCACCAGTGGATCCACAACAAGATCAAGGCGGGTGAGCTCAAGGTCCAGCAGATGGACGTGCAGACCTATTTCTTCCGCCGGTCCAACATGAACGCCAAGGGCGAGCCGCGCACCTGGACCGACCATCTGCTCTGGCACCATGCCTGCCACACGGTCGATCTCTTCCAGTACCAGACCGGGGAGACATGCTCGCAAGCCTATGGCCTGCAGGGGCCTATCCATCCCGAGCTCGGCATTGCCATGGACATGACCATCGGCATGAAGGTACCGTCAGGCGCCATCTGCACGCTGTCGCTGTCGTTCAACAACAATGGCCCGCTCGGCACCTTCTTCCGCTACATCTGCGACAACGGCACCTACATTGCCCGCTATGACGATCTCTATGACGGCAACGAGAAACCAGTAGACTTGACCGGCGTCGCCGTTTCCAACAATGGCATCGAGCTGATCGACCGCGAATTCGTTGCCGCCATCAAGGAAGGCCGCCAGCCGAACGGCGCGGTGGCCGACGTTCTGGGCGCGATGCAGACGCTGGACCGGATCGAGAAATCGTTCGGCTGATCTGACAAACTTCCCAATCAAAAAGGGGCGGCCTCGCGGCCGCCCCTTCCGTTTGACGATGCCCGAAAACCTTACTTCAGCGCGGCGTCGGTGATCTCGTGCGTCCAGGCGCCAACCGGCTCCTTGGCGATGACAGGATCTGAACCACCCGACATCAGCGCCTTGACGGTGCGCTCATAGTCGGCCGGATCAAGCGCGCCGTTGGAACCGGCGGTGAGCTTGGCGATCTCGCTCATCATGCGCTTCTGGTGCTTTTCAGTCTGGGCGCCGGAGGCGTCGTTTTCCAGAACGATCATCGCAGCCTCGTCCGGGTTGGTCTCGGCATATTTCCAGCCCTTCATGGAGGCGCGCACGAAGCGGACCATCTTTTCCTTGAAGGCCGCGTCCTTGAGGTTGTCTTCCATGACATAGATGCCGTCTTCGAGCGTCGAGACGCCTTCGTCCTCATACTTGAAGACCACCAGCTCTTCCGGCGTCATGCCGGCATCGATGATCTGCCAGTACTCGTTGTAGGTCATGGTCGACACGCAATCAGCCTGCTTCTGCAGGATCGGATCGACGTTGAAGCCCTGCTTCAGGACCGTCACGCCTTCCGGCGAGCCGTCGGTCTTGTAGCCGAGCTTGTTCATCCAGTTGAGGAAGGGATACTCGTTGCCGCCGAACCAGACGCCGAGCGTCTTGCCTTTGAAATCAGCCGGGGTGGCAATGCCGCTGTCCTTGCGGCAGGTCAGCATCATGCCGGACGACTTGAACGGCTGGGCGATGTTGACCAGCGCCACGCCCTTCTCGCGGGTGGCCAGCGCTGACGGCATCCAGTCCAGCACGACATCGGCGCCGCCACCGGCGATCACCTGCGGGGGTGCGACGTCCGGGCCGCCCGGCTTGATTTCGACTTCGAGGTTTTCCTCGGTGTAGAAGCCCTTGTCCTTGGCGACATAATAGCCGGCGAACTGGGCCTGGGTGACCCACTTCAGCTGCAGCGTCACCTTGTCGGCGGCCTGAGCCGCCATGGACGTCAGCGAGAGCGCTGTCGCCATCATCAGTGTCGAGAGTGTCTTCTTCATCTGTTTGTTCCCCTGGGTTGTTGACCAGTTGTTACGCCCGTCCACCGCGGACGGACGGATGCCAGAATGTGACGGCGCGCTCCACAAGCGCCACCACGCCATAAAAGGCGGAGCCTGCCACTGCGGCGACGGCAATCTCCGCCCAGACCATGTCGACATTCATTCTGCCAATCTCTGCGGAGATGCGAGAGCCCATGCCGACAATCGGGGTGCCGAAGAACTCCGCCACAATGGCGCCGATCAGTGCCAGCGTGGAGTTGATCTTCAGCGCATTGAATATGAAAGGAGCGGCGGCGGGAAGCCGCAGCTTGAAAAGCGTCTGCCAGTAACCTGCGGCATAGGTGCGCATCAGGTCGCGTTCCATGGCGGAGGCTGCCGCCAACCCCTGCACGGTGTTCACCAGCATGGGGAAGAAGGTCATGACGACGACGACCGCGGCCTTCGACGGCCAATCGAAGCCGAACCACATGACCATGATCGGGGCGATGCCGATAACGGGCAGCGCCGAGACGAAATTGCCGATCGGCAGCAGGCCACGCTGCAGGAAGGGCGAGCGGTCGATCAGGATGGCGACGATGAAGCCCGCGCCGCAGCCCATGACATAGCCGCTCAGCACGGATTTCATGAAGGTCTGGCGGAAATCGGCAGCAAGGATCGGCACGGAAGAGATGATGCGCGCCCAGATGGCGGATGGTGCCGGCAACAGCACGGACGGCACATTGAAGCCGCGCACCAGCCCTTCCCACAACACAAGAATGGTGATGCCGAAGAGCAGCGGCACGGCGAGATTGACCGTGCGCGCAGCCAGCCGGTGCTCGATCTTCTGGCGCACCAGCCATTCGTTGAGCGCCCAGGCGCCAATCCAGAAAGCAACGGCAAAGAGGATCCAGCCGGTGTTCATGCCGCCCGCCCCATGCGTTTTAAAACCAAGGTAACTGGCGAGATTTCAGACCCCCTCACCCGGCCCTTCGGGCCACCCTCTCCCCCACGGGGAGAGGAGGCGGATACGGCAGCGCCAAGCTGCCTCCTCGCCCCAACGGGGAGAGGTGCCGAGCAAAGCGAGGCGGAGAGGGGGTACTTCGCCAATCCGGGATCGGGAGGCATGCAGAAATGGATTTTGGTTTCCCTCATGCCGCCTGCCCCATGCGTTTCAGCGTGATGCGGTGGGCGACGCCGACAAGGGCGACCAGCGTGGCGGCGAGGCCGGCGGCCATGAAGAGGGCGGCCCAGATCTGGATGGTCTGGCCGTAATAGGAGCCGGCCAGCAGGCGGGCACCGAGGC
>JBGSQC010000299.1:0-6536 GCA_041738295.1 Zhengella sp. | reverse complement strand
AGGCATTCCTTGTTGGCAAGCGCAATCGTGCCGCCATTGGCGGCAGCTGCCAGCGTCGGTTCGAGGCCTGCCATGCCGACAATGGCCGCCATGGTGATATCGGC
The DNA here is from genome assembly GCA_041738295.1 of Zhengella sp. Taxonomy (GTDB): domain Bacteria; phylum Pseudomonadota; class Alphaproteobacteria; order Rhizobiales; family Rhizobiaceae; genus Zhengella. Next base: position 6,432 of record JBGSQC010000299.1, on the reverse strand, counting down.
CGGTCGGCCTGCCGCCTCGATCAGCGCCATGCGCCCGGCGGCAGCCTCGATGCCGGTTCCGGCCAGGGCTGCCTTCAGGTCGCGATAGCGGGCCTCGTCGGCGGTAACGGCGATGGCGGCATTCACGGCCTCGGCCTGTTTGGCCAGAAGCGTGATGTTGGACGAGCCGGTCAGCGCGACGACATCAAAAGCATCCGGCCCGCCCATATGGCCGATGACATCAAGCGTGCTGACGCCGATGGAGCCGGTTGCCCCCAGCACCGAAATGCTGCGGCGGGAAATCGCGGTGCGGCTGTGCGGCATGAACGGCTCCGGCGTTCGGGGATCGCTTCAGGACTTAGCGCCCGCCCGCCCGCCTCGCAAGGCGTGACGTCAGCAATAGGCTTCGGTCCCGATGGTCTGGGCATCAGTGTAGCGCGCGCCATGGGCAAAGCCGACCGGGAGAATGGCCTCGATTTCCGCGAGTTCCTTGGCCCCAAGGCGGATGGAGAGGCTTTGCGCCAGCTCATCGAGGTGCCCTGCGGTGCGGGTGCCGGGGATCGGGATGATGTGGTCGCCTTGCGCCAGCGTCCAGGCAATGGCCAGCGCGGACGTGTTCCAGCCGCGCTCGCGGGCATAAGCGCGCAAGGCGTCCACGCGGGCGTTGTTGCGCGCCCAGTTGTCGCCGGCAAAGCGCGGATTGGATTTGCGGAAATCGGTGTCGGCGAAGGTGGACGGGTCCGGCGCGCGATCGGCAAAGATGCCGCGCCCAACCGGCGAGAAGGGGATGAAAGCGACGCCAAGGCGCTTGCAGGCCTGGATGAGGCCCAGTTCAGGCAGGCGCGTCCACAGCGAATACTCATTCTGCACCGCCATCACCGGATGCACCGCATGGGCGCGTTCCAGCGTCGACGGGGCGATCTCCGAAAGGCCGATGCCGCCGATCTTTCCTTCGCTCACCAGTTCGGCCATGAAGCCCATGGCATCTTCGATCGGCACTTCATGATCGCGGCGGTGCAGATAGTAGAGCGGGATGTGGTCGGTCTGCAGCCGCGTCAGCGATCCCTCGACCGCTTCGCGGATATGGTCGCGCTTGTTGTTGAAATGGCGCACCGGCTTCGGGACGATGCCGCATTTGGAGGCGATCACGAACTCATTCGGGTTGGCAGCACAAAACTCTCCGATCACGCTTTCCGAAAGGCCCATGCCATAGAGAATTGCAGTGTCGAGATGGGTGACGCCAAGGTCCAGCGCTCGTTTCAGGGTAGCAAAGCTCGTGGCCTTGTCGGTTGCGCCATAGAAGCCGGCAAAGCTCATGCACCCAAGTGCAAGGGCACCGACTTGCGGGCCGGCCGCTCCGAGCTTGCGCTGTTCCATCTTAATGCTCCCGTGGCTGTTTGCGGCATGAATACCAACCCCCGCCCAAGGGCAAGTCAGAGAAGGGCGAGATTTCGCAGATAACAGTTTTTGCCTCGAAAAAGTTGCGCCGCAACAAAATCACAATCCCGACGAAATCACGCGAAAAACCCGCCGCAATGGCGGTCTAGACAGCATCCCAAGGCCGGGATGCAAGGGCGTGGGGTACGCAAACATTCGGACGGCCGTTTGCCCGCAAGGGCCATCAGGAGACCAGACATGCGCACTCTCATTGCTTCCGCCATCATCATTGCCGGCACCACCTTCTCGGGCGCCAGCTTCGCCGAAGACCAGATCGTCAATGGCACCGTCAAGACCTATGACGCGCAGACCCGCGTCGTGATGCTGGAAAACGGCAATTCCTTCAAGCTCGGCAAGAAGACCCCCGCTGAAAACGTCAAGGAAGGCGAGACCGTCGCGCTGACCGTCATCGTCAACAAGAACGGCAACAAGGTTGTCAGCGATGTCAAGACTGCCAACTGATTCGGGCCATCATGGCTCAAGCACGAACGGAGGCCGCGAGGCCTCCGTTTTTGTTTGTTCCCGCGCTCCCGCTCAATGGCGGAAATGGCGCATGCCGGTCGTCACCATCGCAATGCCGTGCTCATCGGCAGCAGCGATCACCTCGTCGTCGCGCATTGATCCGCCGGGCTGGATGACTGCCGTCGCGCCCGCTTCCACGGCCGACAGAAGGCCATCGGCGAAGGGGAAGAAGGCGTCGGAGGCCACCACGCAGCCCTTGGTCAGTGCCTCGGCAAGGCCTGCAGCCTCGGTCGCATCCAGCGCTTTGCGGGCGGCGATGCGGGCGGAATCCACCCGGCTCATCTGGCCGGCACCAATGCCGACGGTGGCAAGATCGCGGGCATAGACGATGGCGTTCGACTTGACGTGCTTGGCGACGCGGAAGGCGAACTTCAGATCGGCCATCTCCTTGTCCGTCGGGGCGCGCTTGGTCACCACCTTGAGATCCAGATCATCAACGACGCCATTGTCGCGGCCCTGAACCAGCAGGCCGCCAGAGACCGACTTGGCGATGATGCCGGGCGAACGCGGATCGGGCAGGCCGCGGGTCACCAGCAGGCGCAGGTTCTTTTTCGCGGCCACGATGGCGCGGGCCTCGTCGGTGGCGTCGGGTGCAATGATCACCTCGGTGAAAATCTTGACGATTTCTGTGGCGGCTTCAGCATCCAGCAGGCCGTTCAGCGCGACGATACCGCCAAAGGCCGACACGGGATCGCAGCGCAGTGCATTCAGATAGGCTTCCACAAGGTTGGCGCCTTCGGCCACGCCGCAGGGATTTGCGTGCTTGATGATGGCGACGGCAGCCGTGCGCGCCGGATCAAACTCGGCGACCAGCTCGAAGGCCGCGTCCGTGTCGTTGATGTTGTTGTAGGAGAGCGTCTTGCCCTGAAGCTGGACGGCGGTGGCGACGCCCGGACGCTTGTCGCCGGTCAGGTAGAAGCCCGCCTTCTGGTGCGGGTTCTCGCCATAGCGCATCACCGAGTGCAGCCCTCCGCCAAACGCGCGGTGGCGCGGCGCCTCTATTTCAAGTGTTTCGGCAAACCAGCCGGAGATCGCGGCGTCATAGGCGGCGGTGCGGGCAAAGGCCTTTGCGGCCATTTCCTGGCGAAAGCGGTGGGTGACCGCACCGTTGTTGGCCTCCATCTCGGCAATCACGCGGGCGTAATCGGCGGGATCGGTCAGGATCGAGACATAGGCGTGGTTCTTGGCCGAGGCGCGCACCATGGCCGGGCCGCCAATGTCAATGTTTTCCACCGTCGAGGGATAGTCGCCGCCGGCAAAGCGCACGGCTTCGAACGGGTAAAGGTTGATGACCGCAAGGTCGATACCCTCAATGCCATGGGCCTTCATCGCCTCGACATGCTCTGCATCGTCGCGGATGGCCAGGAGTCCGCCATGGACGGAAGGATGCAGCGTCTTGACACGGCCATCCATGATCTCGGGAAAGCCGGTGACGTCGGACACGTCCTTGACCGGAATGCCGGCTTCCTTGATCGCCTTGGCGGTACCGCCGGTCGAGAGCAGTTCGACCCCGCGGCCGGCAAGGGCGCGTGCCAGATCGACCAGGCCGGTCTTGTCGGAAACCGAAAGCAGCGCACGGCGGATGGTGACGAGGTCTGGGGCGGGGATCTTCTTGGATTGGACGGCCATGCCGGTGGTCCTTCGCATTCATGCCGGGAGGGAATGGAACAAGGCCGCGCCCTAGCACAGGGCGCGCCGCGTTCCAATCATCCCAAGGGCCAAAAAACAGATGGTCAGCTTCCGGTCGCCACGCGTGTCAGCCGCCAATGAACCTCCGGCGTTTCGGATGCATTGAAGGAGAGCACGAACTGGCGGGTGCGCACCGGCCCTGAAAGCGCGGCAAAGAAGATGGAATCCTCGATCAGCGGCGGTGGTCCGTTGCAGGTGAAAACCCATGTCTCTCCTCCCGGCGCCGCCAGCGTCACCTGGCCGTGCTCATCCTTGTAGATGGCCACATCCGGGTGAACATGGAAGCGCAGCGCCACCGCATCCTTGCCCTGCTTCGGCGCGCTGCCGTCCGGGCGGTGAAACCGGTCCGCCCCGTCGAGGATGACGCCGTTTTCGCGCAGGGCCAGACGGAGCTCATGGATCACGCCAAAGCGGCTGACGTAGCCGTCATGGGAGGCGGTGAAGCCTTGCAGTCCGGCATTGTCCTCGCGGATCGAGCCGGCCTTGCGTGGTCCGTCAACCAGCGGCGAGCCGATCATATCACGCTGCCAGCCATCGTTGGAAAAGCGTGCCGAAGAGCGGTCATTCAACGTAGCGGTGGAATGGGCGGCGGTGGCGCGCGACAGCGGGCGGTAGTCGTCCGGGCCGAAACGGTCCACCCCGCAATTCACGATCAAATGATGGCGCCCAGCCGACATTTCAAACGACAGGAAGCCGGCATGGGCATTGCCCGCCACATCGACAGGCGGTGCCTTGCCGGTGTCGGCGATGACAGTCACCCCGCCCATCGACAGGCGGTCATAGCCGGAATGGGGCGCGTGAAGCAGCGGCGACCCTTGCGTCTCGTCATGCTGGAGCACGGCCAGGATGTGGTCCGGGCTGGTGGCGCCGACCCCGTTGAAGCGGGCGAGATTGCCATCGGAATGGCGGAAGAAACGCAGCATGGGCAGCATGCGCTCGACCGCACCCATGAGAGCGTCTGGCGGCGTTTCGCCCTGGTTGGCATAGGTCTGGCGCAGCGGCAATAGGTCGGCCAGCAGGTCAAGGACGGCAACCGGGCTGCGCGAGACATGGCCGCCATCGGCCAGGATCTGGGCTTCCAGTTCGCGCGAGAGATTGCGGGCGGCGACCCGCATGCTGGATTGCGACTGCGGCAGCGACAGGCTGGCCAAGGCAAGGGCGATGCGCGCCCTGAGCAGGTCTTCGCCATCGGCCATGTCGGCGGCCATGGTCCTGAGATAGCGCAGCTGAATGGCCAGCGACCGCAGATAAGCGCGGTAGAAAGGCAGTTCGCAACCCTGCAGGACCACGGTGGAGTGCTGGAGCCAGGCGATGATGCGCGTGGCGGTGATGCCCGGCTGCCAGGCCAGTCCCGCCACCTGGTTGCCATGGGTCAGGATCCAGTCGCGCACCAGCACGCGCGCATTGGCGCTCGCCAGATCGGTTCCGGCAGCGCGCATGTGGCGCAGCCAGCTGAAGCCATGCAGTGCCTCGTTCCAGGGGCCATTGGCAATGTCGAGCCGGAAGGGTGATTCGCCACCGGTTTCAACAACATGGCCGCCCAGCAGGAAGCGCCCGGCATAGATTTCGCTGGCGAGATGGGCATCCGAGGGGCGCAGATCGGGCGGCGCAATCAGCACGCGCTCGGGCGTGCGCCCGGAAAAGCGCCAGCGATAGAGCGGACCGACACGAATGCGCCGGCGCGTCCGGCGCCAGTATTCGCGCAGGACCAACCCCCACAGATGCGGATTGTCGCCAGCGGCGCTCGCCAAACCCCGTTCCCTCCTCGGTATCCCCACGGAAACAAGCTAGTCGATCTGCGACTTTATGCGAAGCCGAAAAGATCACTCACCAAAGCTGGTGGTGATTTCAGGACTTGCGGACGAGCCGGGCGGCGAAGAACCCGTCCAGTCCGCCGGCTTGCCAAGGCTTGGCCGGCCAACCCGATGGCGTTGTCCGAAGCCAGCCTTCCGGCGTCATGAAGTCTTCCGTTCCGGGCACTTCACCAGCGGCAAGCGGGCTTGGTTCCACATCATCGCGGGAGGCCAGGAACCGGGCAATCATGGCCTCGCCCTCTGCCTTGTCGAGCGAGCAATTGGAAAAGACAATGGTGCCGCCGGGCCTGGTCAGGCGCACCGCGTGGCCCAGAAGATCAAACTGGAGCGCGGCCAGCTTCTCGATTTCCTCAGCGGATTTCGTCCAGGGAATGTCGGGGTGACGGCGCACAGTGCCGGTGGACGAACAGGGCGCATCGAGCAGCACCGCATCAAAGAGTTCAGGCGGTTCGGCCTTGCGCAGGTCCGAGACCAGCGTGTCGGCTTCAAGTCCGAGCCGGGCAAGGTTTTCGTTCAGCCGCTTCAGCCGGTTGGCGGAAAGATCAAGCGCGGTGACGTGAGCCCCTGCAAGCGCCAGCTGAGCCGTCTTGCCGCCCGGCGCGGCGCAGAGATCGGCCACGCGTTTGCCCTTGATGTCACCCATCATGCGGGCGGGCAGGGCTGCGGCAGCATCCTGAACCCACCACTCCCCTTCCGCGAAACCGGGCAGGGCTGTGACGGGCCCATCCATATGGACGACGCGGACCGAGCCTGTCGGCAGCACATGGCCGCCAAAGGCCTCGGCCCATTTCTCCGGCTCCGATTTCACTGTGAAATCAATGGGCGCCTCAAGGCGGTGCATGGCAAGGATGGCGTTGGTCTCTTCGCGCCCGTAATCGGCTTCGAGCCGGGCAACGAACCAGTCGGGCGCCTCGCGGGTCTGGTGGAGGGCAGCTTCCAGTGCACGCGGACCGCCGCGCGCCATGGAGCGCAGTATGGCATTGACGAGGCC
>JBGSQC010000278.1:0-7276 GCA_041738295.1 Zhengella sp. | reverse complement strand
TGACGCCGTTTGATGCAGCAACCGTTGCTGCCGCCAAGGCTGCCGCCGCGCGCACGGTCGAAGGCAAGCTGGTCTCGGTTGCCGGTGGCGGCGACACGGTGGCTGCGCTCAACCATGCCGGTGTGGCGGATGATTTCACCTACATCTCGACGGCAGGCGGAGCCTTCCTCGAATGGATGGAAGGCAAGCCGCTGCCGGGCGTTGAAGCCCTCAAGGCTTGATGACCACGCCATGACACAGCGTTACGGCAAACTCGCCTATCTGGCCACTTACTTGGCCCTGCCGGTCTATGCCTGGCAGGGCATTGCTGTCCGCAGTAGGACGCCGCGCCTGCCGACGCCTCCGGGCCCGGTGACCGGCGAGATTGCGGGCGATGGTGCCCCCATCCGCCTGCTGGTGATCGGTGACAGTTCAGCTGCCGGTGTCGGCGTGGACGATACAAGCCACGGCCTTGCCGCTCAGATGGCGCTGGCGCTCAATGCCGAGACCGGGCGGCCTGTCCTCTGGCGGGCGGCGGGGGCCAATTCGGCGACATCTGCCGCCGTGCGTGATCATGTCGTGCCGCATGTGAGCCCTTGCGACTGGACCCATGTGGCGATTTCGCTCGGCACCAATGACATGAAGAATTTTCACTCGGTCTCCCGCTTCAAGCGTGAATTCGGCACGCTGCTCTATGCGCTGCGCACGCGTTTTCCGCAGGCAACCATCTTCTGGGCGCCGATGATCGACATGCGCTGCGTGCCGGCCATGCCGAAGGCGTTGGCGCAGATCCTCGACATCCGCGCCGATGCAATCAGCGCCAAGGGCGTTCAGCTGTGCCGGGAGCGCGGGGCCATCGTGCTGCAGGAATTGCAGGACGTGCAGGCGGACGGCTTCTGCCATGACGGCTTCCATGCCGGCGTTTCCGGCTATGCGGCCTGGGGGCAGCATCTGGCCCGCCAGATTGCCGTGCTGGAGAAGCGCGCGGCCTAGCCGCCCGGCCTGATCAGCAACGTCACCATCATGGCGGCGATGGCGATGACGGCGAGCTTCCAGAAATCCTTGCGCTTTCTGAGGCCCGGCAAGCCGAGCGGGCGGATCAGGTGAACCACCATCATGGCTAGGATGATCAGGGTGAGAATCTTGGGCATTGCGGCGTCCTGTGCCCACCCTTGCTGCCCGCGCAGTGGCGCTGCGTCAAGCGATTGCGCCGAATGGCGATGTTGCATCGCAGCAAAAATCGTGTAGTCAGGACGACCGAACGGGCGTACCGGCTGCGGTCTTGCGCCCAACAGGAGTGCCGATGACCTCACGCTATTGGGACATCTACCGCCAGTGGGAAGCCGATCCCGTCGGGTTCTGGGAAGAACCGGGCCGCCAGATCGACTGGTTCACGCCACCGGAGAAGATCTTCGATCCCGAGATGGGCGTGCATGGCCGCTGGTTCACCGGCGGCACCTGCAACACGTCCTACAATTGCCTGGACTGCCAGATTGCTGCCGGGCGCGGCGACCAGACCGCGCTGATCTATGACAGCGCGATGACCGGCCGCAAGGAACAGTACAGCTACTCCGCGACGCTGGCTGAAGTGAATGCGCTGGCCGCTGTATTGGCCGACAAGGGCATTTCGAAGGGTGACCGCGTCATCTTGTACATGCCGATGGTGCCGGAAGCGGCCTTCGCCATGCTCGCCTGTGCGCGGCTGGGCGCCGTGCATTCTGTCGTTTTCGGCGGATTTTCGGCGCGCGAACTCGCCACCCGCATCGATGATGCTGCGCCCAAGGCAGTGATCGCCGGGTCCTGCGGGCTGGAGCCCGGCCGCATCGTTGAGTACAAGCCGATGCTGGATGGCGCGATTGACATTGCGCGTCACAAGCCGGATTTCTGCCTGATCCTGCAAAGGCCCGAGCGCGAAGCGAGCCTCATTGAGGGCCGCGATCTTGACTATCGCGCGCTGGTCGATCCGGCGCTGGCCGAGGGCCGCACGGTCGATCCTGTGCCGGTTGCCACCACCGATCCGCTTTACATCCTCTACACATCGGGAACAACGGGCCAGCCCAAGGGCGTGGTGCGCGACAATGGCAGCCACATGGTGGCGGTCAAATGGTCGATGGAGCATTTCTACGGCGTCAAACCCGGTGAAGTGTTCTGGGGTGTGTCGGATGTCGGCTGGGTGGTCGGCCATTCCTACATTGTCTACGGACCGCTGCTGCATGGCGCGACGGGCATCCTGTTCGAGGGCAAGCCGGTTGGCACGCCCGATGCCGGCACGCTGTGGCGGGTGATGGCGGACTACAAGGTGGTCTCGCAGTTCACCGCGCCGACCGCGTTCCGCGCCATCAAGCAGGCGGATCCCGACGGGCTGCTGGTGAAAAAGTACGACCTGTCGCATTTCCGCACGCTCTATCTGGCGGGCGAGCGCGCCGACCCGGACACGATCCGCTGGGCCGAGCGCCATCTCGGCGTGCCGGTGCTCGATCATTGGTGGCAGACGGAAACCGGCTGGCCGATGGTTGGAAACCAGGTAGGACCGGGGCTGATGCCGGTCAAATATGGTTCGCCCGGCCTGCGCGTTCCGGGCTACAAGATCGACATTGTCGATGATGCCGGAATGCAGATCGGCCCCAATGAGATGGGCAACATCGTGGTGCGCCTGCCGCTGCCACCGGGCTGCCTGCCGACGCTGTGGAACGCCGACGAGCGCTTCATCGACGCGTATCTCACGGAGTTCCCCGGCTACTACAAGACCGCTGATGCGGGCTACATGGACGAGGACGGGTACCTCTACATCATGTCGCGCACCGACGACATCATCAACGTCGCGGGCCATCGCCTGTCGACCGGTGCGATGGAAGAGGTGATCGCCGAACATCGCGATGTGGCCGAATGCGCGGTCATCGGCGTCGCCGACGAATTGAAGGGCCAGCTTCCCTGCGGCTTCATCGTGCTGAACGCAGGCGTCAATCGCGAGCAGGGCGAGATCGAGGCCGAGGTCGTGCAGATGGTGCGCGACAAGATCGGCCCGATTGCCGCCTTCCGCACCGCGATAACAGTGAAGCGACTGCCCAAGACACGGTCCGGCAAAGTGCTGCGGTCCACCATGCAGAAACTCGCCGATGCCCAAGCCTGGTCGATGCCCGCCACCATTGACGAGCCGGACGTGCTTGACGAGATCGGCGCGGCGCTGAAGTCCCGCGGCATCGGATTGGTGGTCTGAGCCGCATCCACCGGACCCTTGGCGGGCGGTGTCCGGCGCTTTTCAGACGGAAGTCCGAGAGAACAGGCGACTGCGGTCCGACGAGGCTGGCGCAGGGGTCCGGGACGTATCGCATCAGCACCCGTTTCCGCAGATGGTTCCTCCAGGCCGCAGCGCAGAAGCGTTCCGGTCCTCATTCAAAGGAGGTTCCCATGACCAAGATCGCATCCCGACTTATTTCCGGCCTGTCCATGCTTGCCATTGCAGCCGGCCTTGCCGTCGTTCCCGTCAGCGTCGAACTCACGGCGTCCGGTCCCGCTTTCAGCAAGTCCGAGGCGCAGGCCAAGCAGAACCGCGGTGGCAACCGCAACCAGGCGCGTACCCGCGGACGTGGTACTGACGATGCGCCGGGCCATGTGCGCCGCGGACGTGGCGCTGACGATGCGCCGGGTCATGTCCGTCGCGGACGTGGCACTGACGACGCACCGGGTCACACCCGCCGCGGACGTGGCACCGATGACGGCCCGAACCACCAGTGACCCTGACGGTACGCGTTTTCCGTCTTCTCACCCCCATCGTGGACGGATAACGCAAGCTGCCGGCGAAAGCCGGCAGCTCTTGCTTTACCCGCAGGAGAACTGTGAAATGCCGGACCTGAGATTTCATTCAACCGATTGGCCCCTTGGCGGGTGAGACGACATGGTTAGCACCAAAGACAAGCGTCACCGGAAATCGGAGTCAAACTCGCGCACGCAGTTTGCATTGCGCCTGTTGGCCGTCTTTGCCTTCCTGCTGCTTCCTGCCCTGCTTTCTTCTCCTTCCACCACTCTCAATGAATTTCCCGGACTTTCTGTTGCCCACAGCAAGGACGGGGAGTCTGGAAGCGATTCCGACAGTGACTCGGATTCGGATTCCGACAGCGACAGCGACGGCCACAGCGATAACGACAGCGATGATTCCAACGACAGCGATTCCTCCGGCAATGATTCCAAAGGCCGAGATCGCGGCACGACCGGGATGGAAAGCTATCAGGATGCGCTGGGGCGGCTTGGTGCGGTTCGTTCGGCCGAGCAGCAACCCGGCTCGATCACGGTCAACTATGCCGACGGGTGGAGCGAGAGCATCTCGGGAAATATCTACCGGCTCATAGACCGGCGCAACCGGGTCATCACCAAGCGCAAGCCAAGGCGGTCTGACTGGACCCGGCTGGAATATGCAGCCCGGCGAAAGGGCCGGAAGTAGCCCTCGTTTCAGGCCTTGCCTTTCTCCCAGTGGCGCCGCGCCAGCACCGCAGCCTCCGTGCGGTTGCGCACCTGCAGCTTCTGCAGGATCGCTGTCATGTAGTGCTTGATCGTCTTTTCCTGAAGTCCGAGTTCCAGCCCCGCCTCCTTGTTGCTCATTCCCTTCGCGACAAGGCGCAAGATGCTTTCCTCGCGGGCATTCAAGGTTGTCAGCGGATCGGACTTTCCTTCGTTGTTGCGCTCCTGCCGCATTGTCATGAGAAGGCGGCCGGCGAGGGAGGGCGAGACATAGGAGCCGCCCTTTGCCACTGTCCGCACGACGGAGACCAGTTCCTGCGCACTTACGCCCTTGAGCACGTAGCCAAGCGCGCCGGCTCCCATGGCATCCAGGATGTCGTCATCCTCCTCCGAGGCTGTCAGCATGGCGATTGCGACATCGGGATAGTCACGGGAAATGGCGCGCGCGGCTTCAATGCCGCCGCCCGGCATGGAAATATCCAGAAGCGCAATGTCTGGCTTTGCACGGGCGCACAGTTCCAGTGCATCGTCGGCGGATCCGCCTTCGCCGACGATCTTGAAATCGGTCTCCGACGCCAGTGTGCGAACCACACCGGAACGGTAGAGCGGGTGGTCGTCAATGATGATGATCCGGCTTTCAGCCATCGGTGAAGGCTCCTCCCTTGATGTCGATTTGCATATCCAGGCGGGCTCGTCCGCCGGTGGTCGAAAAGCCGAAATGACCGCCAAGGCTTTCGATGCGCTCCTTCAGGCCCGGAAGTCCGAGTCCGCCATCCGGCTTTGCGCGGATTGCTTGATTGTCATTTCCGGTATCGGCGAGTGTGTTGCAAATTTCGGCTTCCAGCACATTGCCATTGCATGAAACGGCTACCGCAGGCGTTGTTCTCGGTGCATGCCTTGCTGCATTGCTGAGCCCTTCCTGGAGGAAGCGGTAGAGACAGGTCTTGACGGGATGGGGCGCTTCATCCTGGCTGAGCGCGAAGGTGCGACTGACCGTTGTGCCCGTGCGCGTTTCATGGCTGTTGACAGCTCTCTCGGCCACCTTGGCCAAACTCAAACCGGCCAGTTCCGGCAGGGACAGACCACGGCAGATGGCCCGGATGTCCCTGACTGCTTCGCCCATGATGTGCTCCAGGGATGCAAGCTCCTCATGGCGATCCTGGTCACTCGTGGCCCGGCGAACGGCATCCAGCCTGAGAGCTGCCAGACCGACAAGTTGGGCCGGCCCGTCATGCAAGTCGGCACTGACCCGGCGCAATTGTTGTTCGATGAGATCGCTGACACGTCCTGACGCGCGCTCGGCACGGCGGCGCAAGCGCGCATTCTCAATGCCCATGCGCTGTTGTTCGGCCACTCGCCGCTCCAGATCCTGACGTTGCAGACTGATGGTGCGGCTGCCGGACCTGACAATGCCGAAGAGTGTCAGGAAGACCAGCGCTCCTGCCAGTGTTGCCAACAGCCAGCTGGTCAGGCGGGCCTGAATCACGGTTGCGTTGAGGTTCTCGGCGTTCTCGTAGAACTCCGCCACTGCAATCACCTCACCGCTCCAGCTTTCGCGGATGGGACTGTAGATTTCGAGCAAGGCCGGTCCGAGCGACCGTTCGCCATGGCTTTCGGCTTCGTCGAGTTTCCCCAGCTACGCCGTGACGTTTCCGGCAAAGGCACGTGCCAACCCGTCGCCTACAGGAAAATGTTGCCCGATAAGCGCGGTGTCGCTGGCATAGGCCACCAGCCCGTCAGCCTTCCATATCTTGATGGAAACGACGCGGTCTTTCAGCGACGGGTTTCCGGCCAGTTCATCCAAGGCCCGGACAGGTCCGATTGAAAGGGTGTCGCTTTCTGTCAGTTCTTGCGCCAGTGGTGCAATGAAGCTGTCCATGAACAGGGCCGTGGCCGCGGCCGTGGCATGGACCATGTTTTTGCTGACGGTTGAAGCGACAAGATGACCGATGGCAGCCGTCACGAAAAGCATGACAATGCCGCCTGCAACGCTGAAACGCGTCAGCAGGCTCCAATGGTCAATCTGCCGCCGCAACTGCATTAACATCCGCATCCTCCGGCTTTCTTTTAGGCTGGTCGGCAAGTCTTCTCAATTGGCAGAGGTCGGCAGAATTTTCGGACCAAAGTCTGTGGATCGGGATCTCTGGAAGGTTCATCCGAGGCATTCCGGCTTCTTGACCTTTTGGGCCCTTGGATGCAGGTTCCCGCCACATCAAAGGAGGCAGAGTCCATGAACCTTACAGGCAAACGCGCCATCGTCACCGGGGCTGCAAGCGGCATCGGCCTTGCCATCGCCACCCGCTTTGTCCGCGAAGGCATGAGGGTCATCATCGCCGACATGGACCAGGAGCGCGGCAAGGCGGCGGTCAAGGACCTGTCGGGCGAGGGCGATGTCCGGTTCATCAAATGCGACGTGTCGCGCAAGCTCGACGTGCACAATCTGGTGGCCAATGCGCTGGATGCCCTTGGCGGCATCGACGTGCTGGTCAACAATGCCGGCATCATCCATGGCGCGGAATTCCTCGACCTGAAGGAAGAGGATTTCGACCGCGTGCTGGGGGTGAACCTGAAGGGCTCGTTCCTGATGGGCCAGGAAGTGGCGCGCGCGATGGTGGTCGCCGTGGAAGCCGGCGAAAAGCCCGGCGCCATCGTCAACATGTCATCGGTCAACAGCGTCTTCGCCATTGCCAACCAGGTGCCCTATTCCATCTCCAAGGGCGGCGTGAACCAGCTGACCAAGGTGATGGCGCTGTCGCTTGCGCCTCATGGCATTCGCGTCAATGCCATCGGTCCGGGCTCGATTGCCACCGAGATGATGGCGGCAGTCGCCTCCGACGAGGCG